>NZ_CP021138.1:959002-1278669 GCF_002162035.1 Sulfuriferula sp. AH1
CAGATGGCGCAGGAACTCAAGTCCGTCAAATCGCTGCTGATCCTGCAAGACCGGCAGCTTGAAGCGAAATTGCAGGCGCATACACAGGAACTGCTGGCCGCGCAGGAAGAACTGGTGCGCAAGGAAAAACTCGCCCTGCTGGGACAGGTGGCAGACAACGTGGGTCACGAGCTGCGCAATCCGCTGGGGGTGATAAATAATGCGGTGTATTTCCTGCAGGCAGTGCTGACGGACGCAGATGAAACGACCAAAGAATATCTGGGTATCATCAAGAGCGAGACGGAAGAGGCGGAACGCATCGTGTCCGATTTGCTGGATGCCGTCCGCACCAAGGCACCGCGAACCGAAACGGTTCATGTGGCGGAATTGATCGGACAGACTTTGCGCAGATGTCAGATTCCGGCTGCGGTCAGCGTCAAACTGGATGTCCCGGACGCCTTGCCTGCCATCCAGGTCGATCCCGTGCAGATGCAACAGGTGTTGTGGAACCTGATTACCAATGGAGTCGAGGCCATGCCGCAGGGCGGTACGCTGGAGATAGCGGCCAGTGCGGATGAGCCGACGCACAGCGTACGTATCAGTATCAAGGATAGTGGTATGGGCATCGCGCCGGCGCAGCAAACCAGGCTGTTTCAGCCTTTGTTTACCACCAAGGCGCGACGGGTCGGGTTAGGGTTGGTGGTAGTGAAGAACCTCACGCAGGCTAATGGCGGCAATGTCGAGGTATGGAGCGAACCGGGTAAAGGCGCTGTATTTACTGTCGTCTTGCCAGGCAGTGAAGCGATTGCCGGCACGGTATGAAAAATGCTTCCTGCTTGAATTAAAGCAACAATAAAATAAACTGGAGATAATCATGAAAATCCTGGTAGTGGATGATGACCGGCGTATCGTGAAAACCACCTGCGACATCCTGAAAATCAAGGGTCATGAGGCGATTGCAGCCTATACCGGCGAAGAAGGCGTGGAGATGGTTAAAACCGAAGCGCCGGATTGCGTGCTGATGGACATCAGGATGCCCGGCATCAGCGGGGTTGAGGCGCTGCGTCAAATGAAGGCGATCTCCCCTGCGCTGCCAGTCGTGCTGGTCAGTGCTTACACGACGGGCGAGGTGGCGGACGAAGCCAAGCATGCCGGGGCTTACGCGGTTCTCTCCAAGCCGCTTAATTTCCAGATGGTATTGTCTTTCCTGTCGCTGTTGCACAAGGAAGAAAACATTCTGGTGGTGGATGACGACCCCGGTTTTGGCAAGACATTGAAAGACATACTGATACTGCGCGGTTATCAGGTGGAAACGGAAACCGAGCCGGAAAAGGTGCTGGATCATCTCACTAATAACTATAAGCTGGTAATCGTACTGGACCTCAAGCTGGGTGACGTGAACGGTGTGGAAGTGCTGAAGCGGATTCAGGCCAAATACCCGAACAAGCCGGTCGTGATGATGACCGGCTATCGCCAGGAAATGGGTGCCTCCATTGAGAAGGCCAGCCAGATCGGCGCCTATACGGTGCTGTACAAGCCTTTTGAAACAGATGCCTTGCTTCAGTTGATCGAGGAAATCCGGATCAAAAAACTGCAGAATTCGTTGGTTTCGACCTAGCGGCTAAAAATCGGGTGCCTCATGATGAAGAAAAATGTAAAAATTCTGGTGGTGGACGATGATCCGAATCTGCGGAAGACGCTTGCAGACATTCTGAAAATCAAGGGTTATGAGGTGATTATTGCCGGTAATGGCGCAGAAGCCGTTGCTGCTATTGAGCGTGAAGCAATCAGTCTGGCATTGATCGATCTTATATTACCCGACATGAACGGCCTGGAGGTGATGGAACGCATCAAGACGACTGCACCATTGGCCGAAGCGATCATCCTGACCGGGCATGCCTCCATGGAAACCGCTATCGAGGCCACCAGAAAGGGCGCGTTTTCCTATCTGCTCAAGCCTTACCAGATGGATGATCTGCTGCTGAGTATCCGGCATGGCGTGGATCACCAGCAGGCACAGGAGGAAATATTGCGCTTGGCCTCCTTTCCCCGGTTGCATCCCAGCCCTGTCATCGAACTTGATCCCGCCGGTGAGATTACCTATATCAATCCCGCTGCCGCAAAAGTGTTCCCCGACCTCAGTGTGACGGGATTGTCGCATCCGTTAATCAGCGGACTGGCCGCGCAAATCGTAGCCTTGCGCGAGAACAGGCGGCAGTGCGAGATCGTGCATGAGGTCGAGCTTGGTGAAGCGGTTTATGAGCTGCATGTTTCGTTCGTGCAGGAAGTCGGGCTAATCCGCATCTATGCCCTGGATATCACTCAGCGCAAGCGCGATGAAAAGGCCATTCATATTCTTGCGACTACTGACAGCCTCACGGGCATTGCCAATCGCAGGGAATTTACCGCGATCCTGGTCAGTGAAGTGGCGCGGGCAAAGCGCTACAGCACGCCATTGGCACTGGTCATGTATGACATCGATTACTTCAAGCGGGTGAACGACAGTTTCGGTCACGATGTCGGCGATTTTGTGCTGCAGGCGCTTACCCGTCTGGTGAAACAGAATATCCGGTCGGTCGACGTCGTTGCGCGTTGGGGCGGTGAGGAATTCATGATACTGATGCCGCAGGCCGATCGGCCAGCCGCCCTTGCCGCGGCCGAAAAATTGCGGCTGGCTATCGCCGATTACCGGTTCGACGAGGTCGAGCATCTGACCGTCAGTTTCGGTGTCGTCATTTTCGATCCTGAAGATGATTTGAATTCGCTGCTCAAACGTGTCGATGACGCGCTTTATCTGGCAAAGCAGAATGGCCGGAATCGCGTCGAGGCATTGCAGCGCGAAACGGTCGTTAATCCGGCATCATGAAGACGGTGCCCAAACTGCTGGTGGTCGATGATGACCCGAATCTGCGCAAGACCCTCGCCGATATTCTGCGGGTGAAGGGATATGAAGTGCTGCTTGCCGCAGATGGTGCGGAAGGTATCACGCAAGCGCAGCAAGCGTTCATCAGTGTGGCGCTCATCGATCTGAAACTGCCTGACATGTCCGGGATCACGGTGATGTCACAGATCAAAGCCGGCTCGCCGCTCACCGAGGCCATTATCCTGACCGGCCATGCCGCGATGGAATCGGCTATCGAGGCAACCAATCAGGGGGCGTTTTCCTATTTGCTGAAGCCTTACAAGATTGACGATCTGTTGCAACACATACGACATGCTGTCGAACGTCAGCAGGGCCGGCAGGAGATACTGCGGCTGGCGTCCTTTCCCCGGATGAACCCCAATCCGCTAATCGAACTGGATGCCGCCGGCACGCTAACCTATCTCAATCCGGCAGCGGAGAAGCGGTTTCCGGATCTGCTCGCGCTGGGCATGGCGCATCCGGTCCTGGCAGGGTTGGCAGACATCGTCAGCGTGTTCCCGCAAACGGAACAGCCGGAAGTGATGCATGAGGTCAGAATCGGCAGCGCTACTTATGAACAGTATGTTTATTATGTGCCGGAAAGCGATGTCTTCCGGATTACCACACTCGACATCAGCGAGCGCAAAACCAGCGAATTCAAAGTCAAAAAGCTGAATGCGATGCTGCTGATTCTGCGAGATATCAATGAATACCTGCTTGCGCCCGATAGCGAAACCGCGCTTTTCCAGTTTGTCTGCGATACATTGAAGCGGCTCGAAGACATCGTGGCGGTGCTGATTGCCGCCAAAAACAAGAAATTCAAGCCGTTGCCCGTAGCCTGGGCGGGAATTGGCGAGGCCGATTTCGCTGTCTTGCAGGCACGTTGCGACGATCCTGTACAAAGTTGCGGACTGTTTGCCAATGCCGTTGAAGGCAAGCGGCCGATTGTCATCGAGGATGCACAAACGGATGCGCTGCTTGCCGACTGGCAGCCGATAGTGCGGCAATGGGGTATCCGCTCTGCTGCTGCGATTCCGCTCCTCGCAGACCAGGAAATCATCGGCACGCTGCTGGTGTTTTCGGCACAGCACGGGACATTTGATGAGGAAATCGTCCGCTTTCTGGGCGAGGTGGCCAGCGATGTTGCGATCGGCGTGCATTCCTTGCGTTTGGGGCACAAGCTCAATGCCACGCTTGGCAATCTGAAAAAGTCGCTGGATAGTACGGTTGAAGCCATTTCCAGTATCGTGGAATTGCGCGATCCTTATACGGCGGGCCATGAAAGTCGCGTCGCACAGCTTGCCTGCGCCATCGGCAAGGAAATGGGGCTGCCCGAACGCAAGCTGGAAGGGCTGCACGTCATCGGCCATCTGCACGATCTTGGCAAAGTTGCGATCCCGGCGGAAATCCTCACCAAGCCGGCCAAGCTGACTTATCTGGAATACGAAATGATCAAGACGCATTCGCAGGCGGGCTATGACATCCTCAAGAATCTGGATTTCCCCTGGCCGGTCGCCCAGGCTGTATTGCAGCACCACGAACGGCTCGACGGCTCGGGCTACCCGCAGGGACTGAAAGATGAAGATATCATCCTCGAAGCCAGAATACTGATGGTGGCCGATGTCGTTGAGGCGATGTCGGGTTACCGCCCTTATCGTCCGGCATTGGGAATGGAAGCGGCGCTGCATGAAATCGATGTCCACAAGGGTACGCTGTTCGATGCACAAGTAGTTGAAGCCTGCATACGGCTGTTTACCGAACAAAGGTTCGAGTTCGCGTGAGCATGGCTGTCCGTTATTGCCTGTTGGTTATCATTGCGCTGTTCAGCGTTACGGCGCGCTCAACAGAGCGTCCCGATGCCCCCGAAGCAGCGACCGGCTTGCAGCAGCGCCAGGCGGTCGTGGCCAGGCATGCCATGGTGGTGGCAGCCAACCCGTTGGCGGTCGCGGCGGGGGTGGACATGCTGCGCCGCGGCGGCAGTGCGGTGGATGCGGCGATTGCGGTGCAGATGGTGCTGGCGCTGGTTGAGCCGCAGTCTTCCGGTGTCGGCGGCGGTGCTTTTCTGCTGTATTACCGCCACGGCGATAAACGGGTACTGGCTTACGATGGGCGCGAGACCGCGCCAGCCGCGGCGACAGCGGACATGTTTCTGGATGAAGACGGCTTGCCGCTCAGCTTTTACCGCGCAGTGATCGGCGGAAAATCGATAGGGGTGCCCGGCACTTTGCGCATGCTTGAGCTGGCGCATGTGCAGCAGGGCAGGCTGCCCTGGCGTACGCTGTTCGCCCCGGTGATCAGGCTCGCTGAACGCGGCTTTGTCGTCTCGCCGCGCCTGCATGCGCTGGTGGCGCGTGACAAATATCTGCCATTGCAGCCCGCTGCGCGAGCGTATTTCTATCATGCAGACGGTTCGCCTGTCGCCGCAGGTGAACGCTTGGTTAATCCGCAGCTGGCCGCGGTATTGCGTCAGGTTGCGCAACGCGGCGCCAAGGCGTTCTATACCGGGAAGATCGCCCGCGACATCGTGGCGACGGTGCATGCGCATCCGACCAATCCGGGCAGAATGAGCATCGCCGATCTGGCCGTTTACCGGGCCAAAGTGCGCGTACCGGTGTGCGGTGATTATCGGGCATACACGGTATGCGGCATGCCACCGCCGAGTTCGGGCGGCGTCACGCTGTTGCAGATATTGGGCATATTGCAGGCGTATGACGTGGCAGCTTTGCAGCCGGAAAGCGTGGCGGCGGTGCATCTCATCAGCGAGGCGGAGCGCCTGGCCTATGCCGATCGCAGTGTGTACCTGGCAGATGCCGATTTCGTCCAGGTGCCGGTCGCCGGCTTGCTCGATAAAACCTATTTGCGCCAGCGTGCCGGGCTGATCGATCTGCAATATGGCATGGGTACGGCGGAGCCTGGTACGCCACCTGGGGTCAATGCCGCCGATCAGGGTGCGGATAATGCGTTGGATCTGCCTTCCACCAGCCATATTTCCATAGTGGATCGCTGGGGCAATGCGGTGGCCATGACCTCGTCGATCGAGGACGCGTTCGGTAGCCGGCACATGGTGGACGGCTTTTTGCTCAATAACGAACTGACCGATTTTTCCTTTTCCCTGGAGCTGGACGGCAAGCTCGTGGCGAACCGCGTACAGCCCGGCAAGCGCCCGCGCAGTGCGATGGCACCCACGCTGGTCCTTGACCGGCGCCACCGGCTGGTCGGCGTGATCGGTTCACCGGGCGGCAGCGCGATTATCAACTACGTGGTCAAAACGCTGATAGGCGTGCTTGACTGGCATCTGGACATGCAGCAGGCCGTCGCGCTGCCCAATTTTGGCAGTCGCAACGGTCCCACCGAGCTGGAACAGGGCACCCCGCTGGCAGCCTTGCAGCCGGCATTGCAATCCATGGGGCATCAGATCAAAATCGGCGAAGCCAACAGTGGCCTGCATGGCATCATGCGCGTACCGGCAGGCTGGATGGGCGGTGTCGACCCGCGACGTGAAGGCATGGCAGCCGGATATTGAAATCGGGAGACGAACAGAGTTTAATCGTCAGCATGCATATGTCCGCTGTGAGTATGGCCGTCTGATGTGGGCAGGCTATTGTCGTCCATCGGACCCATATCTTCGTCCGGCGGTGCTTTGGCGACAATCTCCTTGTATTGCTCAGCCGTCATACCCGGCAGTTTCTGCAGGAAAGCCACCATACTCCAGATCGTTGCATCGTCGTGGCTCATTCCCCAGGCCGGCATTGCGCTCATTTTGAGGCCATGCTTGATGACCCAGAATGCCTCGCGCGGATCTACGCTCACCTTGCTCAGATCAGGCGGCTGAGGATACAGCCCGGGACGCAGTTCGGAATCCTGCATTCCCGGCGCCAGATGACAACTGGTGCACATCGCGGCGTACTGACCGGCGCCTTTCAATATCAGTTGGGGGTCATTGAGATTGGCGGGTACGGAAAGGGTTGATGCGTGTTGTTCGATAGCCCGTTCGCGAGTGGTCTCCATGACCGCGTAGGTGAGTTTCCAGTGCGGGTTGTCGGCGCCAGGGTTGTATATGCCAGACCATACGAATGCACCAGCGCCCAGTGCGAGTGCCAGCAAGGTCGCCAGTACGATTTTTGCGGTGTTCATGATTACCCTTTTCAGCATGAGAGAGGAATGAAATGCATTTATTCACGAGCAAAGCATCAGAACCAGATACGCACACCCGCAACCAATTGCACATCATGTGCCGGATCGCCATTGGTTCGCGCAATGTCTGCGGTTTTTCCGTATTTTTGCACATAATTGACACCGATGTAGGGTGCTAATTCACGGCGGATTTCGTAACGCAAGCGCAAGCCCAATGATGTATCGGACAGTCCTGCGCCAATGCCGCGATCCACGTCATCCTTGCTGTACAGATTGGCGTCGATTTCCGGTGTCAGGATCAGCCGCTGCGTCAACAACAGGTCATAGGCGGTTTTCAGCCGCATCGCGGCGCGCCCTGCCGGCCCCGCATACGCGGTTGCTTCGACATCAAATCTGTAAGGAGCCAGCCCCTGTATGCCCAAGGCGGCCCAGTCGCGGGAGGGGCCGGCGCCGAAGTCATGGCGCACGCCCGTCACGACATCCCAATATGCCGCATAAGTATGGCCCCACAACAATTCAGCATCAGCATCCTGGGTTTTGCCATGAGCCCGTTGACCTTCGCTGCGTATCCAGAGCTTGTCAAGGTCGTGACCGAGACGAAAGCGTCCATCCCATACCATGCTGTCGGTCTGGTCGCCATGGACATATTCCAGCTTGTCGAGCAGGAATTTGGCGATGAGCGGATCATCCTCCATATGCATGCTATCCATGTCTATACCCAAAGCGTGGTATGACTTGCCTGCCGAGCCATCGCTGCTTGGCAGGCTGCCTACCGGTGGGGCGGGTTGCGCAGGGGGGTGCTGCTTGCTGGTGGTAGTAGTGGTTTCCATACCCGGCATGTCGCCCATTTTTTTCATGGAATCCGCATCCATGTTTTTCATGTCCGAGTCGGAACCGGATGTGGACATCTCATGCCCGGACATAGGCATCGGGTCCTGGGCAAAGACAGCCTCGCTCAGCGGGAACAGCGTGCAGAGCAATATCTGCGCTAGCGGCTTGAGGTTTTTCATTGCAATGATCTCCGTTACTTCATACACAGATTAAGCGACTACCACGGTGCGGAACATGCCGCCTTCCATGTGGTAGAGCATGTGGCAGTGATAAGCCCAGTTGCCGCGCGCATCGGCACTGACCCGATAGCTGACGCGGTGTCCGGGCGCTACGCTGATGGTGTGCTTGCGCACCTGAAAATTCCCGTCGGGGGACTCAAGCTCGCTCCACATGCCGTGCAGATGTATCGGGTGATGCATCATGGTGTCGTTTATCAGGATGATGCGCAAACGTTCGCCATAATGAAACAATATCGGCTCGGCTTGGGAGTAGGGCACTCCGTTGAAAGACCACATATAACGGTCCATATTGCCAGTCAAATGCAACTCTATTTCGCGTGTCGGATTGCGTGGATCCAGTGCGCCGCCCACTGTATGCAGATCGGCATAGGTCAGTACCCGTCGTCCGTTATTACGCAGACCCACGCCGGGATCATCCAGCCGTGTTGATACCTGATCCGCACGCGTGGAATTGGATGGGCCATATTCGGTGGCAGCATGGTGTTTTACTGGTACATCGCCACCTGCAGATGCCATATCTTTTGCATCTGACTTGGCAGAACCCGACATATCCATTCCAGGCATGTCCATTCCTGCATGCATATCCATGCCTTTCATGCTGCTTGATCCAGCCATATCCATCCCTGGCATGTCCTGCATGCTGCCATTAGCATCCATGCCCGGCATATCGCCCATGGCCATGCCCATATCCGACATGCCCAGCATGGGCACAGGGTCGAGTTTGGGAACCTCGGCACGCATCCCGATACGCGGTGCCAGGGTAGCAAGCGCGTAGCCGGAACGATCCAGTGCCTGGGAAAAAACTGTGTACGCACGGTCTTCAGTCGGCTCAACGATCACGTCGTAAGTCTCGGCCACGCCTATGCGGAATTCATCGACGTTGACCGGATGCACATATTGGCCGTCGGCCGCGACCACGGTCATCTTCAAGCCGGGGATGCGCACATCGAAATAGGTCATCGACGAGCCGTTGATAAAGCGCAGACGGATTTTCTCGCCGGGCTTGAACAGGCCGGTCCAGTTCCCCGCCGGGGTTATGCCATTGGTGAGAAAGGTATAGGTGGCTCCGCTTACATCGGACAGGTCACGCGGGCTCATGCGCATTTTGTCCCAGGCTGCGCGCGTGGACAGGGCGCTGGCCCAACCTTCTTTCTTCGCATCCTCGACCAGATCACCGACCGTGGGTCGAACATAATTATAGTAATCGTTCATCTGCTTGAGATGCTTGAACACCTGTTCCGGATCTTCGTCTGTCCAGTCGGACAGCATCACGACATAATCGCGATCATGAGTGAAGGGTGCCGGTTCGCGCGGTTCAATGACAATGGGGCCATACAGCCCGGTCTGCTCCTGAAAGCCGGAGTGGCTGTGATACCAGTAAGTGCCGGACTGGCGCACATCGAACTGGTACACATAGGTCTCCCCTGGTGCGATGCCCTTAAAACTGAGGCCGGGTACGCCATCCATCGGGGCAGGCAGCAGGATGCCGTGCCAGTGTATGGAACCCGGTACCGACATGCGATTGGTTACCCGCAAGGTGATGCGGTCGCCTTCGCGCCAGCGCAGCAGCGGGGCGGGCACTTGGCCGTTTACGGTAGTCGCCATGCGGGGGGTGCCGGTGAAATTTACCGCAGATTCAACGAGATCAAGCGTAAAGTCGGTTCCGCTGAGTACGGCGGGTTGACCAGGGCTGGTTGAAGCCCAGGCGGGATTTTGCCACAGGCTGGTGCCTATCAAGGCGCCCCCTGCAACAAGCCCTTCTACAAAGCGGCGGCGAGACGGGTTCGCCGGCAGGTTTTTGAGAGTCGTTTTTTTCATAAAAAATCCTTGGACATTCAATGAATGAATCAGCGTTAATTTTTTCCGCATCGGCGGCAAAGATTGCAGAACTGTGCAGCATGTCGTTTGCGGTCAATTCCCGGACTGTCGCCTCAACTGAGCTGGCCTGATTCGTTATATTCAAAAACGTTACGAGTTTCCGGCCGAGTGTGCATGGAACAAGTATAGACTTTTCCAGCTCACGTGCCGGGTTCTATTTTTGTACAACGATGCTTTTCCACAAATTGGCTAATCCCGCTATCATGGCTTGAGCGGATGCAATGGCTGTCCAGTTCGGTCGGTATCTATTCCTTCACGGAAAACAAGGTATTACCGTGAAGGTGGCAAGGCAAGTTACTGTTTATTATCTTTCGGCATTCCGGCTCCAGGATTCATGGAATGTTGACTCTGATCGTTCATCTGCTTTTGCATGGCAGGGGCGCTCATGTTTCCCTGTCGAGGCATGTTTTTCATGGAATCGGCCCCCATGTCCATGTTCATGCCTTTATTCATGTCTTTATCCATATTCATATTCATCTTATCCGAGTCATGGTTGGTTTTACCCATATCCGGCTGTTGCGCATAGACTGGTGCGGCAACAACGATGAGGCCTGCCAGCAGTACGCCGTAAACTTTATTCAATTTCATGATTTTTCCTTTTTTCAGTGTGTATGATTCGCAAAATACAGTCCGGCGGCAACTTGCCAACGGAATGCTGGTGGTACCTTCCGATAATGCCAGTACGACGACGGCTTTTATGAAGACGAACCGTTTTAATCGCGTAACTGTGAAAACAGCATGCGCCATGAATGGCGACAAAGTGCTGACGCGATAATTACAAATTTGTAACCTTTCCCTACGGGCTTGCAAAAGGGCGATAATATCGTCATGAAAATACTGATTGTCGAAGACGAGCCGAAAACGGGTACTTATCTGAAGCAGGGTCTCACCGAGGCCGGTTTTATTACTGATCTGGCGGTCACTGGAACCGATGGCCAGTATCTGGCGCTGACTGAGTCGTTTGATTTGATCATTCTCGATGTCATGCTTCCTGGTATTAACGGCTGGGAGGTGTTGCGTGCGCTCCGGACAGCAGGCAGGAGTATGCCAGTGCTGTTCCTCACCGCGCGCGACCAGGTGGATGACCGGGTCAAAGGACTGGAGCTTGGCGCCGATGATTATTTGGTGAAGCCGTTTGCATTTTCCGAATTGCTGGCACGGGTGCGGACATTGCTGCGTCGAGGGAAGGCGGTTGAGCCGGATATTCTGGAGATAGCCGATCTTGAGGTTAATCTCGTTCGCCGCCGTGCCAGCCGGAGTGGGCAGCGCATTGACTTGACGGCCAAGGAGTTCGTGCTGCTGACGCTGTTCCTTCAGCGTCAGGGTGAAGTGTTGTCGCGCACGTTGATCGCTTCCCAGGTATGGGATATGAATTTCGACAGCGACACCAATGTGGTGGAGGTCGCCATCCGTCGCCTGCGAGCGAAGATTGACGATCATTTCGAGCCCAAGCTCATCCATACTGTACGGGGCATGGGATATGTCATGGAGTTGCGAAACAGCTGATGTTAAGCCGCTCGATCACCTTTCGTCTGGCATTGCTGTTTGCCCTTGCCACCATGCTCTTGCTGGCGGGAATAGGCTATTTTATGAACCGCTCCGTCGAGTCGCACCTGGCTGACATGGATTGGGGGGAAATCCACGGTAAATGGGAATTGACCCGGAATTTGATCGAAGAGGTCCATACACCAGCCGATCTGGCCGCTTTTCCCCAATTGCTGGAGGGGGCGCTAGTCGGTCATCCAGAGTTATTTGTTGTTGTCAGGGACCAAACCGGGCAACGCTTGTTTGCCACTTCCGGTTTTTCTTTTCCACAGCAGTTTGCGGCAGCGGATACCGACGCTCCCCCATCATATTCTACTATGATAACCTGGCATTACGGCGAGCACATGTTCCGTGGCATCAAGGCTTCGATTGCCTCCGGTCTGGATGGGCACCCCCGTTTTAGCGTCGATATTGCTCTGGAAACCGACGAGCACCGACACTTTCTCGACCATTTCCATAGCCTGCTGGTGACTGCTTTGGTGTTCGGCATGACTACCGCTGCCGCGCTTGGCTGGTTCATCGCCAAACGCGGGCTTTTGCCGGTAAGGGATATGGCCGCAGTAGCGCGCAATATCTCTGTCAGTCATCTGGGTGAACGTTTGCGTCCCGAAAGTGTGCCACTGGAATTGCGCGATTTGGCGATTGCATTCAATGGAATGCTGTCGCGACTGGAAGATTCATTTCACCGGCTGACAGATTTTTCATCAGACATCGCACACGAATTGCGTACCCCCATCAATAATCTCATGATCCAGTCGCAAGTGGCGCTGTCCCAAGCCAGAAACATCGAGCAATACCAGGAGGTCATTGCATCCAATCTGGAGGAATTTGACCGTCTGGCCAGAATGATTGCTGACATGTTATTCCTGGCTAAAGCAGACAACGGACTGATGGTGGCGGGACGGGAAAGAGTTGATCTTGGAACAGAAATCGAGCGCCTTGCCGAATTTTTCGGTCCTTTTGCCGAAGATAAAGGTGTAACTGTCGTAACTACAGGGACAGGGAGCGTAACGGGAGACCGGATTATGTTACAGCGGGCTCTCGCTAATTTGCTGTCCAATGCGATTACTCATACCTCTCCCGGCGGAAAAGTTCATATTCGCTTAATTAAAGAGACAGCGTTGTTGCAACGGATTGAGGTTGAAAATCATGGCAAGGCAATTCCTGCCGGGCAACTGGAACGGATTTTCGATCGTTTCTACCGGCTTGACCCTGCTCGAGGCGCCGCGCTGGATGGAGCAGGATTGGGCCTTGCTATCACCAAATCGATCGTCGAAGCGCACAAGGGCTGCATTGGAGTTTCTTCAGACAACAATTCAACGATTTTCACGATTACACTGCCGGTGGCATCGTGATCAACGATTTCAAAGGTTGCAGACTAAATTCGTGACCTGCAAATTATACGAATATGTAATATTCACGTCATTCCTTGGTTAACGCACGTAGCGCAGGATAGCCGAGATACAGGTTAGTTATGCCGTTATGGACCCCTTTGGGTAGTGCTATGCATTTTTTGTCCTACAATGAAAGGCGAGCTGTCAGGAAAATCCAAATGGAAATTACCATAATACAACTCGAAAGTATCAAATATGCCTGTAGTCCCGTTGCCATTTAACTTAACAGGAGAAACAAATGAAACTCAAAACTGCATTTTTGTCTCTGGCGCTTGCTAGCGCTTGCGCATTGTCGATGCCTGTACTGGCGGATGATAGCCATCATCCCGATCAAAAGGCGGTTGTGACTTCCGAAAAACCCATCATTCAGAAAATGCAGGCTAACACCAGGAAGATGCAATCGCAGCTGGAGAAGCTGGCGGTCACGAAGGATCCGAAGGAACGGCAGCGGTTGTTGATGGAGCACATGATGACCATGCAGGAAAACATGGCCATGGACAAAAACATGATGGGAATGGATTGCCCCATGATGAAAGGTGGCATGGGCATGATGGGATCCCAGGGCGGCGGAATGGGCATGATGAGCGGCAATCAGGCTGGTATGGGTACCCAGGGGGCGGCATCTGACGCGATGATGAATCGCATGCAGATGATGGAAAAACGTATGGACATGATGCAGCAAGAGCTGGAGAAGATGCCCAAATCGCAAATGCCAGCGACAACAGATAAGTAGTAATCTGTTATGGCAGCGGTTGGGGGCGAACGTGGCCTGTACCTGACCCATGTACTCCGAAGTACAACAGCAGAAACCAGGTAGCTGCCACAAAATATGGTATGGAGTTGGAGTTCGAGACGGCGCGCGTCGTTCGTGGCGATGTGCCGATTTTGGCAGCCGCAACGATCCCGCCGGGCTGGGACAGCTCCCCCCGTGCTGGTAGCTGCATCGCATCATGCGCATACAGCAGGCTGGATGGGCGGCATTGATCCGCGGCGCGGAGGCATGGCAGCTGGTATTGAAATCGGGGGGCAAACATGAGATTAAGCGTAATGGCTGTGCTAATGTTGCTGAGTGTCCAGAGCTGGGCCGCGCCGGCGCCCTGGTACCAATGGCGTAGCAAATTGGACGGCGAACTGATCTGCCGGCAGGTGTCGCCCGGGCCGGGATGGGAAAAGGCCATAGGGCCATTTCAGGACCCGCATTGCAAGCATCTGGTGCGTCGTTAGTTCCGTTAGATGTTCATTTCGCTCCATATGGTTAGGACAGCATCAGGTTTTGGCCGGATTCAGCGTGGGTAAACCCCGGCAATTCGCTGGAATCACAAATGTATTTACCGCATATACCATGAGTTGGAACTGAATCTGCGCATCAAGCCAAGGCGGCGCCTGGTTCGCGAGAAGCCGCAGGCGCTCGCTGTGCCCACACAAATCAATGAAGTATGGTCGATGGATTTCATGCATGACCAGCTGGCTGATGGACGTTGCATCAGGTTGTTCAATGTCATTGATGACTTTAATCGTGAAGGCTTGTGTATCGAGGTTGATTTCTCGCTACCATCAGAGCGGGTGATCCGCTCATTGGAGCAAATCATCGAATGGCGTGGCGCACCAAAAGCCATTCGATGCGATAACGGCCCGGAATACATCAGTGCCGCCACCCAGGCATGGGCTGAAAGGCGCGGCATCAGGATGGGTTTCATTCAGCCGGGCAATCCGCAACAAAATGAATACGTTGAGCGCTATAACCGTACCGTTCGCCATGATTGGCTGGCACCTACTTGCTGGATTCAATTGATGAAGTGCAGAACTTTGCCACAAACTGGTTATGGACTTACAATCACGAGCGAACCGACATGGACATTGGCAGCATCACACCAACACAGAAGCTGGCTTTGGTCGCTTAAGCTCTACTTTTAGATATCATTTAAAAATGGGGGGATTACCCAAGCGCAGCATTTCGGAGAGGCAGCAAATTATGGTGGATACGGATTTACAGTCGCATGTGCTTTCGCCCAAGTTGAATTTAAAACTTGCACCGGAAATGCGGGCGGATGAGGCTGTACGTGTCATTATGCGGCGTCTGCTGGAGATGATGAATACCAATGAAGCAGGTGTGTCTGCGGGAAAAGATATTGAGTGCCTGCATAACTTCCGCATTGCAGTGCGGCGTAACCGTTCTTTGCTTGGACAAGTTCACGGTATTATCCCACAGCATGAATGGCAGCGATTCACGCGAGGATTCGCATGGCTGGGCGTGATCACCCGCTCAGCGCGAGATATTGATGTTTACCTGCTAAGTTTTGAAGATTATACAAAAGGCCTCGGGGCAGTAGCTGCCAAAGCGCTTGATCCCTTGCGTGAGTTCATTCTGCATCAACAGCAACAAGCTCATCAACAATTAGTCGATAGTCTGAAGTCGGCACGTTATTCACAGCTGATGGCGGTTTGGGCTACGTTTCTTGCTTCACCGTTATCCTCCCGTAGCAGGCTGCCTAATGCCAAGCTGCCTGTGCTTGATCTGGCAAATCAGCGCATTTGGCGCATGCTGCGCCGCGTCATCAGGCAAGGTACCGAGATCGATGCAGACAGCCCGCCGCAAGCACTGCATGAGTTGCGCAAATCCTGCAAGAAGCTGCGTTATCTGATCGAGTTTTTCCAAAGCTTTTATCCTGCAGACAGAGTCAGGAAAGCGATCAAGGCGCTGAAGTCGCTGCAGGATATGCTCGGTGAATATCAGGACTTGCAGGTGCAGCAGGAGATGCTGAAAAATTTTGTCCCGCAGATGGCTGTGCTTGCGTCAGAGAAGCCGTGCACGCTGGCAGCAGTAGACAGAATGATGCGCAAACTGGCGAAGCGTCAGCTTAAAGTGCGCAAAATGTTCAAACAGCGGTTTGCCAGGTTTATCGAAGAAAAACATCAGAAGGTGTTCCGGCAGTTGTTCAAGTCGGGAAAGGCGATTGGGCCATGAAATGGTTTTCGCAGGGTATTGCCTAAAATCAATAAATAATTCGAAGGCACGAAAATAAATCAAAGGAGCGAGCGGGGTCTCAATCGCATTCCTGGTATTTAAATTTTGCGTGTCTTTCGTGATTTTCATGGACAGAATGTTTTTTGAATTGAATGACGATCAAAATGAACGGAGGATAAGCGCATGTTCCGCAATCGTGATGACGCAGCAAAAAAACTGGCCGACAGTCTGGCCCAATTCAAGGGTACACACCCGCTGGTGCTGGCGATTCCCCGTGGTGCAGTGCCGATGGCCAAAATCATTGCTGATCGGCTGGGTGGCGATTTCGATGTGGTGCTGGTGCGCAAGCTCCGTACGCCATCCAATCCGGAATTTGCGATAGGTTCGATCGATGAGAGCGGCTGGAGCTACATTGCGGATTATGCGGCATCGGTGGGCGGTACGCCTGAGTACATCGAGTCGGAAAAGCAGACGCAACTGGAAACCATACGCAGGCGCCGCGCCCAATATACTCCGATACGCCCGCCCATCGATCCCAGCGGTCGCATCGTGATCGTGATCGACGACGGGCTGGCGACTGGCTCCACCATGATTTCTGCGTTGCATGGTCTGCGTGCCAGACATCCGGCAAAACTGATTTGCGCGGTGCCGGTATCGCCCGAGGACACCTTGATCAAGGTGCGGCAATATGCCGATGAAGTTATCTGTCTGGAAGTGCCCGAATACTTTCAGGCGGTCGGGCAGTTCTACGCGGATTTCCCGCAGGTGGAGGACGAGGAAGTGATCACGATTCTGCAGGATAGTGCCGAAGTTTAGTCCGTTTTGATGCGCACGCCAGGATTTCCACCTTGCCCCTATGGCAGGTTTTGGCAAGATTGCGGGCGACGAAAATGGTATCTTGGCGTGTCTGCATGTGATGTCGCATCCGCTGGTATGGCGATAGCGAAATACCGCAATGCTGCTCAGTCAGCTTTCAAATAGCGTTTGAACCAGGCTGTTGCCCGATGGGCGACTTGCTCCAGCGCGCCTGGTTCTTCAAACAAATGGGTTGCACCGGGAATGATCGAGAGTTCTTTGGGGCAGCTCATGACATCATGGGATGCCTGATTAAGATCGATGACCAGATCATCAAAGCCGCCGACCAGCAACAGGGTGGGGGCGCGTACCTTGCGCAGCATGGCGGCACCGGCAAGATCGGGGCGCCCGCCGCGCGATACCACAGCGGCAATCTTGTGGGTAGATTGCGCGGCGGCCTGCAGCGCAGCGGCGGCGCCGGTGCTGGCGCCAAAATACCCTATGGGCAAATTTCGCGTGGATTGCTGCTGACTTATCCAGTCGGTGGCGTCCAGCAGGCGTCGGGTGAGCAGCGGGATGTCGAACCGGGTTTCATAGACCATGTCTTCCTCAGGGGTCAGCAAATCCATCAACAGTGTGCCGATGCCCGCTTCGCGCAGCACGCTGGCGACATAGTTATTGCGCGGGCTATGACGACTGCTGCCGCTGCCGTGGGCGAACAGCACGATGCCCGGAGCGTTCTCAGGCAATTCCAGCATGCCTTCAATATGGACATGATCGCTGGGAATGCTGACCAGTTGCGCCAGTTCGGTAGTCATCATGAGTCTCCATTGGTTTTGCTGGTTGCCATCAACCAGGCCTGTCAGAAATTACGCCCGCACCCGGCTGATCGCTATCGGAATGCGTTGCCGGCCGAAATGGCCCGGTTTGGCGTCAAACCGCCCTGCGATCAGGCTGTTGCAATGCGGGCAGTGACCATCAGGCGTCAGACGGTATTCGTTGATCTGGTACCAGTCGCGCACGATGAGCGGCGCATGGCAATCGGGGCAAAAGGTGGTGTCGCCCTCGATGTGATGCACGTTGCCGGTATAGACGTAATGCAGCCCGGCACGCAGCGCGATGTCGCGCGCCCGTATCAGCGTGGATGAAGGCGTCTGCGGAATATCCGGCATTTTGTAATCGGGATGGAACGCAGAAAAATGCAACGGTACATCCGGCCCCAGCTGCTGCATGATCCACTGGCACATCGCGGTGATTTCCGCATCGGAATCGTTCTTGCCGGGAATGAGCAGGGTGGTGATCTCGAACCAGACATCGGTTTCGTGCTTGAGGTAAACCAGCGTATCCAGCACAGGTTGCAGCTGCGAGCCGGTGAGCTTGAAATAGAAGTCTTCGGTAAACGCCTTGAGATCGACATTGGCGGCATCGATCTTGCTGTAGAAATCGCGGCGCGCTGTATCATGCATGTAGCCGGCAGTCACCGCGACGGTCTTGATGCCGCGGGCATGGCAGGCATCGGCGGTATCCATCGCATATTCGGCGAAGATCACGGGGTCGTTGTAGGTGAACGCCACGCTCTTGCAGCCGCTCTGTTCCGCAGCGATGGCGATGGTCTCCGGCGCGGCCTGATCCATCAGTTTGTCCATGTCCCTGGATTTGCTGATGTCCCAGTTCTGGCAGAACTTGCACGCCAGATTGCAGCCTGCGGTGCCGAACGACAGCACGCTGCTGCCGGGGTAGAAGTGATTGAGCGGTTTCTTTTCGATCGGGTCGATACAGAAACCGGATGAGCGCCCGTAGGTAGTGAGCACGATCTGGTTGCCCTCGCGCATGCGCACGAAGCAGGCGCCGCGCTGGCCTTCGTGCAGCTTGCAGTCGCGCGGGCACAGGTCGCACTGGATGCGGCCATCGTCCAGTGCATGCCAGTATTTTCCGGGGTGATGCTGCGTTGCATTCATTCGGATAAGCTCTCCAGATCGCTTTCTTTCCACTTGTTCACGGTATATCGGTATAGTCTGACGCTTTCATCCCAGAAGCGCGGATGGAGTCCGGCTTTGTGCTTCAGGTGCGCCATGAATTCGACCGGGTCGGGTAGCTGTTCCCATACCTGCGGCAAAAAGGTGCTGCGGTAGCGGCCGTATTCGAACACGATGCCGTCGATTTGCGGCCGCAGCTGTTCCAGCGCATCCTGTTCGCTGGCAAACACCATGTCCTGCATCATCGATAACAGTGATACCTCTACTTCAGTATAGTCCAGCTCGGCTTTTGTCAAAGGTGCAAATCGCGGATCGTGAAATGCAGCCGCCAGCGCGTTGGCCCTGACGTCGGCCAGCAGTGAGCGATGCGCTTCCAGTGTGCCGATGCAGCCGCGCAGCTGCTCGTGTTGGGTGAGGGTGACGAAGCATGCCCGGTGTTCCTGCAGCCAGCTGCTATTCTCATTGGCCGGATAGGTTTTCCCCAGTTTTTGCGAGATGGCCGCGCGCGCGATCGGCAGTAAGATCTGGCCGTGGTTAGTGGGCATGAGCAGGTTCCTCCATGAAAGCGAACGAGGCGTAACCGACCACGCGTTCCTTGTCGCCGGCGGTGTCGCCCGAGTTGCGTAAATCCAGCAGCAACGGTTGCAGATGGTGGCGCCGGGCGGCCAGCAGCATGCCGTTGATGGGCGTGCCGCCGCAGGCTTGCTCGTGAGACAGCGGGCCGCGCAATTCCAGGATGCGTTGAGCCGTTTCCCGATCCACGGTCTGGGCTGAAGCGTAGGGCAGGAAATGTGACAGGTCGGAGCTGATGACGATCAGGGTTTCCGGGCCGCCCCACAGCGCATCCAGTACTTCGGCGATCTCCTCCGGCGTGGCATCGCCTACGGCTAGCGGAATCAGGCTAAAATTATTCAATAATGCCTGCAGGAAGGGCAGTTGTACTTCCAGCGAGTGTTCCCATGCATGGGCGGCGGCACTGGTAACGATCTGTGGCATCGTGCCCAGCAACTCGACAGCCGCCTGGTCGATGGAAATGTTGCCGAGGGGAGTCGCAAAGCCATCGACGCCGGGCAGGGCCAGTCCGCGTACCGGTACGCGATGGACCGGGCCGAGCAGTACCACGCGCGTGATCTGGTCGCGGCCTGCGGCAAGGCTGGCATAGGCAGCGGCGGCAATGGCGCCGGAATAGACATAGCCGGCGTGAGGCACGATGACGGCCTTGGGCAATTTGCCGAGAGGGGCGGGGTGGGCTGCCGCCAGCAAGGCGGTCACATCGCGGGCGAGCGTGCTCGATACGCCGGGATAGAAAGTGCCAGCGACGGCGGGTTGACGAATTTGGTGCATGGTGGAAGTCTCCAGAGAGGAAGGGTTTATGCTATTAAAATTAGGGTGTTACGCTGGAATTCAAGTGCCGTCATCAATATGATGGCCACGCCTGGGAATGCGGATACCGCTGGCCGCAATACAGCGCGCGTATTTTTTGCGCTATGGCCCGATCCGGATATGCGCACGGCACTCGCCGGGATGGGCAAACATATGCATGCACAATGCGGGGGGCGGCGTACACGCGCCGAGTCTATCCACATTACGCTGGCGTTTGTGGGAGAGGTGGGGATTGAGCGCATTGCCGAATTACAGGCATTAGCTGCGCAGTTGCAGTGCGCTGCATTCAATTTCGAGCTGGCGCGCACCGGCTGGTGGCGGCATAACCATATCGCCTGGGTGGCGCCGGAAACGGTCCCGCAGGGGTTGATTGATCTGGCGAGCGCATTGCAGTCGCGGTTAAAGGGTGCAGGTTTCAAAGTCGATGAGCGAGCATATTTGCCGCATGTGACCTTGCTCAGGAAAGCTGATTGCCCTTGGGCGCAGGCAGCGATGAAGCCATTACGCTGGACGGCACGGAATTTCGTACTGGTGAAATCGGTAACGGGTGAGAATGGATCGGCCTATGAGATCATAGGCCGATGGCCTTTGGTGTCAGCCTTATAGATAAATGCAGTGCGACAATCGCCCGGTTAGTTCTTGTGGAGCGAACCGGGTGTAATCTTTTTCGATGGTGTCGGTAATCAGATTGCGTACATGGGTGTTGAACTGGTTATTGAGCAGCCCGATGAATGGTGCGGAGGCCACCAGAATCACGCGATCAAAAATATTGCTGGTGCGACCATGTTCCAGTACCTGTGCCAGTTCCTGAGCGAATTTTCCAGCTTCATTCTGTTTGGGTTGCGAGGCGGCAACGAAAGCGCCATGACCATTGCCCTGACTCTTGTTATGGCCGGGACGATCTGACACCAGTTCCGCGCTTTTCTCTCGGCTTTCCGGGTGGTTGAATTCCTTGATGAGCTGCAAACCCTTTTTGATACCGTGGTTTGCATATAAACGAGCAAAACTGGCATTGGCGATTAAAATCCAGGTTGTGGCCATTATTTCTCCAAGATAGCAAGTTGAAGGAAAGCTACTGGCAAAGACGCGACTGAAGATGGATCTTCACTTTTGAATTTGCCGGATAGCCTGCGGAAACACGACAGTTTTGGTCATCGTGTCGATTTCGGGAATGGGGTCGATAAAACAGCTACGCGTAAATCAACCGCTCTTCCCAAATTCATACATACAGAATATTTTCGAGGTGACTGGCCAATTCGCGCTCGGTAAGATACGTGTAATCCTTTTCGATGGTGTCAGTGGCCAGTGCCCGTACATGTGCGGGCAGCTGATTATTCAATTTGCCCATGAAAGGGTCTGAGGCCATTATGATGAGCCGTGTATAGCGGTTGCTGGTACGGCCTGTTTCCAATTCGCTTGCCAGTTCCGCGGCGAACTTGTCTTCTTCATGCTGCTTGGGGTCAGTAGGCTGGGAAAAGGCGCCATGCGCTCCGCTGCCGGTCTGATAATGCCCGGGGCGGTCTGATGTTCTTTCCAGGGCTTTCTCGCGGCTTTCGACATGCTGAAATGTCTTAACCAGTTCCAGGCCTTTATGAGGCCCGTGGTTTACGTATAAATTTGCTTTGCTTGCATTCGCAACCAGTACCCAGGTGGTAGCCATTTCCTCGTCACTCCCTCATTCATGTCTATTTTAAGACTAGCAAGTTTCCGGGGTTTTTCAAGGTTGGTTGACCAACTGGAACGGCACGGCTTCAAGCCGTATCATTAACTGATCAATTGGATGCGTATCCGCAAAGTGGCGGCAGTAATATGCCTGTATCCGATAAGTTACGTTGTTAGGCCAGCCCCGTGTCATGGACGCTTTTCACACAGAATAACTGCGCAGTTATCCGCCAGCATATTTCACACTTACGCATTGACCTGCGCCAGGCATACCCGGTCGCGCCCACTGTGCTTGGCCTCGTACATGGCGGTATCGGCGGCGCGAATCAGATCCTCGGCCGTCGTGCCGTGTTCCGGGAACACGGCAACCCCCATGGAGATGCTCACCGGACCAAGTGGCCGCCCCTGCCGGTTGACCTGCAATTGGTGTACGGCCGTTCGCAATTCCTCGGCGCGCTGGTGGGCGGTTTCGAGAGGTGTATCAGGCAGCAGCAGAACGAATTCCTCGCCGCCGTAGCGGCAGGCGACGTCGCTGGCGCGCATGTGGCTGAGCAGCAACCGGGCCAAACTCTGCAGCACTGCGTCACCGGCCTCGTGTCCGAAGGTGTCGTTGAAGCGTTTGAAGTGATCGATATCCAGCATTATGACCGCGAGCGGCAACTGCTTGCGGGCAACACGCGACAGATCGCGCTGCATCGTTTCTTCCAGATAACGGCGGTTGTATAGTCCGCTCAGGGGGTCGCGGATCGATTGCTGCCGAATCGCATCACGCAGTCTGAGATTGGCGAATACCATGGCCAGATGTTTGGCAAGCATGGCGGCAAGCGCTTGGTCGGCAGCCGGAATCGCATCATCCCTTGTCTGTTCATCAAGTGCCGGGAACTCCAGGTAGAGTGTGCCCAGCGTATCGCTTTGGGCCATCATCGGTATACAGAGGTAGGGGCGTAGCTCCGCATCCGTATTTTCCAAGTGCGGGCAGTCAGCCCTGTATGCGGATCGACGACGCAGTGCAGTTGGCCGCGCCGCAGCGCCCAGCATTCCTGGACCGCGAACATCGGCGCTGTGGCCACTGGATCGCCCCATGTTGCGACTGCTTCCAGGTGGTTGCGCGATGCCTCCAGTAAATAGAGATGTCCCGCCGCAAGGGGGAATAGTTGTTGTCCGAACTTGGGGACAGTCTTATAGGCTTCTTCGAGCGTGAGGCAGGAAAGCAGGGTATCGCCCATTTCCCTGAGCAGGGAGATTCCCCGGTTGCTCTGCTCGAGTCCGGCATTGGCGTCACGCAGCTGCGCGGTGCGTTCGGCGATACGGTGTTCCAGTTCGGCGTTGATCTTGTTGATCGCTGCTTCGGCCTGTTCGCGCTGGCGTATCTCGCTGTGCAAGGCCTGGTTCGTCGCGGCCAGTTCCGTGGTCCGCTGCTCGCGTGCATGGGCCGCTTCCTGCAGCGCGTCAGCCATGTCGTTCAGGGCGTTGGCCAGCGTACCGAATTCGTCGCGGCCACTGCGCTGCATGCGGCTTTGCAAATCGCCCAGTGCCACCCGCTTGGCGAAATCCACGCATTCCTGTATCGGTTTGGTGATACCGCGTGTCACCAGCCATGTCGCGAACAGGACGAACAGAATCGCGCCCAGGGTGGTGCCGATCACGATGCGCTCGGCCATATGCAATGTTTCACGGGCGCTGCCGCGTTTCGCTTCGTCTATGGCTGTTGCCTCCATGCTCAGCTTTTGCAGCAGCGGCATGAACGTTCGCACCGCAGCGAAATATTCATGTTTTTTGTCGTCGATCTGGTGTTTGATCTGCACGTATTTCAGGAACAGGGGCTGATATTCATCGGCGAGTGCGCGCAGTTCGTTCTTTCGATTGTCGGGCAGCGCGGAATGCGCCAGGTCGGTCTTGAACCCGGTCATGGCCTCTTCAAGCCGCCGTACATCCACCTCCAGCCCGCGCATTATGAAGTCCTTCTCTGCACGGCGCATGATTAGCAGATCGAGCATGAGCCGCCCCTGCCGTGAGGCCTTGAGCAGTTTCTCCATCTCGTGCGCCCGGTCGCGGAATTGCCCTTCCAGGCCGGTATCGACGAAACCCAGTTGACCATATAGGTCCACCATGTCGAGGAAGGATGATTCGTAGCGGTTGATGGACTGCTCAATGGCCAGCGTTTGCTGTACCATGCCCGTTCTGGTCATGAAACGGCGCATTTCTGCCAGATTCTCGCGCACATCGGCCAGATCGGTGCGCAACAGGGTCACGTAGCGTGATCTGGCTTCGTCAAAACCGAATTCCCGGTAGAACAGCAGAAAATTTTTCTCGTGGCGGCGTGCATCGAACATCGACGCGTCGCTGCGCAGACTCAATGTCGCGATCCGTGCATCGATGTCGAGCATGTGGTCGGACACGGCCAGCATCCGGTTCTGGCTCAGCACGGCAATGATGCCGACCAGCAGCATCAGGCTGGATACGGCAATGGAACCGCCCATCAGCATGGTGTGCAGACTGAGCCGGCTTATCCGGTGGATTATTCGTTGAGGCATGTCCATGGGGGTCAGTCTTCGTAAGGAACAAAGTTATTTTCCTCGATGAGGTCGGTGACCTGCGGAGACAGGGAGAACGCGATGAATGCACGCGCCAGCCCTTTGGGCAGGTCTTTCGTCACCAGGGAAAGCGGGCGTGACAGGGGATAGTTGCCATTGCGCACAGTCTTGCTGGAAGCTGCCACGCCGTTCAGTGCCAGCAGTTTGATGTTCATGCCAGTCTGCGACATGCGTTCCGCTTCGCCGAGGGAAACGAAGGTGATGGCATCGGGATTGCCGGCGACTGCATCGATGGTTGGCTGGTTGTCGCCTATGGTTATTGCTGCCCGGATATCGCCGTACGCAAACTTGAAGTAGCGGGTGAACAGTTCCACCTCGCTATGTCCCCGTTCGCGGTTGATGACCACGATAGGCGCATCGCGGCCGCTCAATGCCTTCCAGTTGCCGATCCTGCCGGTGAAAATGTCGGCAACCTGCCGATCGGTGAGCGTGGTTAACGGATTGTCCTTGTTGACAATGATGCCTACGCCGTCGCGCGCCATCAGGAAGCCATCCAGATCGCTTTCCCTGTCCGTCAGTGCCTGCGATGCCATGCCGATGTCTGCCTTGCCCGCGCGGGCATCGTTGATACCGCGGCTGGAGCCGCCTGTCAGTACCCGGATTTGTACGTTCGGATGGAGTGCCCGGAAGCGCTCGCCTATCGCCTGCATGAGCGGTGCCATGGTACTCGATCCGGTCAGCGTGAGCTTGCCGGCGAGATGGACGGAGAGCGGGTTGTCAAGATGCTTTTCCGCTTGGGCATCCTGTCTGGAACAGGCCAGCAGCATGGTGCAGAGAGCAAGTATAATGGCTGGTTTCCAATAGTTCTTATACATGTTGCCTCCCATGATGTTTTGGCAGAGCTGGCCTAACACCAATTGCGCCGATTCGAACTTGATATGCAATGTCTGATAATTTGCAGAGTATCTGATTGTGGTATCGGTTAGCAATCAATAATTAATCGATTCTTTTCTGACTAAATACACCACCAGATACGCTCCTTGAACCAGCCTCGGCTTTCCCGGTTCAAAATTTGACAGCTCGGCGGTTCGCAGGCGGTGTGGAGGACTCTGACTCATGTAATATCAGTATTCTGTAAACCGCCTGGCTTAAGCGCATCGGATCAGGGTTGGCCGCAGCCGATTGGCGTCCCCGTTTAATCATTCAGCGGAACGAAATATGAGCACATATGCAATCCACAAAGCCACCTCCGTCGATGCCGCGGCCATTGCCAGCATGGTGCAGCAGTTGCTGGAAGAAATCATGGCGGTCACGGGGGGCGCGCATTTCCATGTCGACCTGCCTGCTATCGTTGAACGTTGCGAACGGTTCATTGCCGAAGGCATTTATACGGTGCTGATTGCCGTGGAAGACACCGGCAATGCGGCGGCCGGCTTCATCAGTCTGACAGAGACCCATAGCCTCTACGCCGAAGGGGCATTCGGAATCATTCCCGAGCTTTATGTGCAGCCTGCGTTTCGTTCCGGCGGTGCCGGCCAGCTTTTGCTCGACGCGGCCAAGGCATACGGACGCAGCCGCGGCTGGCAGCGGCTGGAGGTGACGACGCCGCCATTGCCTGCGTTTGACCGTACGCTGGGCTTTTATCAGGCCAACGGTTTTGATGTCGCCGGTGGCCGCAAAATGAAGGTGTTGCTCTAATTCCGGCCTACAGACTGGCTTTTCGAGGCGGGGTGTTTAACTGGTTTACCCTTGTTTTCCGTTTAACGTACAATCAGTATTCGCCAGTTTATAAAAATGAGGTTCCAATGGACAACACCTTGCTGACCGATAACGAGAAATCCGCCAAAAGCCTGACGACGATCATTTATGCCTTGTATGCCGCTTCGTTCCTGTTCGGCATCACGGCGATCGCGGCGATCATGATGAATTACATCAAACGCGACGATGTGGCCGGGACGTTTCTGGAAAGCCATTTCCGCTGGCAGATACGTACTTTCTGGTTCGGCCTGCTGTGGGGCGTGATCGGCGGCATCACTACGCTGATCCTGGTCGGCTGGCTGATATTGTTCGCCAATACCCTGTGGCTCATTTACCGCATTATCAAGGGCTGGCTGAATCTGAATGACAACAAATCCATGTATATGGCTTAACGAGGCGGAATATGGGACAAAGATATACCGAAATCTCCGAAAAGCTGGCGCAGTTCATCGCTGAGCAGAAGATATTTTTTGTAGGGACCGCGACTGACGACAGCAGCGTCAACGTGTCGCCCAAGGGAATGGATTCGTTGCGTGTCATCGACCAGAATCGTGTGGTCTGGCTCAATGTCACCGGCAGCGGCAACGAAACCGCTGCGCATGTGCAGATAAATCCGCGCATGACGCTGATGTTCTGCGATTTTGATGGCGCGCCGATGATATTGCGCTTGTATGGCAAGGCGAAAGTGATTCACCAGAAAGATGTCGAATGGGATGCGTTGTTTGCGCTGTTCGATCCGCTTCCCGGCGCTCGCCAGATTTTCGATCTGTCGGTAGAGCTGGTGCAGACCTCGTGCGGGATGGGCGTGCCTTATTTCAACTACGTCGGCGAACGCGAACAGTTGACCAACTGGGCGTTAAAGAAAGGTCCTGCAGGTTTGATGCAATATTGGAAAGACAAGAATCAGACCAGTCTGGACGGGATTCCTACGGATATCGTTGCGAAGAATATCTGATATCGGATATTCCCCGTGTTTCACGGCCTCCCTCTGATGCCGAAGTTTTCCTAGACGACTTCGGCAGGCGCCAGCCGGCACATTACATCATGGTCGCCCAGCTCGATCTGGAAAGTGGCGTGACCGATATGGAAACGATGGGCCAATTCATCGGCGATGCTGTCAAGAAATGCATCGCCGGGATGGCCTTCGGGCGTGACGAGGTGGACGGTAAGCGCGTTTTCGGTGGTGCTCATGCCCCAGATATGCAGGTCGTGTACCTCGCGCACTTGCGGCAGGCCGAGCAGGTAAGCCTGGATTTTGGCAGGATCTACGGCGTCGGGCACGGCGTGCAGTGCCAGCTTCAACGATTGCTTGAACAGGCCCCAGGTGCCGATAAAGATGACGGCGGCAATCAGCAGACTGATGGCCGGGTCCAGCCACAGCCAGCCGGTCAGCATCATGCCCACGCCTGCCAGCGCTACACCGACCGATACAGCCGCATCGGCTACCATGTGTACAAATGCGCCGCGCAGGTTGAGGTCGTCCTTGTGACCTTTCATCAGCATGAGTGCGGTGATGGTGTTGACGACCACGCCCGCCAGGGCGACCCAGATCATGACAGGTTCATTTACCGCCATCGGCTCGCTAAAGCGCCGGATGGCTTCCCAGGATATGCCGCCTACCGCGATGAGCAGCAGCATGGCGTTAGCCAGCGCGGCCAGTATGGTGGTGCTGCGCAGGCCGTAGCTAAAGCGCAGCGAAGGCAGACGCCGTGCCAGTATCATGGACCCCCACGCTGCCAGCAGACCGATCACATCGCTGAAATTGTGTCCGGCATCTGCCAGCAGCGATAGCGAATCGGCATAAATGCCGAATCCGATTTCGATGACGACAAAGGCCATGTTCAGGCTGACGCCTACCGCAAATGCGCGGCTGGTCGTATCGACATTGCTGTGATCATGATGGTGATGATGGGCATGACCGTGATCATGGTGGCCGTGGTCATGATGCTCATGGTGGTCGTGCTGTGCGTTCATCAGGGTATTTCCGGTTATAAATATCAGGTTAGCCAGCTATCGATCTTCTTGCGATCGGGTACGCCGCCGGCATGCACTACGATGCCGTCGATCACTACACCGGGCGTGGACATCACGCCATAACCCAGAATATCGGCAATGGCCTCGACCTTTTCCAGCAGTATCGCAATGCCTTTTTCCCTGGCGGCCTCTTCGATGAGCCGGGTTGTCGTTTTGCAGTTGGTGCAACCGGTGCCGAGTACTTTGATGTTTTTCATGACAATTCCTTTCGGTGACTGTAAACGGCGAGTCGGCTTCGTGTCGGCTCGCCGATCTTGAGCGTGCTTTTTTACTGCCCTAGCAGCAGGATTTGCCGCTGGGGGTAGGGGTGCAGCATGCTTCAGCTACCGGAATGTTAAGTGGCTTTGCCAGTACAGGCGCAGCCGACATTTTAGCTGAAAATGCTGCATCAAAACTGACATCGAACTTTTGTCCGGCTTCATCGCGGATATGACGAGCGATTTCTACCACCAGATCGATTTGCTCCCCGGTAATGCCGAATTGCTTGAGTTTGTCGATCTGGCACAGGCCTTGTCCGGGGTGATTGGCGGCAATATTCGCTGCCAGTGATACCAGAGACACGATTGAGGGATGCAGAATTGCGTGAGCCATTTCGCTCTCCTTTCCTTATTTGCTGCAGCAAGCGGCTTTTTTGCCATTGCCGAACAGTACGCCTGCTGGGCAGAAGCCGGTAAAGGTAGCCTGGAATGCCATGATGCTGGCGAAACCGGCTATCCATAAGAAACTGGGATGTAACAGATTGAACTGGCCGGAAAAATGGGTTGCTGCCAGCGAGACCAATACCATGACCGACATCATGCGCGTCATTTTGTTGCCTTTCATTGTGATACTCCTATCATTGGTTCAAATTAAAGCACTGCATTAAATACATAGCCAACGAACAATATGCCCGCAGACACGACGCCGACAAAAGTTGCGATCAACCTGGGTTTGAGTACCTTGCGTAGTATGATCATTTCGGGAAATGACAGCGCGGTGACACTCATCATGAAGGCCAATACCGTACCCAATGCCGCACCTTTGCCGAGCAAGGCCTGCACTACCGGAATAATGCCTGCCGCATTGGAATACATGGGTACGCCGATCAATACTGCTGCGGGCACAGACCACCAGGCGCCCTTGCCCATGATACCTGCCATGAAGTTTTGCGGTACATAGCCGTGGATACCGGCACCGACCGCGACGCCCAGAACGATGTAGGGCCACACCTTGCCGACGATTTCCTTGAGGTGGCGGATGCCTGCTTCAAAACGCTCAGGCCAGGTTTGTTTCCGGTCGAGATTGGCGATGACCGCGCCGCCTTTGGCCTGAATGGCCTGCACCCAGTCTTCCAGATGCTTTTCCATGCCGAGCTTGCCGATAACCAATCCGGCGACGATCGCAACAGCCAGCCCCAGGCCCAGATACAGCAGCGCGATTTTCCAGCCGAACAAGCCGAACAGCAGACCCAGCGCGACTTCATTCACCATGGGTGCGGAGATCAGGAAGGAGAAGGTCACCCCCAGCGGTACCCCCGCCTGCAGGAAGCCGATAAACAGCGGCACCGCCGAGCACGAGCAAAAGGGCGTGACGATGCCCAGACTGGCGGCCATGACATTGCCGATACCCAGCCGGCGCCCGGATAACAGTTGCCGGGTACGCTCGGGGGCCACGAAAGTCTGGATCACGCCCATCGCGAATACGATGAGTGCGAGCAGCATCAATACCTTGGGCGTTTCGAACACGAAGAAGTTGAGCGCTTGTCCGAGATGCGTGTCTGCGGCAATTCCGGTCAGACTCATGCCGTAATCGGCAAGGTTCTGCAGCTGGCTGTAAAGCGCTATCCATACTGCCAGTCCGAGCGCAACCGCCGCCAGCCATTTGACGGTATTGATGCCTTCGGGTGAACGCTGTTGCATTATCTCCACGTCACTGCTCCTGAGCTGCCGTTGGCTTCAAGCTGCGCAACAGGCGTTGTTTGTATCACTGCCGCAAGCCGAGGCTTCCAGCGCCATCGCGGTTGCCATTTGCGCTAATGTTACCTGCGTCCAGTCTGGCAGTGCCGGGTTGATGCGGTAATGCACCCATGTGCCCGAGCGCCGTGTGCTTACCAGCTCCGCTTCGCGTAATATCGCCAGGTGGCGCGATACCTTCGGTTGCGACATGTCCAGCGTGGCATACAGCTCGCAGACACAGGATTCGCCGTGCTGCAGCAAATGCGTCAGCAACTGGCGGCGAGTGGTGTCGGCGAGGACGGTAAATAACGTGCTGGAATCCATCATGCGTTTAATATATATGTATTAGTAAATATATGTCAATACGTATATTGAAAAATGGACGAACTATGGTTACCATTCAGCTCCCCGATATATTCTCTGAGAACACCATGTCCGACATAACGATCTATCATAATTCCGCCTGCGGCACTTCGCGCAATGTGCTCGCCATCATCCGCAATACCGGCGTCGAACCGGAAATCATCGAATATCTGCAAACGCCGCCCAGTCGCGACAAGTTGGTGGAGCTGATTGCGGCAATGGGGACGCCGGTACGCGAACTGCTGAGGCGCAAAGGCACGCCGTACGATGAGCTGGATCTGGACAACGGCAAGTGGAGCGATGACGAGCTGATCGATTTCATGATGGCGTATCCCATCCTGATCAACCGGCCTGTCGTGGTCACGCCGCTCGGCACCCGGCTGTGCCGGCCTTCGGAAACCGTGCTGGAAATCCTGCCCTTGCCGCAACTGGGGCCGATCGCCAAGGAAGACGGCGAGGTGATCGTGGCCAGGACGGATGTCTGAGCGTGAGCGGGTCGTTGCTGCGGATTGCACATAAAACTTGCAGCCGAAGTTGCGTAAAACGTTTGTGTCCGATTAGCGTCAGGAAAAATGGATAACATGGGTAGTGCCGCAATGTTACGGCAAACTAAACGCCACTGTTGTGCGGCGTATTGAGCAAGGAGTATGGTGGTGATAAAAATCAGCAAGTCGGCTCGTCGAGTTCTGTTCGTGATCAGTATGGTTTTGCTCGGTGCTGCCGTGGTAGTTGTGCTCGGCATGATGCTTCTTGGCCACGCATAGCCCTGGATTGTTAAACCGAATCACGTGGCATGTAACCCTGCAAATCATCTGCCGAAGCACTGGCCGTTTTACATCAGGCAATAATTGAGCGGTTGCAGCTGCTGGAGCTCGTGTTCGTCGCCTACCGCTTCGCGCAAGTTGATTTCTATCGAGCGACAGATCGCTTCCAGCGCCAGATCGTTTGGGGAGGTGCCGAACGGCTCCTCGATTTCGTCGCCCAGCGCGTCCAGTCCGAAAAACGTATAAGCGACGATGCCGACGACGAAAGGCGTCATGAAACCTATCGTATCCACCAGTCCGAAAGGCAGCAGGAAACAGTACAGATAAGCGGTACGGTGCAGCATCAGGGTATAGGAGAACGGAATAGGCGTGCTTTTGATGCGCTCGCAGGCGGCGGCAGCGGAAGTCATGGCGGACATGGTGGCATCAAGGGACGTCGCCAGGCAGCTGTCGAGGCGCTGTTCATTCATGCACAGACGCAGGTCGTTGCCCATCTGGCGCATCAGATAATCGGGAAGGTTGCTGGTCTGGTCGAGGTGCTGCCATTCCTGTTGTGTGAGCAAGGGCTGGAGCTCGGTACGGGCATCGGTATTTCGCAGCTGATGACGCAACGCGTGCGAGAAGGCGATGGCGCGGTAGATCATCCTGACACGTATGTCCTTGAATCCGGTGGTAGCCTTGAGCGGTTCGGCGTGCTCGATCAGGCTCAGGCACTGGCGTGCGAAATTGCGGCTGAGCAATACGATTTCGCCCCACAGTTTGCGGCCTTCCCAGTAGCGGTCATAGGCTGCATTGTTGCGGAAACCGAGGAAGATGGCCAACGGCAGGCCGATGAGGGTGAACGGGATGGCAGTCAGCGTGATTTTCAACCGGAACAGATCGCCGTGATTCAGCGTGACCAGGGTAGCCACCACGATGTTGATTACCAGTACTTTCCATATCTGTTTCAGAATCGAACCGCGTAACACTAAGAACAATTGTATCCCTGAGGGCCTGCCGCGAACTATCATAAAATAACCTTTTGCCGGTGTAGTGGAGTTGCTGGAATGGTGTGAGAGGGAATTGGCTGTTTGCGCATGTTATTTTTTGCGGGCTTTCCGATCCAGCGCCTGCAGGTGTTCCAGTTTTTCTGCGATCCTGCTTTCCAGACCGCGTGGCACCGGCTGATACCAGCCCGGCTCCGCCATGTCGTCCGGCAGGTAGGTCTCGCCGGCGGCGTAGGCTTCCGGTTCATCATGCGCATAGCGGTAGGCGTGGCCGTAACCCAGTTCTTTCATCAGTTTGGTAGGCGCATTACGCAGATGCACCGGCACTGTGCTGGATTTGTCCCTTTTCACAAAGGCCATGGCCTGATTGAATGCGTTATAGCCGGCATTGCTTTTGGCGGCTACTGCCAGATAAATCACTGCCTGCCCTAGTGCCAGCTCACCCTCGGGCGAGCCCAGGCGCTCGTAGGTGGTTGCGGCATCGTTAGCCAGCTGCATGGCGCGCGGATCGGCCAGACCGATATCTTCCCAGGCCATGCGGATGATGCGCCGCGACAGGTATTTGGGATCGGCGCCGCCATCCAGCATGCGGCATAGCCAGTACAGCGCAGCATCGGGATTGGAGCCGCGCACCGATTTATGCAATGCGGAAATCTGGTCGTAGAACTGGTCGCCGCCTTTGTCAAAACGCCGCGAGTTGAGTGTCAGCGCCTGTTCGATGAACGCGGCGTCAATGTGGCTGATGCCGCTGGTCTGGGCGGCGGTCTGGGTCTGTTCGATCAGGTTGAGCAGGCGTCGTGCGTCTCCATCGGCATAACCGATCAGGGTATCGATGGCGGCTTCGGACAAATCCAGTGCTATGGCGCTGGCAGCGCGTACGACCAGCTGGCGCAGCTCGTGCGCGCTGAGCGCTTGCAGCACGTACACCTGGGCGCGCGACAGCAGCGCAGAGTTGACTTCGAAACTGGGATTCTCGGTGGTGGCGCCGATCAGGGTGACCAGGCCGGATTCGACGAACGGCAGCAGCGCATCCTGCTGCGCCTTGTTGAAGCGGTGGATTTCGTCGACGAACAGCAAGGTGTGGCGGCCGTGTTGCTGCAGCGTTTGTTCGGCCTGCTCCATCGCGGCGCGGATATCCTTGACTCCGGCAAATACCGCCGACAGCGCGATGAAGGTGCAGTCGAAAGCATCGGCGGTGAGGCGCGCCAGCGTGGTTTTGCCGACACCGGGCGGCCCCCACAGGATCATCGAATGCGGCTTGCCCGAGGCGAAGGCCAGGCGCAGCGGTTTGCCCTCGCCGAGCAGGTGGCTTTGGCCGATGACCTCGTCGATGCCGCGCGGCCGTAGGCGCTCGGCTAGCGGCGCATGGTCTGGAATTCTATGAAATAAATCGTCGCTCACTTGCTGTCTGATATCACATCGACCCCGGGTGGCGGGGTGAACTTGAAGGTGCTGGCAGGCAGTTTTGGATTGCGCTCCAGATGGCTGAGCTTGAGTACGGTGGTGAGGCCGAAATTGTCGCGTATCTTCATTTCCGCCAGTGTGCGCTGGTTAAATCCCATCAGTATCTGATTGAAGCTGCCGTCCTTGTCCTTCGGCGTGGCGCTGAGCCAGGTCAGACCGTCATGCGTGCCGGCATCGGCCAGCACATAGAATTTTTCAATCTCGTTGTTGCCTGCGAGCAGCGCCGCGGGGCTGCTGCCGAGCGCCTGATCCAGCTGCTTGATGGTGACTTGCTCGAGGTCGACATCGTACAGGTAGATTTTGCTGCCATCGCCGACGATGAGCTGTTCAAACGGTTTTTGGTAGGCCCAGCGGAATTTGCCCGGGCGCGAGAATGCCATGGTGCCGCTGGTTTGCTGTTTGGTCGTGCCGTTCTTGTCGAGTACGGTCTGACTGAAGTCGGCCTTTGCGGTTCGGGTATCGGCGATGAAGGCTTTGAGAGCGTCAATACCATTGGCGCCGGCACTGGCAGTATAAAACAAGAGGGCGGCAAGCAGACTGAGTTTTTTCATAAATGGATACCGGTTTATTCGCGATGTTGACCAATGACTTCCCGATTGCCGTTGCTTTGCATCGGGCTGACGAGCCCGGCGCTTTCCATGGCTTCGATCAGGCGTGCAGCCCGGTTGTAGCCAATGCGCAGATGGCGTTGTACGGCGGAAATGGAGGGACGGCGGGTGCGCAGTACCAGCGCAACGGCTTCGTCGTAGAGTGGATCAGATTCGGCATCGCCGCCACCGCTTTCGCCTGCGGCTTCGTTGTCTTCCGGCGTGTCGAGGATGCCTTCGATGTAATTGGGTTCGCCCATCTGCTTGAGATAATCGACCACTTTGTGCACTTCGTGATCGGCGACGAACGCGCCGTGTACGCGCTGCGGATAGCCGGTGCCGGGCGGCAGATAGAGCATGTCGCCCTGGCCGAGCAGGGCTTCCGCGCCCATTTGATCGAGAATGGTGCGCGAATCGATTTTGCTGGAGACCTGGAACGCGACGCGGGTCGGCACATTGGCCTTGATCAGGCCGGTAATGACGTCCACTGACGGACGCTGGGTGGCGAGAATGAGGTGCACGCCTGCAGCACGTGCTTTTTGTGCCAGCCGGGCGATCAGCTGTTCCACCGATTTGCCGACCACCATCATCAGATCGGCCAGTTCGTCGATCACCACCACGATCAGCGGCAGATCGTCGAGCGGCTCAGGGTTGTCCGGGGTGATGCTGAACGGATGGGTAAGGGGCTTGCCGGCTTTTCTAGCTTCGGCGAGTTTCTGGTTGTAGCCCGCCAGATTGCGCACGCCGAGTGCGGACATCAGCTTGTAGCGGCGTTCCATCTCGGCCACGCACCAGTTGAGCGCGGCGGCGGCCTGGCGCATGTCGGTGACCACGGGCGCGAGCAGGTGCGGGATGCCGTCGTAAATCGACAGCTCCAGCATTTTCGGATCGACCAGGATGAGCCTGACCTGATTGGCGTCAGCCTTGTACAGCAGGCTCAGGATCATCGCGTTGATGGCGACGGATTTGCCCGAGCCGGTGGTGCCTGCCACCAGCACGTGCGGCATCTTGGCGAGGTCGGCGACCACCGGGTTACCGGCGATGTCCTTGCCCATGGCCATGGTCAGCGGGCTGTTCATGTCGTGATAGATCTTGGCTTCGAGGATCTCCGACAGGCGCACGATTTCGCGTTTGGGGTTGGGGATCTCAAGCGCCATCGTGGTTTTGCCGGGGATGGTCTCCACCACGCGAATACTGACCACCGACAGCGCACGGGCGAGATCTTTGGCCAGATTGAGTATCTGGCTGCCTTTTACGCCGGAGGCAGGTTCGATTTCGTAGCGGGTGATGACCGGGCCGGGCAGGGCGGCGACCACGCGGGCTTGCACATTGAATTCGCCCAGCTTGCGTTCGATCAGGCGCGAGGTAAATTCCAGCGTGTCAGCGGTGAGGCTTTCCACTGGCGGGCTGGCGGGGTCGAGCAGGTGCAGCGGTGGCAGCGGCGAATCAGGCATTTCGGCAAACAGCGGTGCCTGTTTTTCGATTTCGACGCGTTCGGATTTGATAATGATGGGCGAGGGCGTTTCGATGATGACCGGTTCCTGGTGCTCCATGCGCTGCTTCTGCACCTGTACGACTTCCTTGCGCTGGCGCGTGGCGCTGGCGCCAGCGCGTTTGATGCGCCAGTTATCCAGTGTTTGCACTGCCCACAGCCAGCCGCGTTCCATCGCTGCACCGGTGGATTCCGCTACGCCGATCCAGGAAATGCCGCTGAACAGGCTCCAGCCGACCGCGATCAGCACCAATAGCGCCAGCGTGCCGCCGGTAAAACCGAGCAGTTGGGTGACGGTGTCGCCACTCAGGGCGCCGATGATGCCGCCTGCCTGTTCGGGAAGATAATGCCCTATGCTGTGCAGGCGTGCAGATTCGAGTCCGCTGCTGGCGAGTATCAGCACGACGAAACCGGCGCCGCGAATAAAAGCCGGCCGGCGGTCGGCTTCCGTCTCGGGTTGCTGTTGCAGCTGATGGTAACCGCGCCAGGTATTGAAGCCGGCCAATACGATCAGCCAGCCACTTGAAAAACCGAATAACGCCAGCAGTATATCCGCTATATAGGCGCCGAATGTGCCGCCCAGATTCTGGATGGCGGCTTTGCTGCTGTGCGACCAGCCCGGATCGCTTGGCGTATAGCTGAATAGAATCAATGCCAATCCCAGCGCGATCATCGCGCTGAGCAACCAGCCGGTTTCGCGCAGCAAACCGCTGACTTTGGGCGGCAGCGGTTTGCGTGGAGTTGTAGTAGTGCGGCGACGTGGAGTAAACATGGTTATGTCAGGGAAGCACTGATTTAATCAAACATGGGTTGCGTTCAAACGGAAACAGGTTTTATCAGGGCGCAAGCCGCAGGCCGTAGCTCGGTCTGCGATGCCAAGGCGTGCAACGCAGAGCAAGCCTGTTTTCGTTTGAACCCGGCGGGACGGGTTATTGCAAGCGCCAAGCGGCATCGGAAGCTGCTTGTGCAGAATGCTGCATGGCGTGTCTTTCTTCTTGCCTGGCATTTCGCAATACTCCGTCGCAACCATGTTTGATTAAATCAGTGCTTCCTTAGGAACATCGAAGTTAAAATTATAACGTGAACCTTGTTAAAGGGTGATTGAATCCTGTTAGAATTTCCACATTAAACTTACATTAATAGATATGGAGTGCATGAGTATGTCTGAAACCAAACATTCACGGTTATTGATTTTGGGTTCCGGCCCGGCAGGATATTCTGCAGCGGTATATGCCGCGCGCGCCAATTTGAACCCGGTGCTGATTACCGGCATGGCACAGGGCGGCCAGTTGATGACTACCACCGAAGTCGATAACTGGCCAGCGGATGTCGATGGGGTGCAGGGTCCGGAATTGATGGAGCGTTTTGAAAAACATGCTCGCCGCTTCAATACCGAGATCATTTTCGATCATATTCATACCGCGAAGCTGACCGAAAAACCGATGACGCTGATCGGCGATCAGGGTACCTATACCTGCGACGCGCTGATTATTGCAACGGGCGCATCGGCGATGTATCTGGGGCTGGAATCCGAACAGGCGTTCATGGGCAAGGGTGTGTCCGGTTGCGCGACTTGCGACGGCTTCTTCTATCGCAATCAGGATGTGGCTGTCATCGGCGGCGGCAATACGGCAGTGGAAGAGGCGTTATACCTCTCCAATATCGCGCGTCACGTCACCGTGGTGCACCGTCGTGATAAATTCAAGTCCGAGAAGATTCTGGCTGATCGCCTGATGGAGAAAGTGGCGGAAGGCAAAGTGACGCTGGAATTGAATTGCCAGCTGGATGAAGTGCTCGGCGACAAGACCGGCGTGACCGGGATGCGTGTGAAATCGGTGGCTGACGGCAGCACCAAGGATATCGCAGTCACCGGTGTCTTCATCGCTATCGGCCATAAACCCAATACCGACCTGTTTACCGGACAGCTGCACATGGAAGGCGGCTATATCGTGACCCATGGTGGCCACAAGGGTAACGCGACGGCAACCAGTATCCCCGGCGTGTTTGCGGCAGGCGATGTGCAGGATCATATCTACCGGCAGGCGATTACCAGTGCCGGCACCGGTTGTATGGCTGCGCTGGATGCCGACCGTTATCTAGAATGCTTGACGGATTAAAACGTCATGGCAGGTAAACACCTACCTGCATCCCTCACCCCTGACGATCTTGCGCTGTTCCAGGCAGCCGTCAGGGATGCCCAACCTATCGCCGCTCATGGGCGTATCGAACCTGATCCGGTAGCAACACCCCCCATTCCCAAAAGTCTATTGCGCGACGAGCAGCAAGTGCTGGCCGACAGCCTGTCCGATTACATCGGCTGGGACGACGGACTGGAAACCGGCGAGGAGCTGGTGTTCATCCGTCCCGGTTTGCGTCGCGATACGCTGCGCAAACTGCGCCGCGGGCACTGGATATTGCAGGGCGAACTGGATCTGCATGGCATGGTCAGCGTGGAGGCGCGACAGGCTGTGGCGGCCTTTATCGCGCATTGCAGCAAGCGCGGGCTGCGTTGTGTGCGGATTATTCATGGCAAGGGCCTGGGTTCCAGGAATCGTGAACCGGTGCTGCGCACCAAGGTCAAGCATTGGCTGATGCAGAAGGATGAAGTATTGGCATTTTGTCAGGCGCGCGCAGTCGATGGCGGCAGCGGTGCGGTAGTCGTATTGTTGAAATCAAGTTAACGAGGAGTGAATATGCAAATTGATGATTTTGAATTGCCAGCAACAGGTAATAAGACGTTCAAGCTGAGCAATGCGCGCGGCAAGAAGCTGGTGGTGTATTTTTATCCCAAGGACGATACCCCTGGATGCACGGTGGAAGGCTCCGATTTCCGTGACCTGTATGCCGGGTTTCAGCAGCTCGGCTGCGAGATCGTGGGCATTTCGCGTGACAGTGTCCAATCCCATGAGAAGTTCAAAGCCAAGCTCAATGTGCCGTTCGACTTGCTTGCCGATGAAGACGAGAAGGTGTGTGAATTGTTTGGTGTCATGAAATTAAAGAATATGTATGGTAAAGAAGTGCGTGGTATCGATCGCAGTACGTTTTTGTTTGATGAAGCCGGAAAAATAATACAGGAATGGCGCAGCGTGAAATCGGCTGGCCATGCCCAAGCAGTTCTGGATGCCCTTAAATCCCTTCAGGAGAATTAAATGCCACGTAAAACCCCGGCGGTGATTAAGCTGTTTGTATTGGATACCAATGTGCTGATGCATGATCCAACCAGTCTGTTTCGGTTTGAAGAGCATGATGTGTTTTTACCTATGGCGACACTCGAAGAACTGGACCAGCACAAGATAGGCATGACCGAAGTCGCGCGCAATGCGCGGCAGGCCAGCCGCTTTTTGGACGAGATCGTATCGGGGTGCGAGACTGGCATCGAGTCGGGTATCTCGCTGTCCAGCAAAGGGCGCAAAGGTGCGATAGGGCGACTGTTCCTGCAGACCCGCGCCATCCAGGGTTCGTTGCCGGCCAGCCTGCCTTCCAGCAAGGTGGATAATCAGATACTCGGCGTGCTGCTGAGCTTGCGTCAGGAACAGCCGGGCCGTCCGGTGATACTGGTGTCCAAGGACATCAACATGCGTATCAAGGCGCGCGCGCTGGGGCTGCTCGCAGAGGATTATTTCAATGACAAGGTGCTGGAAGACACCGACCTGCTATATGCCGGCGTGCGCGAGCTGCCAGCCGATTTCTGGGACAAGCACGGCAAGGGCATGGAATCCTGGCAGGTGGAAGGCCGTACCTGGTATCGCATCAAAGGGCCGCTCGTATCCAGCTTGCTGGTCAACGAATTCGTGTATCTGGAAAGCGGGACGCCGTTCCATGCCATCGTCAAGTCAGTCGACGGCAAGGTCGCCGAGCTGCAAACCATCAAGGATTACGGCCATCAGAAAAACAATGTCTGGGGTATCGCCGCGCGCAACCGCGAGCAGAATTTCGCACTGAATGTGCTGATGGACCCGGAGATCGATTTCGTGACTTTGCTCGGCCAGGCCGGTACCGGCAAGACCTTGCTGACGCTGGCTGCCGGATTGATGCAAACGCTGGAGCACAAGCGTTATTCCGAGATCATCATGACCCGGGTGACGGTGCCGGTGGGCGAAGATATCGGTTTTCTGCCGGGCACTGAAGAGGAAAAAATGAGCCCGTGGATGGGTGCGCTGGAAGACAACCTCGATGTGCTGAACAAGACCGATGAAGCGGCAGGGGACTGGGGTCGTGCCGCGACGCAGGATCTGATACGCACCCGCATCAAGGTGAAGTCGCTGAATTTCATGCGCGGACGGACTTTTCTGAACAAATACCTGATTATCGACGAAGCGCAAAACCTGACGCCCAAGCAGATGAAGACCCTGATCACCCGCGCCGGTCCGGGGACCAAGGTGGTCTGTCTGGGCAATATTTCGCAGATCGATACGCCTTATCTGACCGAAGGCAGCTCCGGCCTGACTTATGTGGTGGATCGTTTCAAGGGCTGGCCGCATGGCGGGCATATCACGCTGGCGCGCGGCGAACGTTCGCGTCTGGCGGATTATGCCGGGGAAACCCTTTGAGGCGATGGGGATGGGCATGGCTGGCGGCGGCGTTTATCAGTTCAACAGCGTTTGCCGCGCCATGCCGCGATGAAGTTCACCGGGTAAATTTTTCACTTCGTCCTATAATAGATGAAGTTGAGTTAACCGATATTCTGAACCGGTTAAACGCAACCCATAATCGTTACCTGCCCGACAAGTTTGTTACCAAGCGGGCCGCCGTTGCCGCGGGCTGGCAGCGCGGCCATGCATTATGGGATGCGCCTTTGCTCAAAGGTAAAAGTATCGGAGGCGACAGGTTTGACAACCGCGAACGGCAGCTATCGGCCGGGCAATGGCGGGAAGCGGATCTGGATTACAAGGGAGGGCATCGTGGCGCGAAACGTCTGATTTTTTCGCTTCAGGGACGGCGCTTTATTACGGTGGATCATTATCAAACTTATACGGAGATACCAGCCTGCCAATGAAAACCTGTTATTTAAAAAACCTGACCAGCCTGAAAAGCTTTTATGAGCAAATTGCGTTTTCTTTTGATTTTCCGTCTCATTTCGGACGCAACATGGATGCTTTATGGGATACGCTGACCGATGTCGAAGGACCGTTGGAGCTGATCTGGGAGCAACCGGGCGTCAGTCGTGATGCAATGGGCGAAGATTACTGGCTGCTGCTGGAAATACTTGCCGATGCAGTCGCGGAGCGGGATGACTTCAGCTTTACCTTGCGCGCCTGAGTTTGCGGTTAGCATAAAAAAACGTCTATCCGCCAGCACGACAGGTAGACGTTCGGAAAAAGTACGACCGGGATGGGCTGTACTTTAAAGCAGCAGTGGGCCGTCTTTTTGGGGCGGTTACCTGCTGTTATGCGTTATTTCAATTTCTTGATGCCCATCGCACCGAGCACGTATTTTTCATAAATAGGTTCGGTCGTGCCTTTCTTCATTTTGCGGATGAAATATTTTTCAAACGCAATTTTGGCCAGATGTACCCATTTCCCTTCTTTAAACCAGTTGACGTTGCGCGGAGGAATCTGCGGCAGCGCGACAAACGCTGCGCCGGCATCCCCGAAATCGGCCAGACAGATCGCATTCCATGTTGCCTTTTCGCTGGGTTCCTTGCCATCCAGTGCATTGCGGATGTTATGCGCCGTGGCGGTGACCATGCTTTCTATCATGTAGCCTGTCTTCGGTGTGCCGGTAGGCACGGGCGTGGTCTCTACCGGCGGTATGGCGACGCATACGCCGACCGAATAGATGTTCGGATATTTCGGATTGCGCTGATAAGGATCTGCAATGATGAAACCACGCGGATTGGTGAGGCCCTCGATGCCGAAAACGGCATCTATGCCCTTGAATGCAGGCAGCATCATCGAATAGCCGAACGGCAGTTCGTGTTCCTTTTTTACGCTGCCGTCGTCGTTGTGCTCGGTAACGAACATTTTGCCGGCTTCGACTTTGGTGACTTTGGCGTTACATATCCATTTGATATGGCGGTCGCGCATGCTGGATTCGAGCATACCCTTGGAATCGCCTACGCCACCCAAACCGAGATGGCCGATATAGGGTTCGGCAGTGACGAAGGTCATGGGCACCTTGTCGCGGATCTTGCGTTTGCGCAAATCCGTTTCCATGATGAAAGCGTATTCGTAAGCTGGGCCATAGCAGGATGCGCCTTGCACGGCGCCGACGACGATGGGGCCCGGCTGGGCGCAGAAATTTTCCCATTCATTCGCGGATTTTTCCGCGTGGTCGACGCTGCATACCGAATGGGTGTGGCCTTGGGGCCCTAATCCGGGGACTTCATCAAAGGCAAGCTTGGGGCCGGTCGCGATCACCAGATAATCGTAATCGATGACTTGTCCATCGACCAGTTCGACCTGATTCCGATCCGGATGCAGACGTGCGGCGCCGCGCGGAATGAATTTGATGCCCTTTCTTTCCAGATAAGGCGCGACCGGGAAGGTTACTTCCTCGCGGCTGCGCCATTTGACGCCGACCCAGGGGTTGGATGGCGTGAATTGAAAAGTGTCGGTGTTGGAGATGACGGTAACGGTATCCTCCGGGCGCGCCAGTTCTTTCATTTCATAAGCCATCGGCATGCCGCCTATGCCGGCGCCTAAAATTACGATGTGTGCCATTGCGGTATCCTTATTCTGATTTGGAATGTTGCCAACGCTAATACTTAGCGGATTTTGTGCCATGATTTCAATATAATGAATTTAAAGTATTTTTTGTTATGTTCAGATTTTGAAATAAAATTTGTCATGACAGAGTGTCTGGTTATGACTTATGCTGAGCCATCTTGTCATGACATCATGTCAGAGGAAGAAATTGAAAAAACTCGGTCCGGAATTAAATTCATTGCTGGAAGTGCATGCGCATCCGTTTGTGCTGATTGATGCCAATTATCGAATAGTCGGGGCGAATCAGGCCTATTGCGATAATTACGGCATGGCACGCGAGCAGATCGTCGGTCAGCGCTGTCACGAAGTGTCGCATCGCTCGGCCGTGCCGTGTCATCAGAATGGCGAGGACTGCCCGCATCAGGCCGTATTTAGCAGCGGCAAGGAACACGAAGTGATTCACACGCATTTTGACCGGCATCATCGTCCCGAGTATGCGCGGATCAAGGGGTATCCGATATTCGATGAGGCGGATGTGCGTTATCTGGGCGAGGCGGTGATGCCGATAGTGAGCCCGGATGAAATGAATTGCGATGAAATGCGCATGGTGGGCAGCTCGCCTGCATTTCTGCATTGCGTGGAGATGTTGTCGATGACCGCGCAATCGGAAGCCTCGGTGTTGTTGCTGGGGGAAAGCGGCGTCGGCAAGGAGCTGGCGGCGCAATATCTGCATAAGCGTTCCCGCCGGCGGGACAAGCCGTTCGTGGCAATCAACTGCGCTGCGATTGCCGAAACCATGTTTGAGGACGAACTGTTCGGGCACGAGCGCGGCGCATTCACCGGCTGTATCGGGCGCAAGCAAGGTTTGTTCGAATTGGCCAACGGCGGCACGCTGCTGCTGGACGAAGCCGGAGAGATTCCTCTGGCGATGCAGGCCAAGTTGCTGCGTGTGCTGGAGAGCGGTGAATTCCGTCGGGTGGGCGGTACCGAAACCTTGCGCACCGATGTGCGTATCGTGGCCGCGACCAATCGCAATCTGCTGGAAATGGCGGAGTCCGGCCAATACCGGCTGGATTTATATTATCGTATCGCTGGCATCGACCTGCGTTTGCCGAGTTTGCGCGAACGTCGCAGCGACATCCCGGCGCTGGCCGAAGCCATGCTGAAACGGATTACCGCATCCGGTACCCCGCGCTGCAAGTTGACCGATGATGCAATCGCCAAATTAACGCAATACGATTTTCCCGGCAATGTGCGCGAGCTGCGCAATATCCTGCTGAAAGCGGTAGCGATGTGCCGTCACAGTGTCATCAGCGCGGATAATATCGTGTTGGGCAGGCAGGCGGCCGAGACTGACCGGCGCCTAGCCACGGCTGAGCAAGCTGCGCCGGTATTGCCTCAGGCTGTTTCCGATGTGCATCAGGCCGTGTCCGGCATGCCGATAGCGGAACTCGAAGCCAGATATATTGCGGACTTGCTGCAGATTCATCATGGGCATCGGCGTAATGTGGCTGATATACTGGGAATCAGCGAGCGTACTTTGTACCGAAAATTAAAATTGTACAACCTGTCATAGCATTATGGATCATGCTATTGGCTTGTATGTATTTGAATAATTAGAACGGATTTTACTTTGACAAAAATAACGCGAGAGACGGTTCAGGACTCGCTCGACCCGACAGATTGGCAGGATTTACGCGAACAAGGCCATCGCATGCTGGATGACATGCTCGATTATCTGAAGCAGATCCGGCAACGACCGGTCTGGCAACCCGCCCCGCAAGCTGTGCGGGAAGTCTTCCGGCAACCGTTGCCTCAGGCTTCAGGCGACCTGGCTGCGGCACATGCAACCTTCATGCACGATATTCTGCCGTATGCGGTGGGTAATGCGCATCCCGGCTTCATGGGCTGGGTACATGGCGGCGGTACTCCGGTCGGCATGCTGGCGGAAATGCTGGCGGCGGGATTGAATGCCAATCTCGGCGGCCGCGATCAGATTCCGGTTGAGGTCGAATGGCAGATAGTGCGCTGGATGCGGGAGTTGTTCGGCTTCCCCGATACTGCCAGCGGCCTGTTCGTCACTGGCACCTCAATGGCGAATCTTATTGCCGTGCTGGTGGCGCGAACCGCTGTGCTGGGCGGCGCAGTGCGCTATCAGGGCATGGCATCCGGAGGCAAGCGCCTGACCGCCTATACTTCGGCTGGTGCGCATGGCTGTATCGCTCAGGCGATGGATCTGACCGGGCTGGGGATGGATGCGCTGCGAGTGATTCCGGTCGATGAACGATTCCAGATGGATATCGCCGCGCTGACTGCCGCGATTGCGCAAGACCGGGAACAGGGGTATACGCCGTTTTTCATCGCCGGAACTGCCGGCTCGGTGGACGTAGGCGCCATCGATGACCTGACTGCATTGGCCGATCTCGCGCAAAAGGAAGCGCTGTGGTTTCACATTGATGGCGCGTATGGTGCGCTGGCGATGTTGTCACCCGAACTGGCGCCGCGATTGGCAGGTCTGGAGCGTGCGGATTCGGTGGCGTTCGATTTTCACAAATGGGGGCAGGTGCCCTACGATGCCGGATTTATTCTGGTGCGCGACGGCACCTTGCACTACGACGCCTTTGCCTCTCCTGCGGCCTATCTGCGCCGGGAAACCTGCGGCATGGCAGCAGGTTCGCCATGGCCATGCGATTTCGGCCCCGATCTGTCGCGCGGATTCCGGGCGCTTAAAACCTGGTTTACCTTGCAAGTCTACGGTGCCGAGCGGCTGGGTATGAGCATTGCGAAAACCTGTGCCCTTGGGCAATACTTGAAACAGCGCATTGAGGCGACGCCTGCCCTCGAGCTATTGGCACCGGTAGCGCTGAATATCGTTTGTTTCCGCTATCGTTGCGATGACGCCGACAGGGTGAATGCAGCGATCGTCATCGCTATCCAGGAATCAGGCATAGCCGCACCATCTACCACCACCATTAACGGCAAGCTGGCTATTCGCGCCGCAATTGTCAATCATCGTACCGACACCGTGGATATCGATGCCTTGATCGATGCCGCGCTCAAGTTCGGCGAAAGCATTGCACATAACAGGAATGACCATGGAACTGAATGAGCTGGAACAGCCTCCCCTGATTGGGTTGCCGAGTTTAATGCGGATGTCTCTGCAGGGTGTCGATCTCGCGCCATTGGCAACCGATCTGATCGCCTATGCCAACGCGCATCCGGAGGCAGCCAATGTGCTGATGGATCTGGCGGTGATTCTGCAATTCAAACAGAATCGCGAGCTGGCTTTGCAGGTGCAGGCGGAAGCGCTCAAGCTGCAGAAGGTCTATCGATTGCCTTTCAACGGCGAGCAGGTTCGTTTGCGCGTGCTGGCGCTGGTAGCGCCGGGTGACTTGATGTCGAATACGCCGATAGAAGTTCTGCTGGAAGACACCGATGTGCTGCTCAACCTGCTTTATGTGGCGCCGGATCTGCCTTTTCCGGCGGAATTGCCCGAGCATGATGTGGTTTTTGTCGCGATCGGCGAATCGGATCACAACCGGCTGATCCTGGGATTCGTTGCGTCGTTTATCCAGCAATGGCCGCGTCCGGTATTGAATGCGCCTGACAAAATCGGGGCGCTATCGCGCAATGCCGCCAGCGCCTTGCTTAGCGGGGCCACCGGGTTGGTCATGCCCAGCACCGCAAGGGTTGAAAGGCAGGTGCTGGCGCAACTGGCCAGCGCTGAATTAAGGATGGCTGCGGTGATCGCTGACGGCGATTTCCCGGTCATTGTGCGTCCGGTCGATTCGCATGCGGGGCAGGGTTTGATGAAGCTGGATAGTGCCGGCGATATCGATGCATATCTGCGGAGCCGGACCGAAGACGAATTCTATATTTCACGTTTTGTGGATTATAGCGGTGCCGACGGATTGTTCAGGAAATACCGGATCGTGTTGATCGGCGGTCGGCCGTATGTCTGCCATATGGCATTGTCCAGGCACTGGATGGTGCATTATCTCAACGCGGAGATGACGGACAAGCCGGAGAATCGGGCTGAAGAAGCCCGATTCATGGCGAATTTTGATGAGGATTTTGCGCGCCGGCACGCGGCTGCTTTTCAGGCCATATATGAACGGGCCGGCCTCGATTATCTGGGTATCGACTGTGGCGAAACGGCGGATGGCGCGTTACTGATATTCGAGATAGACAGCAATATGATCGTCCATGCGATGGATCCGGTGGACATGTTTCCTTACAAACAGCCACAGATGCATAAGGTTTTTTCCGCTTTTCACGCGTTGCTGGTGAATGCCGTTGACCGTCAGAACTGATGTGACTATCCCTGCTACTGTAGTATTGCTGGCGGCCGGCGGCGATGCCCGTATCGCGCTGGATGCGGAGGACGGGCGCAATAAATACGGTTGTCGGGTCTATCCTGATGCCGCGTTGATTGCGTTTGGCTCGTCAACCGCTTCTGTGATCTCCGAACAGGGTTTTGCTGCTGCCGACAGGTTGCGGGACGAATTGGCACGCAATGCGGCTATCGAGCCGCCAGCCGTCAGCTATGCGCGCAAGCTCGATGCGATGCGCATGGAACTGGCTGCGCTGTGCGGCATTGCGGATTTGCCGGGTCTTGAAATCGTGTTTGCTGCATCGGGTACCGACAGCCATTTGATTGCAGCACAACTGATGTGCCAACAGGGACCGTTATGCGCGATCATGGTGGAGGAGGGCGAAACCGGCAGAGGGGTGCCGGCCGCTTTGGCAGGCAGGCATTTCAGTACGCGTACGGCGTTATCCCGGAATGTTGCTGAAGGCGATGCTATTGCCAATGATGAGATCGCTGTGGTGACGATTGCGATGCGCCTGGCCGATGGCACTCCGCGCGCTGTTGAGGCGATGGATGCCGAGGTTGCTGCGCGGGTGCATGAGGCCGTGGCGGCAGGCCAGCGGGTGCTGTTGACACTGGTCGATGTGTCCAAGACCGGCATGATCATGCCGGGTACGGTCTGCGTGTCTGCGTTGCATCGGCAGTATCCGGGGCAGGTAGAAGTACTGGTGGACGCCTGTCAGTTCCGAATTGCGCCATCGACTTTGCGTGCTTACTTGCAGCAAGGCTTCATGGTGGCCGTTACCGGTTCAAAATTCATTACCGGCCCGACTTTCTCCGGTGCGCTGTTGGTTCCGTCGCCTGTGACTGAATGCATGCAGCGGCATGCTGTGCCTTCCAGCTTGCGTGCCTATTCGGCTCCCGCCGACTGGTCGAGCGGATGGAACACCGCAAAACTGGATGCGGAGGGCGCCAATTATGGTTTGCTGTTGCGCTGGGAAGCGGCTTTGACGGAATTGCGCCTGTTTCGCGCGATACCGGAGCGGGATGTCGGCAGTTTTTTGCAGGCCTTTGCAGCGGCGGTGTTGCAGAAACTCGACAGCGATCCCGCATTTGAGGCGCTACCCGTGCCGGAGCTGAATCGCGCTCCCATTTCTGATGGAACGAGCTGGGACAGCTTGCCTACCATTTTCCCTTTCCTGCTTTACCGGGTGCGTGCGACTGGAACTCGTCAGCCACTCGATTGCGACGAAATGATGTGCATTTATCAGTTGTTGCAATGCGATTTGAGCGTGGATGCACGTCTGTTTGCCGTTACAGCAGGTAATCCGTTGCTGGCCAGTCGTGTGCAACTGGGTCAGCCTGTGGATTATGGCGTGCGTGACGGGGTACCGGTAAGCGCGCTGCGTCTGAACGTCAGCGCAAGGCTGATTGTCGAGGCTTTGTCGCCGCAGGGTCCGGGTGCGGCTATCGTGATCGGGCGGGCACTCGCCGCATTGGACAAAATCGCGCTTTTGCTGCACGCAAATCCTGTTTGAGTCGATTCAAATAAGACAGTCAGCCGTCAGGCGTATTGCTTGGGTTCAGGGCAATGTGAGTGTTTGAAATGTGCAAATTTAACAAATATAAATATTTTGTGCTATATTGACATTTAATCCTGGATTAAATGATGAGGAGTATCCCATGAGTTTGGCGCTTGTACCCGATACTGAAAAATCCAGTGTCCTCACAGAAGCTTTGGCTAATGCCGGCAAGCACTTGGGTATGAATCAGTCAGACCTCGGCGAAGTGATAGGCAAAAATCGCACTGCGATCAGCCGCGGCGACATCGACCCTGACAGCAAGGCCGGGGAGCTGGCGTTGTTGTTCATCCGCTGTTATCGCTCGCTTTTTGTGCTGGTCGGAGGGGATTTTCAGCAGATGCGGCACTGGATGCAGACTGAAAACCTGCATACAGGCGGCATTCCGCGCGAGCAGATCAAAAGCGTACAAGGCCTGACCACGGTGCTGGAATATCTGGATGCCATGCGGGGCAAGCTGTAAGTGGTCGATTGGTCTCTTTGTCTGGCAGAAGCCGAATTGCGCAGTCTGTCAGGCGTGCTGTTGCGGCTGGTAGAGAGCCAGGAGCAGGTTGCGACCAACCAGCTGGTCAGTTCGCTGGAGCGGCAATTGGTGCTGGAGGATATGCTGGAGGCGACAAAACCGCGTCTGCGTGCGGAAACCAGGGGGCTTCACTACCTGCTGGCGACACCGTTTCGCTATCCGCCATTGAAACACGGTTCGCGTTTCAGCACGCGTAACGCACCAAGCCTGTTTTACGGGGCGCTGGAAACCGGCACGGTGCTGGCAGAAGCTGCCTATTACCGATTCCTGTTCTGGTACGGCATGGCGACGCCGCCTGCGGGCAAACTTGATACGCAGCATACCCTGTTTGGCGCCGAATACCGCACAGGGAAGGGGCTGCAGCTACAAGCCTTGCCGTTCGCAAGTTATCGTGAAGTGCTGACCAGTCCATCGGATTACGGACCGACTCAGGTGCTCGGTGCCGAGATGCGCACAGCCGGGGTCGAGGCATTCGAATTCATCTCTGTGCGCGATCCGGAAGGCGGCATCAATGTCGCTTTATTCACGCCTGCGGCGCTAGGCGCAAAGGCTCCGGTGTTTCAGGAACCGTGGTTATGTGAGGTAACTGCAGAACGGGTTCGTTTTCATGCTGCGCATAGTCGCACGCTGTACACGTTTCCCATCGAGGTGTTCCTGGTTGAGGGTAAATTACCGCAAGCTGCCTGAACGATGCAGATCAAGGCCGCCTGTCCGACCTTAATCTGTTCTTTCATAAGTTATCCGGCAGAATTTTTATTGTCGTGAGGTTACCAGTTGGTTTCACGCTCGGCAGTGGCGGATATTTTGTGTATGGATAAGTCCGCACCGTTGTACTCGTCCTCCTGATTGAGGCGTATCCCCAGCGTGGCTTTGAGTACGCCATAAACGACGAACCCGCCTGTCAGCGCGACGGCAATAGCCCCCAGGGTGCCTAACAGTTGCGACATGAATGCGACGCCGCCTAAGCCGCCAAGAGCAGGCAAACCAAAGATGCCGGCAGCCAGACCACCCCAGGTGCCGCACAATCCATGCAGCGGCCATACCCCGAGTACGTCATCGATTTTCCATCGGTTCTGGGTCACCGTAAACATCCACACAAATAAGGCACCGGCGATGCCGCCGGTAATCAATGCGCCCAGGGGGTGCATCAGATCGGATCCCGCGCATACTGCGACCAGTCCAGCCAGCGCGCCGTTATGAGTGAAGCCGGGGTCGTTACGACCGACGAGCAATGCCGCAAGCGTGCCGCCTACCATTGCCATCAGTGAGTTAACCGCAACCAGACCGCTGATTTTGTCTATGGTTTGAGCAGACATGACATTAAAGCCGAACCAGCCCACTATCAGAATCCAGGAGCCAAGTGCCAGAAATGGAATGCTGGAGGGCGGATGGGCGGCGATGTCGCCATTCTTACGGTAACGGCCATGGCGCGCACCGAGCAGCATGACAGCGGCCAGCGCGATCCAGCCGCCCATGGCATGCACAACGACGGAACCGGCAAAATCATGGAAATTTGCGCCGAATTGCAATTTCAGCCAGTCCTGAATGCCGAAATGATTATTCCAGGCGATACCTTCAAAGAACGGGTAGACGAAGCCGACCAGTAAAAATGTGGCAGCGAGTTGCGGACCGAATTTGGCGCGTTCGGCGATGCCGCCGGAAATGATGGCCGGTATGGCGGCCGCAAAGGTGAGCAGAAAGAAGAATTTGACCAGTTCGTAACCGTCTTTTGCCATCAATGTATCGGCGCCATGGACAAAGTGGACGCCATAGGCAACCCCGTAACCGATAAAGAAATAGGCGATGGTGGATATCGAAAAGTCGGCGAGTATCTTGACCAGGGCGTTGACCTGATTCTTGCGACGGACGGTACCGACTTCAAGAAAGGCAAAACCCGCATGCATGGCCAGTACCATGATGGCGCCGAGTAAGATGAATAATACGTCATTGCTTATTTTGAGATGATCCATACGGGCTCCTGAATGAGTCCCGTATATAAGCAATATTTGGGCCTGATTTTTTTCGTTTAAAAAACAATAGGGATTGTTTTCTGCTAAATGATCGTGCACCTATATAGTGCATTTGCCTATCGATAGGCACTATTTTAGTGCAAAATAATCCATATCCTTTGATACAAGGATAATTTAACAGCGGGGATGAGGAGTGTTAGTGCTTTGGAGGGTCGATGCCATCAAGCTCGCGTTCCATTTCCTCTTCGGAAAGCGGCTGGTAGCTATCGGTAGCCGGAGCAGGCCGGCTAACCAGGCTGGCAACGATAATGCCAAGCTCGTAGAGCAGCCAGAGTGGAACGGCTAGCATGGTCTGCGAGACCACATCCGGCGGGGTGAATATCGCACCGATGATAAAGGCCCCGACAATGACGTAAGGGCGGATTTCACGTAATTTGGCGACGCTGACCAGACCGATCTTGACCAGCAGGACAACGACGACGGGTACCTCGAAAGTAATGCCGAATGCCATGAACATGGTGAGCACGAAATCGAGGTATTTGCTGATGTCGGTCATCACCGCAACGCCCACCGGCGCAACCCCGGCGATAAAACCGAATACGATAGGGAAGACGAGGAAGTAGGCGAAAGACATGCCGCAGAAAAACAGCAACACGCTGGCGATAATCAGCGGGATGCCAAGACGTTTCTCATGCGAGTACAGGCCGGGCGCAATGAATGCCCATATTTGATAGAGAATGTAAGGCAATGCGATCAGGAATGCCGCCATCATGGTGACCTTGATAGGCACAAAGAATGGCGCGGTCACCTCGGTCGCAATAAGCTGGCCGCCTTTAGGCAAAGCATGGAGCAGTGGTCTGGCAAGCAGTGTATAAAGATCGTTCGCCCAATGAAACAAGCCCAGGAACACCAGGATGACTGATAACACCGCACGCAATAAACGATCGCGTAATTCAACCAGATGAGAGATGAATGTGTCCTGCGATTCGGGTGTGCTCATGCTGTGTGATTGGTTTTATGTGGGTCGGTGTCAGAATGGGATGCAGGGTCCGGCATCGGCTCCAGAGCTAATTCACGCTGAGGATTTTCAGGTGTGGCGGTCAGTGTTTGCTCGGTATTGGGCAGTTCCAGTTGGGCAGGATTTGCGGCAGATTCAATGCTGTGTTGAACCTGATTGATTTCACCGGCGATGTGTTGCCCGGTTTCCTGCAGACTGTCCTTGAATATCTGCCCGCTTTTGCGCAGCTCATCCAACTGGATTTCCTGGCTGATATCTGATTTTACCGCGGCAACATAGCGTTGCATGCGTCCAAGCAACAAGCCGGCAGTACGGGCGACTTTGGGAAGTCGCTCGGGGCCGATGACAATGAGCGCAACGACGCCGATCACCAACAGTTCGGAAAAGCCAACATCAAACATGTTGCGCCTTATGCTTTGGTTTTTTCTTTGACTTCGCCGTCTATGGTATGGCCGGTGTCCTGGCTGTCGATTTTGCCCTGTTCGCCTTCTTTCATGGCGTCTTTAAAACTTTTAACGGCACCGCCTACGTCGCCGCCGATATTACGCAGTTTTTTCGTACCGAATATCACTAAAACGATGGCTAGTACGATTAACCAATGCCAAATGCTAAAGCTGCCCATGATAGCTCCTTGTTAGGTACGCGCCAGCTTGCCGCCGCCGCCAAATATGTGGATATGCAGGTGGAATACTTCCTGTCCACCACCGTGCCCGGTATTGATCATGGTACGAAAACCCGTCTCCAGACCATGCTTGCGGGCAAGTTCAGGTGCTAATAATAACATCCGCCCAAGCAAATTCTGATGTTTATTCCCGCATTCAGACAAAGATACTATATGTGTCTTGGGAATAATTAATATATGAACCGGGGCGATCGGATGGATGTCATGAAATGCGAGCAATTCATCATCTTCATATACTTTATTGCTGGGTAAGGCACCGTCTACGATTTTGCAAAAGATGCAATCATTCATACATTGTCCTTGCGCGCGGCCTTTTCAGTATGCCCGGATACGCCTTCGCGGCGGGCCAGCTCATTAAGTACGTCCTGCGGTCCCAATCCCTGCTGCGCCAGCAATATCATGCTGTGGAACCATAAATCAGCTACTTCATAAACGATATGCTGTTTATCCCCGTCCTTGGCCGCCATGATGGTCTCGGCTGCTTCTTCAGCCACTTTTTTGAGTATGGCATCCAGACCTTTGGCATACAGGCTGGCGACATACGACGAACTAGGTTCGCTGGATTTTCGTGACTCCAGGGTCGCGGCTACACGGGTTAGTATATCGCTCATTGCTTATAAATCTCTGACGGGTCTTTCAATACGGGTTCGGTGATTACCCATTCATGGTTCTCCAGTTTCTGGAAGAAACAGTCATGCCGACCGGTATGACAGCTGATCCCGCCTATTTGTTCTATTTTCAGCAGGATGACGTCTTCATCGCAATCCAGCCGGATTTCGTGAACTTTCTGGATGTGACCGGATTCTTCGCCCTTATGCCAGAGCTTTTTGCGTGAGCGTGACCAATACACGGCTTCGCCTGATTCGACTGTGCGCTTGAGTGCGTCACGGTTCATCCACGCCACCATCAGCACTTCATTGCTGGCGGCATCCTGAGCGATTGCCGGTACCAGGCCGTCACTCGACCAATTGACTTTATTTAACCAATTGTCTTGCGTGCTCATAGCCGCACCTCTATGCCGTTCTGCAGCATGTGCAGTTTGGCTTCGTGTATGGAGAATTCGCCAAAGTGAAAGATGCTCGCTGCCAGTACGGCATCGGCATGTCCCTGAATGACGCCGTCAGCGAGATGTTGCAGGGTGCCTACACCGCCGCTGGCGATGACAGGAATGCCGACTGCATCGGATACTGCACGGGTAAGCGGGATATTGAAACCGCTTTTGGTACCGTCGCGATCCATGCTGGTGAGCAGGATTTCGCCCGCACCCAGATTCTGCATCTTGATGGCCCATTCTACGGCATCCAGACCGGTGGCGTTGCGTCCGCCGTGGGTATAGACTTCCCAGCGGCCTTCGGCATTGGCTTTGGCATCGATGGCCACCACGATGCATTGCGAGCCAAAACGCGCAGCGGCATCGGCAACCATTTGCGGGTTGCTGACTGCGGTGGTGTTGATACTGACCTTGTCCGCACCGGCGTTGAGCAGACGGCGCACATCGTTGACTTCGCGTACGCCACCACCGACGGTGAGCGGTATGAAGACTTCGGAGGCAACGGCCTCGATGATCGGCAGAATCAGGTCGCGTTGATCCGAGCTGGCGGTAATGTCGAGAAAAGTCAGTTCGTCAGCGCCTTCGCGGTCGTAACGGCGCGCGATTTCAACCGGATCGCCTGCGTCACGCAAGCCGACGAAGTTGACGCCTTTGACGACGCGCCCGGCGTTGACATCCAGGCAGGGGATAATGCGTTTAGCGAGTCCCATTATGCGCCCGACAGCTCATCGGCGAGTGCCTGGGCAGCAGTGAAATCCAGCGTGCCTTCGTAAATCGCGCGTCCGGTGATGGCGCCCATAATGCCTTCGTGTTCTACTGCGCACAGCTTGCGTACATCGTCCAGATTGGTAATGCCGCCGCTCGCAATCACTGGAATGGTGAGCGCCTGTGCAAGCTTGACTGTGGCTTCGATGTTGACGCCGGAGAGCATGCCGTCGCGACCGATGTCTGTGTAAATCACGCCTTCCACACCGTAATCCTGGAATTTCCTTGCCAGATCGATGACGTCATGGTGAGTAAGTTTGGACCAGCCATCTACCGCCACTTTGCCGTCTTTTGCATCCAGGCCGACGATGATCTGGCCCGGGAAAGCGTTGCAGGCATCATGTAAAAACCCCGGGGTTTTGACTGCGGCGGTGCCGATGATGACATAGCGTATGCCGCTGTCGAGATAGCGGGAAATGGTATCCAGATCGCGGATGCCGCCGCCAAGTTGTACCGGAACGTCAACGCCGACAGCGTCAACAATGGATTTGATGGCCTTGCCATTGACCGGTTTGCCGGCAAAGGCTCCGTTGAGATCGACCAGGTGCAGACGTTTTGCGCCTTGAGCCAGCCAATGCCGTGCCATCTCGGCGGGATCTTCGGAGAATACGGTGGATTCTTCCATTAAACCTTGTTTAAGGCGTACACAGTGACCGTCTTTAAGGTCAATAGCAGGGATAATCAGCATGATAAGAAGGAGTGGAAATCAATAAAAACAAGTTATAGTGAACATTCGGTATTGAAGGTATCGCACTGGTTAGGCGCTATATTACCATCCCATGTCACAAAATTGCCAAGCAAGGTGAGTCCGGCGGTTTGGCTTTTTTCGGGGTGAAATTGCACCGCAAAAATATTGTTGGCAGCAACTGCGCAGGTAAACGGGAAAGGGTACAGCGTGAATGCCGACACCAGATCCGGGTTGCCGGCTTCCACATAATAGCTGTGCACGAAGTAAAAGCGGCTGCCGTCGGCTATGCCGTTCCACATTGGGTGCGGCACTGCCTGATGCACTTCGTTCCAGCCGATATGCGGCACTTTGAGGCGGTTATTCTGATTGTCGAACATGGCTTCGTCCGGGAAGCGTAATACGCGTCCGGGCAAGATGCCCAATCCAGTGGCATCGCCTTCTTCGCTGTGTTCGAACAGCATTTGCATCCCGAGGCAGATGCCGAGAAAGGGTTTGCTGGCGGCGGCCTGCTTAACCACGTCAATCAAGCCGCGCTGCTTCAGTTCGGCCATGCAGTCACCCATGGCACCGACCCCTGGAAATACCACGCGGCCGGCATTGAGTATGGTCTCAGGGTCGGAGGTAACAACAATGCTGGCGGCAGGGGCAACGTGTTCCAGGGCTTTGGACACCGAACGCAAATTACCCATGCCGTAGTCAATTACAGCGATATCGATATTTGCTGCCATATTATAAGCAACCTTTGGTAGACGGCATCACGCCACCCATGCGCGGATCGGGTTCCACCGCCATGCGCAGTGCGCGGCCAAATGCCTTGAATATGGTTTCGGCCTGATGGTGGGCGTTGTCACCGCGCAGGTTGTCGATATGCAGGGTGACGCCAGCGTGGTTGATGAAGCCCTGAAAGAATTCATGGAACAGGTCCACGTCAAACTGGCCTATCGCAGCGCGGGTAAAGTCGACGTGATATTCCAGTCCCGGGCGGCCGGACAAATCGAGTACTACGCGTGATAACGCTTCGTCCAGCGGCACGTAGGCATGCCCGTAACGGCGCACTCCTTTTTTGTCGCCGATCGCTTTGGCGAAGGCCTGACCCAGCGTAATGCCGATGTCTTCGACTGTGTGGTGTGCGTCGATATGCAAATCGCCGGCCGCGTCGATTTCTATATCCATCACGCCGTGACGTGCGATCTGGTCGATCATGTGGTCGAGAAACGGCACGCCGGTATTGAAACGGCTGGTGCCGGTTCCATCCAGGTTGAGTTGAACACTGATCTGGGTTTCCAGCGTGTTGCGGGTGACTTGAGCTGTACGCATGATAAATGTGTATATTTGGGCTAATTGTTAGATTGCAATATATCAGTTAATGCTGTTATCAGGGTATGACATTGTTCATCCGTGCCTATTGTAATCCGCATAAACGGTGCGATGCGGGCCGGATTGCGAAAATGTCGTACGATAATGCTGCGTTCTCGCAGTTTGGCGGTAAGCTCTGCGCCATCATGTTGTGGATGGCTGGCAAACACGAAATTCGCCGCGGATGGCAAAACGATAAAACCGAGCCCGGTCAAATCTGCAATGAGCCGTTCGCGCGTCTGCTTGATGTGCGTGCAAGTTTCCTCGAAATAGTCGCGATCCTGTATAGCCGCAGTCGCGCCTATTTGCGCCAGTTTGCCTAGCGGGTAGGAATTGAAGCTGTCTTTCACCCGCGTCAGCCCCGCGATCAGTTCGCTGTCGCCCACGGCATAGCCGACGCGTAAACCCGCCAAGCCGCGCGATTTTGAGAAAGTGTGCACAACCAGTAATTGCGGGTACCGGTTAATCAGTTGCACCGCCGATTCAGCGCCAAAATCGACATAAGCTTCGTCAATGACCACCACTGAATCGGGATTCGCCTGCAACAGGCGTTCGATGTCAGACAACGCAACCGGGCAACCGGTCGGCGCATTGGGATTGGGGAAAATAATGCCGCCATTGGGGCGAATGTAGTCGTTCACCCGGATCTGGAAGGTCTCGGTAAGCGGGATGGCAGTGTGCGCTATTTGGTACAGACGGCAGTAAACCGGATAAAAGCTATAGGTGATATCCGGGAAAAGTATGGGAAGCTCGTGCTTGAGCAGGGCATGGAAAGTATGCGCCAGCACTTCATCGGAACCGTTGCCGACAAAGACATTGTCGCTGCTTACACCATGATAATCGGCAATAGCCTGTGTTAAAGCCGAGCTATTGGGGTCGGGATAAAGCTGTAACTGGTTGGGGATGTTCTCATGGAATGCCTCGGTGACCCGCGGGCTAGGCGGATAGGGGCTTTCGTTGGTATTGAGTTTGACCAGATTATCCAGCTTGGGTTGCTCTCCCGGTATGTAAGGGGTGAGCGTGTGGGTGACCGCACTCCAGAAACGACTCATGGGCTAATCCTGCGTCATGCGGAATTCTGCCGAGCGCGCGTGCGCTTGCAGACCTTCGCCATAAGCCAATGTGGCCGCAATATTGCCCAGAACGTTCGCGCCTGCAGCCGATACCTGAATCAGGCTGGAACGTTTCTGGAAATCGTAAACGCCCAGTGGACTGGAGAAACGCGCAGTACGCGAGGTCGGCAATACGTGATTAGGGCCGGCGCAATAATCGCCCAACGATTCGCACGTGTTGCGGCCCATGAAAATCGCACCCGCGTGGCGGATTTTCTTCGCCCATGTTTCCGGTTCGTCGAGCGACAGTTCCAGATGTTCCGGCGCGATGTGATTGGCGATAGCCACGGCTTCGTCCAGATCGCGTACCGTGATCAAAATGCCGCGGTCGCGCAGGGAAGCCGTGATCACGTCGCGGCGCGGCATGTCCGGCAATAATTTATTGATGCTGGCAACGACCTGGTCGATATAGGCCGCATCCGGGCAGAGCAGTATCGATTGGGCAAGCTCGTCATGTTCGGCTTGCGAGAACAGGTCCATCGCGATCCAGTCAGGATTGGTTTTGCCGTCGCAGATGATCAGGATTTCGGAAGGCCCGGCCACCATGTCGATGCCGACCGTGCCGAATACGCGGCGCTTGGCAGCAGCGACATAGGCGTTGCCCGGCCCGACGATCTTGTCGACCTGGGGGATGGTGGCTGTGCCGTAAGCCAGTGCGGCAACTGCCTGCGCGCCGCCAATGGTAAATACACGGGTGACGCCGGCTACCGCAGCGGCGGCCAGCACCAGTTCGTTCTGTACGCCGTCCGGGGTTGGCACCACCATGATCAGTTCGGCCACGCCTGCGACCTTCGCGGGAATGGCATTCATCAGCACCGATGACGGATAAGCTGCCTTGCCGCCGGGTACATACAAGCCCACGCGGTCCAGTGCGGTAACCTGCTGGCCTAAAACGGTACCGTCGGCTTCCTGATAAGTCCATGACTGCATCACCTGATGCTCGTGGTAATCGCGCACGCGTTTGGCGGCAGTTTCCAGCGCAGCCCGTTGTTCGGCTGGCAAGTTGTCCAGCGCGCCTTGCAGTCGTGCGATAGGCAGTTCCAGTTCGGCCATGCTGGAGACGTCGAGACGATCAAAGCGTTTGGTATATTCCAGAACTGCGGCATCCCCTTCGCGGCGAACATGACGCAAAATGTCTTCGACAGTGCGCTCGATAGCAGCATCCTGTTCGCCTTCGAAGGCGAGCAAACGATCCAAGTCAGCCTGAAACCGGGCAGATTGGGTAGTGAGTTTTTGAATGTTCAACATGAGCGACAATCCGGGGAAATATGCAGTAAACAATTTATCATTATACCGATAAAATCAGGCAAATCGAGGAAGGTCGCTGCGAATATTGCTGATCAAGCCGGCTGCCAGCCGGGACTGATTGTGATTGACAAATATAGTTATGTTATTTTACCGCCGGGCTGCTAATGTATAGTTTGGAATGTCCCATTTTAATATTAATCAGGAAGGGATTGAAGGATGAAGCGTTTAGTATGGTTGATGGCTCTGGTGTTGATGAGCAATTTCGCGCTTGCTGCCGATTATGCGCGCGAGAAAAAATGGGCGGATGAAGTCGTGCCGGGCGTAGTGGCAGGTGATCCGGTATATCTCGAGCAGCCTGACGGACATAAATTCTTAACGTTGTACACGCCGGCCAAAGATGCCAGGGCGGCGCTGATAATCGTGCACGGCATGGGAGTCAATCCGGACTGGGGTTTGATCGGTGTATTGCGCAGCCAGTTGCCGGATCGGGGCTATACTACCCTGTCGATACAAATGCCTGTGCTGGCAAGCAATGCAAAGGCTACCGCCTATCCAGCCACCTTCCCTGAAGCAGTGCAGCGATTGAATATCGCCGTGGATTTCCTTAAGGCCAAGGGTTATACCAAAATCGGCCTGGTATCGCACAGTATGGGTTCGCGCATGAGTGCAGTGTATATGACAGGCAAACCCGATGCGGCGGTCAAGGCCTGGGTGGCTATCGGCATGGCTGATCGCGTCGATTACCGTAAAGTGGGTGTGCCGGTATTGGATCTGTATGGCGAGAATGACCTGCCTGATGTGCTGAAAAATGCCAGGGCGCGTAAGACGGCATTGCAAGGCAAGACAGGCTCGAAACAGGAAATGGTGGCACATGCCGATCATTTCTTTGACAATATGGATGAGCAGCTGGTGAACATTGTGAGCAAATATTTGGACCAGCAGTTCTAAATTTGGCCATTTCATATAGCGAATTCAAGGAGGAAAACGATGCGTACCTGGATGAAATTTTTTATGTTGTTGTTGATTTTGAGTCTGAGCGGCTGTGGCTACAATACCTTTCAGACCAGTGATGAGCAGGTGAAAGCAAGCTGGGCTGAAGTGCTTAATCAGTACCAGCGCCGGGCGGATCTGGTGCCGAATCTGGTGAATGTGGTCAAGGGTTACGCCTCCCATGAGAAGGACGTGCTGACGCAGGTCACCGCCGCACGTGCCCGTGTCGGCCAGATTCAGGCTACGCCGGAGCTGATCAACGATCCCGCGGCTTTCGCCAAATTTCAGGCGGCGCAACGCGACATGAGCGAATCGCTGGGGCGCCTGATGCTGGTGGCTGAAAACTATCCGCAGCTGAAGGCCGATGGGGTATTCCGTGATCTGCAGGCGCAACTGGAAGGTACCGAAAACCGTATCGCCGTGGCGCGTAAACGCTATATTGAAGCGGTGCAGGTATATAACAACGCCGTGCGACAGTTCCCGAGCAACCTCACTGCGATGGCGTTTGGCTACAAGGTGAAACCGAGCTTCACGGTCGAGAACGAAAAGGAAATCTCCAAGGCGCCCAAGGTCGATTTTAGCGCACCGATTAATCCGGCCCCGGCGCAATAACCGATTATGAAGCGTTGGCTGCTTGCGCTGCTGGCCTTGCTTGCAGTGTCATGGTTTACCTCTGCAATGGCGGAGGTAGCTGTGCCTGCGCTCAAGGCACGTGTAACCGATCTTACCAATACCCTGACACCTGCCCAGGCAGCCGGTATCGAGCAGCAATTGCTGGCGCTGGAGCAGCGCAAAGGCAGCCAGATCGCAGTGCTCATCGTGCCCACTACTCAGCCCGAAGCCATCGAGCAATACAGTTTGCGAGTAGCGGAGGCGTGGAAGCTGGGGCGTAAAGGGGTGGATGATGGCGCGTTGCTGCTTGTTGCCAAGAACGATAGGGCATTGCGGATCGAGGTTGGCTACGGTCTGGAAGGTGTTATTCCGGATGCTGTGGCCAAGCGAGTGATTGCTGAAACCATCGTTCCGCATTTTCAGCAAAACGACTTTGCTGGCGGCATTGAGGCCGGGGTGAGCCAGCTGGTCAAACTGGTTGACGGCGAGCCTTTGCCGCCGCCGGCAAAACAGTCGCGGCAGAATAATGGCGATCCGATGGGTACCTTGTTTATTATGGCGATCGCCGCAGTCGTTGTCGGCCAGGTGCTGAGCGCTGTGTTCGGCCGTTTGCTGGGCTCCGGCCTCGCGGCCGCCGCCGTGGGCGGCCTGGGGTGGCTAGTGCTGGGTTCGGCGTTGATGGCAGGGCTGGCTGCGCTGCTGGTGTTTTTTTTCGTTCTTTCCGGGATCAATCCGATGCAGTTTATGGGTGGTTTCGGCGGCGGTGGTCGCTCCGGTGGTTCGGGCGGGTTCGGCGGGGGCGGCGGAGGTTTTGGCGGTGGCGGTGCATCGGGGAGATGGTGATATGACATTCCTGCGTATATTCAAGCATTTGCTGCATCAACCCGTGCTGGTACATCGGGCGTTTCCTGCCAGGACGATGCATGCCATCGAATCCGCTATCCATATTGCCGAACAGCGACATGCCGGTGAATTGCGCGTGGCGATCGAAGGCGCGCTGGAGCTGCCCGAGCTGCTGCGTGGCCTGAGTGGGCGCGAGCGCGCGCTGGAGGTCTTCTCCAATTTGCGCGTATGGGATACCGAAGCCAATAACGGCGTGCTGATTTACCTGCTGCTGGCCGACCGGGATGTCGAAATCATCGCTGATCGAGGCATACACCAGCGCATAGCGACGGATGAGTGGGGTAAGGTATGCCGGGCGATGGAATCCTTGCTGCGGCAAGGTCAATATGAGGCCGCGGTACTGCAGGGGGTAGCGCTGGTAGGCGCGCTGTTGCAGCAGCATTATCCCGCAACCGGCGCCAAGCATAATGAGCTGTCCAATCGGCCGGTGGTGGTTAAACGGGCATGACTGGTATATTGAAAGCTTAACGCATTCAGGATGTGCGTCATGTCGCAGATTGTTGACGCTGGATCCCCCCGGTTAATGGGATGTGGACAAATAACCCGCAATTATGAAAATCCACCAGTTGCCGCCTTTGGATGCTATCGCGAGTCTCAAGAGCAGCGAGGATGGGCTGTCTCAGGCAGAAGCTGGACGCCGGTTGCATGAGTTTGGTCTGAATCAGGTGGAAGCCATTGCGCACGAACATCTGGTGCTGCGTTTCCTTAAAAACTTTACCCATTTTTTCGCAATTATTCTGTTGCTGGCCGCTGTACTGGCATTTGTCGCAGAATGGCATGATCCGGGCCAGGACATGGCTACCCTGGGGTTTGCCATACTCGGTGTGATTGTGGTGAATGGCCTGTTTTCTTTCTGGCAGGAATTTCGTGCAGAAAAAACGCTGGTGGCATTACGCAAGCTGTTACCCCAACAGGTGAAGGTCATGCGTGATGGCGCGCTTGTTCAGTTATTGGCGGAACAGCTGGTGCCAGGGGATATCGTGGTATTGGCGCAAGGCGATAATGTTCCGGCGGATTGCCGACTGATCGAGGCGTTTGGGGTGAAGGTCAATACTGCGACGATAACCGGCGAATCGCTGGCCAAATCGCGGCAGGCGGAAGCTTCCGGTGAAGAAATGCTGTTTCGCAGTAAAAACGTGTTGCTGGCAGGCACTTCTCTGGTATCGGGGGAGGCCAGGGCGCTGGTGTTTGCCACCGGCATGCGTACCGAGTTCGGCAAGATTGCACACTTGACCCAGACTGCAGAGATCACGCTGTCGCCGTTACAGCTGGAAATTGCCAGACTGAGTCGCTTTGTAGCATTGCTGGCAACACTGATTGGGGTCGTGTTCTTTGTTATCGGCGAAGCGATAGGCTTTACTTTCTGGCAAAATTTTATTTTTGCGATCGGCATCATCGTCGCGAATGTGCCGGAGGGGCTGCTGCCTACAGTCACCCTGGCGCTGGCCATGGCGACGCAGCGTATGGCCAGGCGGCATGCGCTGGTCCGGCACTTGCCTTCAGTGGAAACGCTGGGGGCGGTAACCGTTATCTGCACCGACAAAACGGGCACGCTCACACGCAATCGGATGATGGTGAAATCAGTTTTTCTGGCGAATGCAGCTTATGCTCCTGACGTGTTGCAGCAACAGACTGAATTGACAGCGCATTATCGTCACTTCTTGCTCACTGCGAGCTTATGTCAGGATTTGCAGGAAACTGTGCAACGCGGCAAGTCAACTTGGCTTGGCGATCCCATGGAAATTGCGCTGATGGAGATGTCGCACAGTGTCATGCCCGAGCAGCCGCATTACCTGCGGATTGACGAGATTCCCTTCGATACCGATCGTATGCGCATATCTACCTTGCATCAGACTCCTGACGGGTTAATGCTGTATTGCAAAGGTGCGCCGGAAATGGTGCTGCCGCTGTGCCAGAGTATCCTGCTGGCTGATGGCGTCGCCCCGCTTACCCCTGAGCTGAAAGCCGGCCTGATTGAGCATCAGAATAAAATGGCAGAGGCAGGGCTGCGTATACTTGCTTTCGCCTATCGGGAAGTTTCGTCTGGATATGGCGATGTCAAACAGCTGGAGCAGAATCTGGTTTTCAGCGGATTGGTCGGCCTGGAAGATCCGCCTCGTCCCGAGGTGGCGGCAGCGATACAGAAATGCGAGGCTGCCGGCATCAAGGTAATCATGATTACCGGTGACCATCCTTTTACTGCCGCTGCCATTGCCCGTGAGATAGGGCTGGTGCAGACAGAGCATCCGGTCATTCTCACCGGCGACATGGTCTCCAGACTGTCGACGACCCAACTTCAGCTGACGCTGGATGCGCCGGAAATTATTTTTGCCCGGGTGCGTGCCGATCAGAAAATGCGTATCGTCAATATTCTCAAGCAGAAACAGCATATCGTGGCGGTGACGGGCGATGGGGTGAATGACGCACCTGCATTGAAAAGCGCGCATATCGGCATCGCCATGGGCATTGCCGGCACCGATGTGGCTAAGGCATCCGCCGATATGATCTTGCTGGACGATAATTTCGCCAGCATCGTCAGCGCGATTGAAGAAGGGCGTGCGGTTTTCGACAATATCCGCAAATTTCTGACTTACATCCTGACCTCCAATATCCCTGAGCTCATTCCTTATCTGGCCTTTGCACTGTTCAAGATCCCGCTGCCGCTGACGATCATACAGATACTGGCAGTGGATCTGGGTACGGATCTGATGCCGGCATTGGGTCTGGGGGTGGAACAACCCAGCCCGGGGGTGATGCAGCGCCCGCCAAGAGCACGGCAGGATCGGCTGATCAACTGGCCTTTGCTGATGCGTGCTTATCTGTTTCTTGGCTTGCTGGAGGCGACGGCAGCCATGGCCGCATTTTTCTTCGTATTGCACTTGGCCGGATGGCAGTACGGTCAGGATCTGGCGCACAATGATCCGCTGTATCTGCAAGCCACCACTGCATGCCTGAGTGCCATTATCGTCATGCAGGTGATGAACGTGTTCTTGTGCAGGAGCTCGCGCTTGTCGATTTTCACCACGGGTTTGGGCGGCAATCGCCTGTTGTTGTGGGGAGTGGCGCTGGAAATGTTACTGATATTGCTGATTGACTATACCCCATGGGGTCATGACGTTTTCGGCACTGCGCCAATTGCGCTGCGCGTCTGGCTGTTCATTCTGCCTTTCGCATTGGGCATGCTGCTGCTGGAGGAGCTGCGCAAGCGGGTGGTGCGGAAATTTTACCGGCAGGCATAGCCATGAAGCTACCAGTTTAATCCGGCATGTTGTCGAGGGGGCTACGAGGGCTTGTTTTTCCAGTCCGGCATCCATATTCGAAAAAAACGCGCGAGTCCGCTTGCAGCAGCACAGGACAAGCCGGCCACGCCGACTCCGCCAACGCCGTCCAGCACGTAATGCCAGCCCAGCATCACTGTCGATATCCAGGCCAGAAGAAAACCCGGCACGGATATCCATAAGCTGCTTCGCCATTCTTTACCTAATGCCCATACGAGCATAGCGGTCATGCCAACGTGCAGGCTTGGCATCGCCATAGTGCCCGGATAATAACCGGACTGGGCAATTTGGCCGGTCATATAGAGGCGCAACTCATCTTGCCATGCCTGACTTTGCGTTCCTTGCAGATGAAATAATTCGGGGTGATAAAATGCCGGTCCTGCGGTCGGGAACGCAAGTGCCGCCGAGCGGGTAAGGAAGTAGGCGATGACCAGCGCCATAAGAATATTCAGGTAGCGGTCCATTTTTCCGTGTATCACTAACAACGCAAGTCCCAGTATCATGCTTGTCCAGAATAAAACGTAAATTTCATCCCATAGCCACGGAATGTTCAGGGGCGAGCTGAGGAGCAGATCAAAGATCGGACGCTCAATCGACCATAAGAGTTTGTCGTACCAGACGTTGGCGCCGGTTCGATACAGCTCTACCAGATTCGAGGCCGAGGTCATTCCATAAACAGCGACCGTGAACGCAAACCCGCTCGTGACGAGACTCATGTTCATGGAGTTCCATAAACCCTTGACGTCGAGCTGTCCGGTAATTCTGTCTACATAATGATGAGTGCGAATCAGGGCAACTGCGGCGAAAATGGCGCACAGCGTGAATACGAAACTGATTAGCATATCCGCTACGAACAGCATTCTCTCCTCACCCCAATAAGGTATGGCAAAACGTCCTGCCATGAGGGTGGAGAGCCATGTGAGTACACTTACCGTGACGAGCAGAGGAAGTGTGCTGCTAATCGTTTTTTTCATCGGCGTTGCCCTGTCAAGATAAGGCTGTGCTATCTGGATATGAGGTGACTTGATAATCAAGGCAGAACTTTTCTCCTGCGGGGGATGCCCAGTGCAAAACATGCAACCGTTCCGGATCAGCAGCAGTTAATGCTTAGGCGGTTTTGACGTATTGATAAAGCATTGCGTCTATTGTTTTGCGCCTAGTGTCACTGCGCGTTGTTGTGTGTCTTCGCCCGTTTTCTTCGCAGCAACATCATCCCATTGCGCGCTTACCCAGCCTGCCAGATTGCTTAGTGTCATTTCGCCGAGTGCGTCAATCCAGGCGCTGTTTTCATTCAGTGCCGGTATGTAATGAAATTCGCCGCCGCCCGCTGCGAGAAATTCGTTTTTCACTTCCATCGCGATTTCTTCCAGGGTTTCCAGGCAGTCGGCGACGAAGCCGGGGCAGACCACGTCGACACGACGGGTTTTGGCTTTGCCCAGCTCGGCCAGGGTAGTCGCCGTATACGGCTTGATCCACTCGGCACGGCCAAAACGGGACTGGAAGGTAACGCGATATTGATTCTTTGCCAGTCCGAGCGCTTCGGCCAGCAGGCGTCCGGTTTTATGACATTCACAATGGTACGGGTCGCCCTTGTCCAGCGTGTAGCGCGGCACGCCATGGAAACTCATGATCAGGATGTCGGGGCGGCCATTGCGCATCCAGTAATGCTGGATGTTGCCGGCCAGTGCCGCGATGTAGCCGGCATCGTCATGAAAGTGCCGGATGGTGCGCAGCGCAGGCTGGGTGCGTTTGGTGAGCAGATGCTGGTATACCGCATCGAGTGCCGAGGCAGTGCTGCTGGCGGCATACTGCGGATAGAGCGGGATGGTGAGGATGCGGTCACACCCCTGTTCGCTCATGCGGGTCAGTGCGCTGTCTACCGAGGGGTTGCCATAGCGCATCGCGTAATCGACGACAAAAGGCGATTTGATCCGCTGACCTAGCCAGCCTTGCAGCAGTTTGGCCTGTTTCTCGGTATGAAAACGTAAGGGCGAACCTTCGCGTTTATCCCAGATACTGGCATATTTTTCTGCGGATTTTTGCGGACGGGTCTGCAGAATGATCCCGTTCAGGATCAGCCACCACAGCGCGCGCGGGATTTCGACCACGCGCGGGTCGGACAGGAACTGTTTGAGATAGGGTTTCAGCGCCTGTTTGCTGGGTGCGTCCGGAGTACCCAGATTGAGCAGTAATATGCCGGTCTTGGCAGTGGTGCCGTGAGTATGGCTGGGTTCGGTCTGGTAGCGGGGCATGTAGGCTCAATGAAAGGAAAGGGCGTTGGATAACAGTTTGGCGGTGATGTCGACGATGGGTACCACACGTTCATAAGCCATGCGGGTAGGCCCGACGACACCGAGCGTGCCGACGATTTCGCCATTGACCTGATAGGGTGCGGTGACGACGCTGCATTCATCGAGCGGAATGACTTCCGATTCGCTGCCTATGAAAATTTGTACGCCTTGGGCTTGCTGGCTCAGGTCCAGCAACTGCATCAGCGAGGTTTTTTGTTCGAATAAATCGAATAGCCGCCGGATGCGTTCCATATTGGAAAACGCTTCCACTTTGAGCAAATTGCGCTCACCGGACAATACCAGACCTTCGTTGTTTTGTGTCAGTGCTTCAGTGCTGGCGGTGAGCGCCTGATTCATCAGGCCGTTAATGTCCTGATGCAGCGATTTCAGCTCGGCTTGCATGCGCTGGCGTACGCTGTCGAAGGTGGTGCCCGCATAATGCTGATTGAGCAATTGTGCTGCCTGGATAAGTTCTGCGGAAGTGTAGTTACGGTCGGTGCTGAGCACGCGGTTTTGTACTTCGCCGTCAGTGGTGACGATGATCAGCAGTACGCGTTTTTCGGCAAGTCGCATGAATTCGAGCTGGCGGAATGCCGCATTGCGACGTTTGGGGATCATCACCACACCGGCAAACTGAGTCAGCTGCGACAGCAATTGCGAGGCATGGGTGACCACGCGTTGCGGGTCGTCGGTATGTAACTGGGCTTCCAGATGATCTATTTCGATGCTGTCCAGCGGCTTTACTGTCATCAGGCTGTCGACAAAGACGCGATAGCCTTGCACCGTTGGGATGCGCCCGGCGGAAGTATGCGGACTGGTGACCAGTCCCATCGCTTCCAGATCAGCCATGACATTGCGAATGGAGGCCGAGCTTAAATCCAGCGCTGAATAGTGCGACAGCGTGCGCGAGCCTACCGGCTGGCCGTCGGCAATGTAACGTTCGACCAGGGTTTTTAGCAGTATTTGTGCGCGTTCAGTTAACATGATTGTTATTGTACAAAAAATTACATGGTCATGCGGTATATCCAGCGCAGCATGTCGTCGTTATAATCAGAACTATGTCCGAATTATTTAAAACCATTGCCCTTGTCGGCAAATACGATAGCCCGGAGATGAGCGAAACTCTGCCGCGACTGGCCGATTTTCTGCGTGAACGGGATTACGAAGTGCTCATTGCACATAATACCGCCGATCAGCTCGGAATGGTCAAACATCCCACCGCAGAAATGACGGAAATCGGCGATCGCGCCGATCTGGCTGTAGTGCTGGGCGGCGATGGCACGATGCTGTCGATTGCACGCATGTTGGTCGGACATGATATTCCGCTGGTCGGCATCAATCAGGGGCGGCTGGGATTCCTGACCGATGTCCCCGCTGAATCCATGCTGGAAGATATGGCCGCCATTCTGGATGGGGAGTTTGTTGCCGAAAAACGCTTGTTGCTGAATACGACGATATTGCGGCAGGGGCAAACCATTTTTTCCGCATGTGCATTTAACGACGTGGTGGTGAGTAAAGGTTCGACCGGACGCCTGATCGAATTTGAAGCCGTGATTGACGGCGAATTCGTGTATAGCCAGCGTTCCGATGGTCTGGTGATCGCCACGCCTACCGGATCGACCGCCTACGCTTTGTCGGCAGGCGGTCCTATTCTGCATCCGACGCTGGAGGCCTTTGTGATGGTGCCGATTTGTGCGCATACATTGGCGGCGCGGCCTATCGTGGTAAATAGCCATTCAATCGTCGAATTGCATTTGAACTATGCCGATGATGCCCGGGTGCATTTTGACGGGCAGCGCCATTGCGATATTCAGATCGGCGATGTAGTGCACGTCACCCGCGCGCCTAAAGCGATCCGATTACTGCATCCCAAGGATTACAGCTATTACCGCACCTTGCGCGAGAAGCTGTATTGGGGGAAAAAACTGTAATGTTGCGTCAGCTTAACCTGCGGGATTTCGTTATTGTCGATACGCTGGATCTGGTATTTGAATCCGGGTTCACGGTGCTGACCGGAGAGACGGGAGCAGGAAAATCCATCCTGGTCGATGCGTTGGCACTGGCCTTGGGAGAGCGCGGCGATGCGGGCGTGGTGCGCGCAGGCGCTGCGCGTGCGGAAATCAGTGCCGAGTTCGAGGTGGCCGATTTGGTTGCATTGCAGACGTGGCTGACCGAAAACGAGCTGGACGACGACGGTAACTGCTTGTTGCGTCGCGTCATTGACAATAGCGGGCGTTCGCGCTGCTTTATTAACGGACGGGCTGTCAGTACGCAGCAGTTGCGCGAGGCGGGCGAATTTCTGGTGGACATTCATGGGCAGCACGCGCATCAATCATTGCTTAAAGCGGCGGCACAGCGTGAATTGCTGGATGATTATGGTCGCCTGAACGATTTGGTCCGGCAGGTGGCGCAAGGCTACCGGTATAGTCGCAAGCTGGATGAGCAACTCGCCGCATTGCGCGCGGATAGTAGCGCGGTTGAAGTCGAGCGCGAGCAGTTGCAATGGAAAACTCAGGAACTGAACGCACTGCAGTTTGAGCTTGCCGCATGGGAAGAGCTGCAGAATGAGCATCGGCGCCTGGCCAACGCAGTTAATCTGGGCGATGGTGTGGCCTTCGCCCTGGATATTCTGTCGGAAGGCGAAGCGACTGCGCTGGAGCAGATTCATGCCGTCACTTCAAAACTGGCCGCTCTGGCTGAATACGATAGCGAGCTGCAAGCGACATCGGACCTGATCGAGTCCGCCGCCGTGCAGTTGCAGGAAGCCAGCCATACCCTGCGGCGCTATGCGGATCATCTGGAAGCGGACCCGGCGCGCCTGCTGGAAGTGGAACAGCGTATCGAGCAAGTGCTGGATACCGCACGCAAATACCGGGTCAAGGTCGAACAGCTGCCTGAAGTGCTGGACGTCGCACAGCAGCGTTTGAATGAGCTTGAGCGTTGTGCCGATTTTGGAAAGCTGGAGGCAGAGGCGAAAGCCGCACGCGACGAATGGCTGGCGGCCGCACAGCAGCTCAGTGCTGCGCGCAAACAGACTGCAACGGCATTATCTCGCATTGTCACGGCTACCATGCAGCAACTGGCGCTATCCGGCGGACAATTCAGCATAGTGCTGACGCCGTTGCCGGACGGCAGCGCGCATGGGCTGGAGCAAGTGGAGTTTCTGGTCGCACCGCATGCGGGTGCTGAACCCAAGGCCTTGGCCAAAGTGGCTTCGGGCGGCGAATTGTCGCGTATCAGTCTGGCGCTGCAAACGGCCGTCAGTCAGGTGGCTGGCGTGCCGACGCTGATTTTCGACGAAGTGGATGTCGGCATCGGTGGCGGCGTGGCGGAAATTGTTGGTCACCTGCTCAAGGATCTGGCGGTCAGCCGCCAGATCCTGTGTATCACTCATTTGCCGCAAGTCGCCGCTGTAGGCGAGCATCATTTGCAAGTCAGTAAAGCCAGCCTCGATGGCAGTGTGGTGAGCCGGATTGCGCCGCTCGCTCAGGATGACAGGGTGGATGAGATCGCCCGCATGCTGGGAGGCGTGACGATCACCGCAACAACCCGGCAGCATGCCTGCGAGATGCTGGGCATAACGCGCGCAGCAGGCTGACCAGCCGTAGCATACCCATTAAATTCCCTGCGACTTCAACCATTGTTTCAGGCCGTTTGCATCCAGTGCACCGGACATTCTGGCGTGCTCTTTTCCGTTCTTGAATAGGATCAGGGTAGGGATGCTGCGTATTTGATAACGCGCAGCCAGGGTCTGTTCGGCTTCGGTTTCCACCTTGGCGAAACGGACATTGGGAGCCAGTTCTGCACCGACTTGCTTGAATGTAGGCGCCATCATCTTGCAGGGCCCACACCAGCTTGCCCAGAAATCAACCAGTACCGGCAACTCATTGCGGCCAATAAAACGGTCGAAATAAGCGGTGTTCAGATCAACAGGCAGGCCTTGATGAATAGGTTGCGCGCATTTGCCGCATTTGGGCTGCTCGTTCAGACGTTGTTCGGGAATGCGGTTGATTGCAAAACAATGAGGGCAAACGAGTTCCATGATTTTTCTCCATATGGGCAAAATAAAAAACATCCCGATACCTAAGGAAGCACTGATTTCGTTAAACATGGATTGCGTTCAAACTAAAACAGGCTTGATCAAGGCGCAAGTCACAACTCGATCTGCGATGCCAAGGCGTGCAACGCAGAGCAAGCCAGTTTTCGTTTGGGCTCGCCGGAACGGGTATTGCGAGCTACAAGCGGCGCCGGAAGCCGCTTGTGCAGAATGACTGTACGGCGTGTCTTCCTTCTTGCCCGGGTATTCGCAATGCCCCGTCGCAACCATATTTGACGAAATCAGTGCTTCCCTAAAGATATGGGATGTTTTCGTTTTTACAAGAGAATCCGGCCTTAACCTGCCAACAACGGATCCAGTCCGCCTGCGCGATCCAGAGCCGACAAATCGTCGAAACCGCCGACGTGGGTGTCGCCTACATAAATTTGCGGCACGGTACGGCGTCCGGTGCGGGTCATCATTTCTTCACGACGGCCTGGTTCAAGATCGACCCGGACTTTGGTAACTGCGACCCCTTTGCCGAGCAATAAGCGCTCAGCCATGACGCAGTAGGGGCATACTGCGGTGCAGTACATGGTAACTTCAGCCATTATTTTACCGTCGGTAAACCGGCTTGCTGCCAAGCCAGGATGCCGCCTTTCAAATTGTAAACCTTGGTAAAGCCGTTTTTCCGCAATACGCCGCATGCCGTGGAAGAACGGGCGCCGGAGCGGCAATTCACAACGATAGCCTGGTCTTTGTATTTTTCCAGCGGTTTCAGGCTGTTAGCGAGTTGCCCGACCGGAATGTGTTTGGCGTCGGCAATGTGGCCGCTGCTGAATTCATTGGCTTCGCGTACGTCGAGCACGATGGCGTTTTCGTGATTGATGAGCTGAACTGCGCCCGTCGTATCGACTTCCGAGGTACCGCTAATCTTGCCGCGCAAGCTTGGGAATATCAGCATGAAACCTGAAAACACGGCCAAAACGATCAGCCAAATGTTGTGTTGTACAAAATCCAAAATACGCTCCTATAATCCGCAGCCTGATTTTACCCCTGCCTTTTTCAGCATGATGTCCATGGGGCAGAAACGGGTGATGCCACTTTGAAATAAATTAAACCCGACAAAGGCGGTAAACCAGAGCCAGCTAGGGCTGCTCAAGTTTGCCGTACCAGCAGAGTGTGCCAGTGCCAATGATAGCATGATGAAAAAGCCAGCGATAATACGGACGATACGTTCTACGGTCATGATGTTTCCTTTGGTTAAAATCAAGCGGTTTTTTCGAGTCGGCGTTCCCACAGATAGTACATGAGGGGAATGACGACCAGGGTTAATACAGTGGAGGCGAAGGTGCCAAAAATCAAGGATACCGCCAAGCCGCCGAATACCGGGTCGGTGATCATGATAGCCGAGCCCAGAATAATCGCCAGTGCGGTGAGCATGATCGGACGGAAACGCACGGCGCCGGCTTCGATCACCGCCTGCTCCAGGCCATAGCCTTGTTTGCGGTAGTCGATGATGAAATCGATCAGCAGCAGGGAGTTGCGCACCACCACGCCAGCCAGGGCGATCACACCGATCATCGAGGTGGCGGTAAATGCCTGCTGAGTGATCCAGTGACCGGGGAATACACCGACCAGCGTCAGCGGTATCGCGCCCATCACGATCAGCGGCATCACGAAGGACTTGTAATAGCCGACCAGCATCAGGTAGATGAAGACCAGTGCGACGATGAAGGCCGAACCCAGATCGCGGAACACATCGAGCGTGAGGCGCATCTCGCCGCCCCACAGCAAATGATAGCCGACGACATCGTCGGGCTGGGCTTCACCGAAACCGAGATTGCCGGTTTTGAAAGTGACGCCATTGGACAGCATCTTGCCATCCAGCATCTTGTCGAGGGCAAGCACGGCATAGACCGGGCTGGATTTCAGCAGTTCGCCGCCGACCATGACCACAGGATGCTGGTCGCGATCGTAGATCGGCTTGTCCTGCGTCGTGCGTTCGATGGTCGCGATTGCGGATAACGGAACCTGCTGCCCCATCATGTTGGTGATGCGGATCGACAGGATCTGCTCGGGCGTCTGCCGTTGACTGCGCGGCAGGCGTATCGTCAGGTTGACCGGTTCACGGCTGTCATCGACGTGTACCGTACCGATGTTGAAGCCGGAGACATAATCGTGCAGCAGTTTCGCGACCTGACCAACGGCAACGTTGGAGAGCGCGGCTTTTTCCTTGTCCACTTTGATACGGAAGGAATCCACGGTGCTGGTAACCGTATCATCGGCGTTGATGATGCCGTATACCTTGGCGAAATCGCGATCGACGTCAGCGGCTGCGCTACGCAGCTTGTTGTAATCCGGGCCGTATAACTCGGCCAGAATCTGCGATTGCACTGGCGGTCCCGGCGGCGTTTCATAGAGTTTGATTTTGGCGCGAGGGAAGGCCTGACGTACCGGATTTAACGTCACATCCAGGTTCTGCACGATCTGATGGGATGAAGTCGAACGTTCATGCTTGTTGGTAAGGTTCACCCGCAATTGCGCGATATTGTCGCCGCGCTTGAGCATGTCGCCACGCACCAGCGCCGCAAAATCGACCGGCGCCGTCATGCCGAGAAAGGTCTGGTAATCGGTTACAAACTCTGTCTTTGCCAGCACATCACCTACCGCACGCGCTACGCGATCGGTTTCCGCGAGCGTGCTGCCTGCCGGCGTATCCACTTGCAGCAGGAAGGTGTTGGTGTTGTCATTCGGTAGCATTTTCAGCTCTACGCCCATGGCCGATAACGGGCCGTTGATGCCGGAAGGGCGGATGAACTGCCAGGCAGGCTGGATCATCGCGGCTATCAGCAAACCTACGACCACGATGAATAGCAGATTGCGTTTGCCGCTGTGCCGGATGAGCGGGGTGATGACTGCAACGTAGGCGCGATGCAGCGGATCCTTGGGATCGGCCGCTTTGTCTTCCAGCGCCGGTCTGTCGGTCAGTGATTTTGCTGCCTTGCCCGCCAGCCAGCGGTTAGCCGCCCAGGGCACGACCATGTAAGCGATAAACAGGGATGCGATCATCGCCACGGGTACGTTGAACGGAATAGGCTGCATGAACGGACCCATCATCCCGGTAACGAACGCCATCGGCACAAAGGCGAGGATGACGGCAATGGTGGCGATGTTGGTCGGATTGCCGATCTCATTGGTCGCGGTGACAAGGGCCTCCTTGAAATTCTTGCCGCCGCCGTGATGCATGTGCCGGTGAATGTTTTCTACCACCACGATCGCCGCGTCAACCAGCAGGCCGAGCGACAGGATCAGCGCGAACAGGGTGATGCGGTTAATGGTCTGCCCGGCGATAAGGCCGACGGTCAGAACCACGAACAAAATCAGCGGTACGGTGAGGGTGACGATGGCGGCTTCGCGCCAGCCGAGGAAAAATACCAGTATCACCACCACCGAGCCGATGGCAATGCCCAGATGCTCCATCAAGGTATTGACTGCGTCGTCGGCTTTCGCGCCGTCGTCGCGCGTTACGCTTACCGTTACCCCCTCAGGGATGGCGTTGCGCTTGAGACCATCGAGCTTCTTGAGTACCGCATCCGCCACGACAACGGCGTTCGTACCTGCTTTTTTGGCGATGGCGATGGTGACGGCAGGCGCTTCACCGCGATAGATGTGTTGGGCTGCGGCCGGACCGAAGGCAAAACGGCTGACCTCATCGGTTTCCGTTGCGCCATCCTGAATCTCGGCGACATCCTTCAGGTATATGGGTTTGCCATTCGGGGCGCCGATGATGATTTGTCCGACTTCACGCGCATCGCCGACGAAACCCGACAGGCGCAAGGGCTGATCGCGGTTGTTGTCGACCAGCGTGCCGATGGGCAGCGATACGTTCGCACCTTGCAGCATCCTGTCGACCTGATCGAGACTGAGGCCGGCGGCGGAAAGCCTTGCAGGATCGATCCAGACGTTTACGGCACGTTGCGCGCCGCCTGTCAGCTGGGTGAACGATACGCCGGGGACGTTGCGCAGCTGTTCCAGGACGCGCGCCGAGATGTCACGGAGCTGGAGGTCGTTGAGTGTGTCGGAGCTCAATGTGAGGGTGAGGATGGGCACGTCGTCGACATTGATAGGCTTGACCAGCGGTTGCATGGTGCCGGCCGGCAGGCGGTCCAGATTCTGCATCAATTGGTTGTAGAGTTTGACCAGGCTGCGTTCCTGATCCTGGCCGACATCGAATTGCACTGTAACCACCCCGTAATCCGCCGCGGCATAGCCGAAGGTATGCTTGACCCCGGATTGTGAATTCATGATGGCTTCCAGCGGCTTGACCACCAGATTCTGGATTTCGCTAGCCGATGCGCCGGGTTTGGCGACGATGATGTTGGCAGCCGGAACCACGATTTGCGGATTGTATTCACGCGCGGTGACGAACAAGGCCATTATTCCGGCCAGACTGATCGCCAGCATGATCATGGCGGTGATTTTGGATTCCAGAAAGACGCGGGCGATTTTACCTGCGATATTGAGATTGGCTGGTTGCTGTTCAGACATTGCCGGCCCCCGAACTGACGACCTTGTCGCCGGATTGCAGGTTGGCTGGCGCCGGGCTGACCACGCGTTCCCCGGTGCTTAGGCCGGACTGGATATCGGTCAGGCCGTTGCTGGTGTCGCCGACGCGTACCATGCGATAGTGGGCGATGTTCTGCCTGTCGACCACGAATACGCCGGTGATGCCGGCACGGTCGAGTACCGCGCTGGCGGGGACGCGCAAGCTGGAACGCTCGCCGATGGCGAAACCGACTTGTACGAACATGCCGCTTTTGAGCGTGTGGCCGGCGGGCAAATCAATCTTGACCTGATAGGTACGGCTCATCGGGTCGGCAGCAGGTACCAGTTGCGCGACTTTGCCGGTGAGTGCAGTTGTCTGACCGCCCACGCTCAGGCTTGCCGGCGAACCCGGTTGCAAATGGGCATAGACATCGGCGGATACCTGGGTTTGTACTTGCAGTTTATCGGGGTTTTCCAGCATCAGGACGGGGTGGCCCGGTGCAGCAAGGTCGCCCACGTTGGCCAGCTTCTGGGTGATGATGCCCGCAAAAGGTGCGGTGAGCGTGGCATAGCGCATTTGCGCGTTCGCCGTGTTCACCCCGGCTTGTGCAGCTGCGGCCTGTTGTTGTGCGATCTGGTATTGCAGGCGGATTTTGTCCCATTGCGCCTTGGGAATGGCTTCTTCCTTGTACAAAGCGCCAAAGCGTTCGTAGTCGTTCCTGGCATCGGCCAATGCGGCTCGCGCCTGAGCGAGACCTGCGTTGGCCTGGCTGACCTGGCCCTGAATATCGGCTGGATCGACGGAGAACAGGCGTTGACCAGCTTTGACTTTCTGGCCGACATCGACGTTGATTTCGCGTATGAATCCCATCAGGCGGGAGGCGATCTGGGCTTGCTGCTGGGCCACGACATTGCCAGGAGCGGTGACTATGATGGCGGTATTGCCCGGATTGACGAGGACGACATTGGCCTTGACCGTGTTCGTCACTTCAGTAGCAGCATGATCGGCTGGTTTCTCGCTACATCCGGCCAGCAATAACATGGCGGCAACAGCGATGACAATAGGTTTTGCAAGTAGATGGTTCACAATCGGCTCCTGTTTATAATTGGTCAAATTCGAGCTGGCCCAGTGCGAGCTTGAGGCTGGCACGCTGTATGGCGAGATCGTATTCAGCGGCGACGACGTCTGCGCGCGCTTTATCGAGTTGCGCTTGTGCGCCGAGTTGTTCGGTAATGGTTGCTACCCCGTTGGCATAACGCTTGTTGACCAGGGCGGCGGCTTCTTCGGCCTGTTCACTGGCGAGCTTGCGTGCTGTCAGGCGCTGTTCCGCTTCGTTTGCCTTGCGCCGCGCATCTTCTACCTGATAGGCAATGCCTGCCTCGGCTTGAGCGAGTTTCGCTGCCACCTCATCCTGCGCTGCACGCGCACGGGCGACGCTGGCCGAAGTGACGCCGCCGTCAAAGGCCGTCCAGGAGACGGAACCGCCGACGGTATATGAATTGGCGCTGAAACCCAATCGCGGGTCGTTCCATTCCTGTCGCAGCATCAAGCCCACTTGCGGTTTATAGGCGGCCCGGGCCACGCCGACACTGGCCTGGCTGGCGGCCACCTGCTGTCGCAGTGCATTGATGCCGGGGTTGTTGGCAACGGCGGTCTGGCGAAGTGTTTCGGTCGTCGCCGTAGTTGGCGTGACGTTGACGGGTGCGCCTACGTCCAGGGGTTGCGATAACGGGATGCCTAGCAGCAGATGCAGTTGATCGAGTGCGCTGCTGACAGCGTTTTCAGCCTGCGCGCGTTGTACGCGGATATCCTCGAGATGTACTTTTGCCGAGAGCAGATCGCTTTTCACGATAACGCCGCCTTTTACCAGGCTTTCCATCGTTTTGACTTGAGATTCGGCTGCGGCTTCGCCTTGTTTGGCCACATTCAGATAGGCGCGCGCGGTATGTACGCCCTGATAGGCTTGCAACACCTGGAAAATGACGCGCTGGCGAGCGGCTTCGTCGCCGTTGCGCGCGGCTTTGATATAGGCCTGGGCTTGCTGGATGCCGCCGCTGATCATGCCGCCGGTATAAATGGGCAGCTGGACCTCAAGACGTGTGTTGAAATTACTGGTGAATCCGGGATAATTCAGTGCCTCTGGCGCAACTGACGCACTGGCCGGCCCCAGGTACTGGGTCGCGCCGAAATCATTGAAGGTGGCGTTGCGTTGCGATAGTTTCATGCCAAACGCAGTCAATGCATCATTGGAGCCAGCCGCATTCAGCGATACCGTCAGTTTCGGCATGCGGCTGCCTTGAACCTGATTCAATCCGGCCTCGGCCTGATCGATTTGGGATCGACTAACACTCAGGTCGAAATTTTGTTTTAATGCAGTATCGACGCACTGAGCGAAGCTCAGGGTTTCAGCGGAAGCGGAAGCGGACCAGAGAAGGCTGACAGACAGCGCTAATGCGCTTAGCGCCATTTTGTGGCGAATCATGACGTGTGGTTTCATCGTATAGCTTCAACCTATGACATAGGGGTTCAAAAATACACATTGAATACTACCAGCATCGTTATTTTTATGCTGGTGAGGAAATATATTAGAATTTAATTATATTCTAATTATTTGGCCGCTAGCAAGACTATTACACGATATAAATGCAATCGTGTCATACGATAAATGGCGGGATGCTGTAAAATGATTGATTATTCGATTGAATCAGGAGCAACGCATGGCTTTTTCAGATCTCGGTCTAGTACCTGAGATACTTCGCGCGGTTGAAGAATGTGGCTATACCGAACCTACGCCGGTGCAGGCGCAGGTGATTCCGGTGGCCTTGACCGGATGCGATGTGATGGCGGGGGCCCAGACCGGTACCGGTAAAACGGCCGGTTTTACTCTGCCCATGCTCAGCCGTCTTGCGCCTTTTGCTACGCATAGCCCGTCGCCTGCGCGCCATCCGATCCGTGCACTGATCCTGGTTCCTACCCGCGAACTTGCAATGCAAGTGGAAGAGAGCGTGCATACCTACGGCAAACACCTGCCGTTACGTACGACTGTCGTGTATGGCGGTGTGAACATGAATGCGCAGATCGCTATCCTGCGCGGCGGTATCGATATTCTGGTCGCTACGCCAGGGCGATTGCTCGATCATGTGCAGAACAAGACGATTAACCTGTCACAAGTGCAAATGCTGATTCTGGATGAAGCCGATCGCATGCTGGACATGGGTTTCATGCCCGATCTGCGGCGCATTATCGAATTGCTGCCGGCCGGCCGGCAGAATCTGATGTTCTCGGCGACGTTCTCCGGCGAAATCAAGAAGCTGGCTGACAGCATCATGAACAAGCCGCAGCTGATCGAGGTGGCGCGCCGTAACACCGCAGCCGAAACGGTCAGGCAGGTAGTGCATCCGGTACACAAGGAACGCAAGCACGCGTTGCTGACGCATTTGATCAAGTCGCGCCAATTGCGTCAGGTGCTGGTGTTTTGCGGTACCAAGCTGGGGGCCAATCGGCTGGCGCAGCATTTAAGCCGCGACGGCATTCCGGCCAACGCGATTCATGGCGACAAGACTCAGCAGGCGCGCGTTGAAGCGCTGGATCAATTCAAGCAGGGCGCCATCCAGGTGCTGGTTGCCACCGATGTGGCGGCGCGGGGTATCGATATCGATCAGCTGCCATTTGTGGTGAATTATGATTTGCCGCATGCCGCAGAAGATTATGTGCATCGTATCGGACGTACCGGACGTGCGGGTGCCTCGGGTGAGGCATTGTCGCTGGTGTCGGAAGAAGAGTTGCGTTATCTGGCCGATATTGAAAAATTGCTCAACATGAAGATTTCCGCTGAAATCGTTCCCGGTTTCGAGCCTGCACTCGGTGCGATGCCGGAGCCGGTGCGGATCCAGCGCCAACGGACTGAACGCGCTCCGCGTCCGCTTGCTGCGGACACGGTTCTTGTCCCTCGCCGCGAACGGACCGAGACCGAGGTGCCGGATACTCCTCTGACCGAGCGTGCCAAAGAGCCTAATCGTCGCAAGCAGGTCGCCGCATTGTTTTTACCGCCAGTTGCCCGTAACTAAGCATGGAGTGGGGCATACTGGCCATCGTCCTGGTCTTGGCATGGTTCTGGCTGGATAGCATGAAATGCAACGACATCGCGGTCACCGCAGCCCGGCGCGCGGCGCATTTGTCCGGTGTGCAGTTGCTGGATGACACGGTGGCACTGGATAAAATTCGTCTGGCGCGGGATAGGGATGTGGGAGTGGGTTTGCGGCGCATCTATCGTTTTGAGTTCAGCGACACCGGCGACAATCGTCGCGGCGGTGTCGTTGTATTGCATAATGCCAAGGTGGAAACGGTTAATCTGGGAAATGTATGGGCAGTAACCCCAACTACTGTTGATTAGCCTCGATTTCCAGTATCGCCAGACTGATATGCTTGCCTAGCTGTTCGGTGAATCCGGGCAAATTGCTGAATTTTTTCAGCTTGGCAGCGACGGCATCCTTCATTTCATAATCGCTCTTCCCGGCATCGTACTGTTCCTTCACTGCCGCATACAGCGTGCTCAGATATTCACGATAGCGTTTGACGATGGCTACCTTGCCCGTCTGGCCATGTCCGGGCACGTAATGCTTGTCATGCAGGCCGATGGCGCGGTCGCAAGCGGCGATGCTGCCCTTGAAGGTGGCATCATCCAGGCGGGCAATATAGTTATTCAGCACATTATCCCCGGTAAATAATACCGAATCTTCAACGACTTCGATCATGATATCGGTTTTGCTGTGGGCATTTTCCGGTGCGTAAACATGAAAATGCATGCCGCCCGTCTGGATGGTCTGGTCGTCTACCACCGGTATGGTGGGAATGACGGCCCGGGTGGAGGCGGTGTAATTGTCTGTCAGCTTGTTGACCAGCGCGACCCATTCTTCCGCTCCCCCCTCCTGGGCCTTGCGTATCATTTCGGGATGAGCGACCAGCTTGGCATCCGGATAAGCTTGAGCGATGGCCTGATTGCCCAGCCAATGATCGCCATGGATATGGGTATCAAATACGTAAGTGACCGGTAGCGCGGTATGTTTGGCGATTTGTCGCAGCACCATGCGCCCGGCCTCCAGGCTGGCACCCGGATCGATGACGACTACACCGTCCTTGGTAATGATAAAGCCGGGATTGTTCATGAAACCCTGGTTTTGCGGCGAAGGCTGGCCCAGCGGGCCGTGTATTACGTAGGTGTGAGCAGCGATTTTCTGAGCAGGATAATCACGGACAGGGTTGTCGTCTGCAAAAGCGCTCGCCGGCAACAATAGCGCACCCATCAGCGCATAACCAAGTTGTTTGAAGAGTTTCATATGCTTTGACCTGAGTAAATGCGGAACAAATGATGCGTCATATCGACGTCGGTGTGGATGGTATGTTGTTACCACCACTTTTCGTAAATGATACGGCTGGCAGGCACGCCGATACTGGTAAGTACCGCACCGGCATCCTCTACCATGCCTTGCGGACCGCATAAGTAATACAAGGTATCGTCACTCATTCCGGCCTCGCGCAGCAGTTGCGCATCTATGCGCCCGCTGCGCCCCTGCCATTTGGCATCAGGTTGCGTGAGGGTGATGAGATGATGGCAATTGGGCTGTTGGCTCAGTGCTTCGATATCGGCCTGGAACAGATATTCATCGGCGTCAGGAATGCTGTAAACCAGCGTGACATCGGTTTGCGGTACTGCTGCAGCAATGTAGCGGAAAATACTGATGAGCGGGGTGACGCCCACCCCGGCGCCAACCAGTACCACGCGATGGCTCATCTCCGGTTGATAGACAAAGACGCCCTGACCATCGGAAATCCGCACGGTATCGCCGATTTTGGCATCTTCATGCAGCCAGCGCGTTACCGGATGGCGTGTACTGGATTTGACCGCCAGTTCTATGCCGCTGCCGGACTGATGCGGTGAGGAGGTCATGGAATACCCGCCCACTTCGGTTTTGCCATTCACATTGGCGTATAGGTCTATCCATTGTCCGGCCAGATAACGAAAAGGTTGCTGACCGTAATCCAGCTGGAAAATTTTGACGCTGGGCGAGGCTTGTTGTATTGATGTAATCGTGGCAGTGTGCATGCGGTTATTCAAGGTTGGGGTTCAAATTCAAGTGAAGCAGAGTTAATGCAATAGCGTAACCCAGTTGGGGGTGGTCCGTCATTAAAAACATGCCCTAAATGGCTGTGGCAATGTCGGCAAAGGACTTCTGTGCGTGCCATCATCAGACTGTGATCGACACGTTCTTCTATCGCCTCCGGGTTGGCGGATTGCCAGAAGCTGGGCCAGCCGCTGCCTGAATCGTATTTATGAGCGGCGTCAAATAATGTTTCCCCACATACGGCGCAATGATAGGTGCCGGCTGCCTTATGGTCCCAGTATTTGCCGGTAAAGGCGCGCTCGGTGCCGTGTTCGCGGCAAATGTGATACTGCTCGGGGGACATGCGTGCTCGCAGTTCTTCGTCATCGGGAATAGGTCGTGTCGGCATTTTCACTGTCTCCTCTCTGATTGACAAATGGGGGGCTGTAACTTAGTGTAACGAAGCATGTGCATTGCATTATAAGGGGAATTGGAATGGCAAACGAAGGCTATCATGAAGCACTGGAAAAATTAAGCGATGCAACTCAGGATATGCACCGGGCGATTACTTCTTTAATGGAAGAGCTGGAAGCGGTTGACTGGTATAACCAGCGTGTCGATGCCTGTACCGATCCGGAGCTCAAGGAAATTCTCATGCATAATCGCGATGAAGAAAAAGAGCATGCCGCCATGGTGCTGGAATGGATCCGGCGTCGCGACCCGGTGCTGGATCACGAGTTGCGCGATAACCTGTTTAAAACCGGCAAGATCGCCGGGCAGCATGATTAATCGGCTGCTTGCTCGGCGCTGAATTGAATCACTCTGCTGCGCTATTGCGCGGCATGCCAGGCTCGTATTGCAGCCAGATTGACATAAGGCTCGCCATGCAAGCTGCCGCTGATTATTTGCGGCGCGGCACCGGTTTCGCCCATGTCACTGACGACAGCGGCTGCGCCGCTGAAATCATGATTCTGCGTGTAGTCATTGATGGTGACGAGCGTCTTTAATCCGGCGCCCAGGCTGGAACGAATGCCGTTTTCCGAGTCTTCGAAAGCGAAGCAGGCTTCGGCGGGCAGTCCCATCTGCTGCATCGCCCATACGTAAATGTCGGGCGCCGGTTTCTTTGCAGGAATGATATCGCCTGCGGCGATGACTTCGAACCAGTCCGCTGCATCGTCAGCCATGCTGTATTTAAGCAATGCAGTGACGTTTTCCGGTGTGGTCGTGGTCGCGATTGCCAGACGCAAACCGGCATCGCGGGCTTCCTGTATCAGCCGTTTTACGCCAGGCCGCAACGGAATGCCGCCTTGTTGCAGCATATCGGTATAGTGGCGAGTTTTGGCGCGATGCAATTCCACAACCAGATCATTGAAGTCGGCGGGCGGCGTATAGTCGGGGCGGAATGACTCGACATAGTATTTCATGCGCTCCTTGCCACCGGTAACGGCGAGCAATTGCCCATAAAGGGCGACATCCCATTCCCAGTCCAGTCCGTATTCGCGGAAGGCAGCATTAAAAGCGACGCGATGGCCGTCGCGCTCGGTGTCGGCAAGCGTGCCGTCAACGTCAAATATGAGAGCTTGTAATTGCATTTATGTTCATCCTTGTTGCTCTTGGAGCAGATTTCTGATATTAAAGTAGTTTGCCTTTTTTAGTTCAATCGGAAGCGACATAAAATACTATGGCCACAGAATTTACTAAATTTACTCCCTATACTCCCAAAGCTGATGAAGAGTATATGAATGCAGCACAACTTCTTCATTTTCGCAAAATACTTGAGGCTTGGAAAGCGGAGTTGTCGCAAGACATCGATGGTACCATTCATGCCATGCAAGAAGACGCAACCTTGTTCGCCGATCCGAACGACCGTGCCAGTCAGGAATCCGACATGGCTCTGGAATTACGCAACCGCGACCGTGAGCGTAAATTGATCAAGAAGATCGATGAGACGCTTGCCAAGATCGATCACGATGAATACGGGTATTGTGAAGCCTGTGGCGTTGAAATCGGCTTGAAACGGCTGGAAGCGCGCCCGACAGCAACCCTGTGCATAGATTGCAAAACTCTGGATGAGTTCCGCGAGCGTCAGGTCGCCCGCTAAATCGATTTTGTGAGGCAATATGAGCGAATTTGAAACCAGGCTGGACGGTTTGTTATATAGCTTGTTGTCGTGGGATCAACTGACAGCATTCTGGCCACGTGTGGACGTCAATGCCGGCTGGTATCTTTATGCGGTGGGGCAGAACGTGCCGGATGCGCCGGCCAGCGGTCAGCAAGTAAGTGATTTTATCCAGCAAATCGATGCGCTGTTGCGGAAAGAGCACGAAGAAAAATATTGCGGTATCGTCTATGCCGATGATCTGCAAAGTCCGCAATTTATCGTGATTTACGATCCGCATCATCTTGGTGTCTCATGCGGATCCAGCAAGGACAGAGTATTGCCCGGCTGGGTGATGAGTCAGGTAGCGCCAACCGATTTGCAACCCAGGATCGTACCGAATAATCGCAAGCGCTGGTGGGAAAATTTCCTCGGTGAAAAAGTGGCAGAATAGTTACTTGTCCTCAGCTGGGTTCGAACCGGTTTAGTCACTGGACAGAATGCAGGCAACAAAAAAGCAGCCAACTGGCTGCTTTTTTGTTGCCTGCTATGGCTGCATTACTGTTCAGCAGCCGGTGCTTCTTCTTCCTTCTTCGGTGCTTCGATCAGCGCTTTCATGGAAAGACGCAAACGGCCTTTCTCGTCGGCTTCCAGTACTTTGACCGTAACCGGTTGGCCTTCCTTGAGGTAGTCGCTTACCGCATTGACGCGTTCATGGGCGATTTGCGAGATATGCAGCAAACCATCCTTGCCTGGCAATACGGTGACGATCGCGCCAAAATCCAGTAGTTTGATAACCGTACCTTCGTAGGCTTTACCGACTTCGACTTCGGCAGTGATTTCGGAGATGCGTTTTTTCGCGATCTCCCCGGCTTCTTCGCTGGTACAAGCGATTTTGACGGTGCCGTCTTCGCCGATATCAATCTGGGTGCCGGTTTCTTCGGTGAGCGCGCGGATAACTGCACCGCCTTTGCCGATAACGTCACGGATTTTCTCCGGATTGATCTTCATGGTGATGATGCGCGGCGCATAAGCAGACATTTCCACACGCGGCGAATCAACAACGCTCCTCATCAGGCCAAGAATATGCATGCGGCCTTCCTTGGCCTGATCCAGTGCGGCCTTCATGATTTCCTTGGTGATGCCGGTGATCTTGATGTCCATTTGCAATGCGGTGATACCGGCTTCGGTACCGGCTACCTTGAAGTCCATGTCGCCGAGGTGATCTTCGTCGCCGAGGATGTCGGTCAACACCGCAAAGCGGTTTTCTTCCTTGATCAGGCCCATGGCGATACCGGCAACGTGCGCTTTCATCGGCACGCCTGCATCCATCAGTGCCAGGCAGCCGCCGCAAACGGAAGCCATTGACGATGAGCCGTTGGATTCGGTGATTTCAGAAACCACGCGCATGGTGTAGCCGAAGTCTTCGCGGCTTGGCAGCATTGCTGCGAGTGCGCGCTTGGCCAGACGGCCGTGGCCGATCTCACGACGCTTCGGTGTGCCGACGCGACCGGTTTCGCCGGTAGCATACGGAGGCATGTTGTAATGCAGCATGAAACGGTCGCTGTATTCGCCTTGCAGTGCATCGATTTTCTGTTCATCGCGGCCGGTGCCGAGAGTGGCAATGACCAGCGCCTGGGTTTCGCCGCGGGTAAACAGGGCGGAGCCATGCGTGCGCGGCAATACGCCGGTGCGGATGGTGATCGGGCGCACGGTGCGGGTATCGCGACCGTCAATACGGGGTTCGCCATTCAGGATCTGACCACGAACGATTTTGGCTTCGAGGTTATGGAAAATATCGCTGATTTCGTTGACAGCCAGTGTATCCATATCCGCAGTAACGAGCTGTTCCATCACGCGGCTGCGTACGGCTTCGATTTCCTGCGAGCGAGCGCCTTTTTGGCGGATGTTGTATGCCTGGATCAAGCCGGCTTCGGCAGCTGCGGTGACTTTGGCAATCAATTCCACATTGGCTGCAGGTGCTTCCCAATTCCATGGTTCGGGATTGACTTCATCGGCCAGTTCGTTGATGGCGTTGATCGCCGCCTGCATTTGCTGGTGACCGTACACAACAGCGCCCAGCATGATATCTTCCGGCAGTTCCTGCGCTTCGGATTCGACCATCAGTACCGCTTGTGCAGTACCGGCAACAACCAGATCCATTGCGGAATTGGGCAATTCGCTTGCCAGCGGGTTCAGCACATATTCGTTGTTGATGAAGCCTACGCGCGCAGCGCCGATGGGGCCGGCGAAAGGGATGCCGGATACTGCGAGCGCAGCGGAAGCACCGATCAGCGCAGGAATGTCGGAGTCAACTTCAGGGTTGCTCGATAACACGGTAGCGATGATCTGAACTTCGTTGTAAAAGGCTTCAGGGAATAATGGACGCAGCGGGCGGTCGATCAAGCGTGAAGTGAGCGTTTCTTTTTCCGAAGGTTTGCCTTCGCGTTTGAAGAAACCGCCAGGAATTTTACCTGCAGCATAGGTTTTTTCCTGATAATCGACGGTCAGCGGGAAGAAATCCTGGCCGGCTTTTACTTCTTTTTTGCCAACGACCGTTACTAAAACGACGGTGTCGTCCATGCTGACTAATACTGCGCCACCAGCCTGGCGAGCGATTTCGCCGGTTTCCAGGGTGACGGTGTGGCGACCGAATTGGAACGATTTGGTAATCTTCATTGTTATCCTTTAGAGTTCAAACAAAACCGCCCCGCGTTCATAAGGGCGGGGCGGTATGTATTTAGACGATGATTATCGCCTGATAATTATTTACGCAGACCAAGCTTGGTGAGCAGATTACGGTAGCTGTCATTGTTGGTGCGCTTCAGGTAGTCAAGCAATTTACGGCGACGGCTAACCATTTTTAACAAGCCACGACGTGAATGGTGATCTTTGGAATTGGCCTTGAAGTGCTCGGTCAAGTCATTGATGCGTGCGGTCAGCAGTGCGACCTGAACTTCGGAAGAGCCTGTATCGCCTGCAGCGTGTTGATATTCTGCAACGAGTTGCGCTTTTTGTTGGGCAGTAACAGCCATGTTTTTCTCCTGATGAGATTAAAAATCGCGAAGCGCTTCGGCTGAAGGATGCGCTTCGTTCGCAAGAACTGCATTATAACCAGAAAATGTCATTTTTTCAAACGATTGGATGCGTGTAATTTCCTTACCTGTACATCCGCACTGTCGTGAGCGAAATGGATGCTGAGTTTTTCGTGCACGCTGATCTGAGTGGCGTCGCGGATGATGTCGCCTTGTTCATTGCGCACCATGCTGTAACCGCGCGCAAGTACGGCAGTCGGGCTGAGGTGTTTCAAGTGGCTGTTGATGCGATCCAGTGCTGTCAGCCGTTGCGCCAGCTGATGGTGCATGGCCAGTTGCAGCCGGCTTTGCTGCTGCTGCAATGCCTGTATATAAATGCCAGGATCGGGAAGCTGGTGTTTTAGTCGCTGCACGAGCTGCCGGTACCGCCAGATACGTTGCTGGCTGGCGCTTTGATAAGCGTGGCGCAAACGGCTGGCGAGGTGATTGGCCTGCGCTTGCTGGGCACCCAGTTTCTTTCCGGGATGAATAAGGCGCTGCCCGAGGTGAGACAGCTGTTGCTGTTGCTGGAACAGACTGTGGCGTAACTGGCGGATCAGGCGCGCCCGGAGCATATCCAGTGATTGCAATAACTGATTGCGATCAGGACTGGCGAGCACGGCCGCTGCCGTAGGTGTGGGCGCGCGCAGATCGGCAACGAAGTCGGTTATGGTGAAATCCGTTTCGTGTCCGACACCGCTGATGATGGGAATCGGACTGGCTGCGACTGCCCGAGCGACGGTTTCGTCATTGAATGACCATAAATCCTCTATGCTGCCGCCGCCGCGGCAGATGATGAGTATATCGCATTCGGCACGCTGATAGGCCGCATTCAAGGCTGTAACGATTTGAGCCGCAGCTGTCGCGCCCTGTACCTGGCATGGATAAAGTATGACGGGCAGTCCAGGCATTTTGCGGTTGAGCGTGGTTAATACGTCGCGTAACGCCGCAGCCTGGGGCGACGTAATGATGCCGATACGCCGCGGCATCGCCGGAATGGCGCGTTTGCGGGTATCGGCAAACAGGCCTTCCTGCTCCAGCTGGCGCTTGAGGCGTTCAAACGCTTCAAACAGCATGCCCAGCCCGGCCCGGCGCAAGGTGTCGACCTGTAACTGGAATTCGCCGCGCGGCTCATATAAACCGGGCGTGGCGCGTACCTCAACCTGCATGCCATTTTCAGGTTGCCAGTCTACATATTGATTGCGTCCGCGAAACATGACGCAGCGTACTTGCGCGGTAGTGTCTTTTAGCGAGAAGTACCAATGCCCGGACGCTGCGCGGGTCAGATTGGAAATTTCACCGGCAACCCAGGTAAGCGGGATTGTGCTTGCCAGTGTTTGCTGTATCAGGCGGTTAAAGGCGCTGACAGCCAGTATAGGAATTGTGGGTGTGAAATTCATCTGCATGAGGTGGGTATTGTCAAGTCTTTTCCACAGTAATTTAAATTTAATCCGGATTTTTTAAAAAGTTCTTGACGGCGAGCATGTTTATTAACTTGTTGATTTAAATGTATAAACTAATGTGATAAAAAATAAGCTGGCGCCAAAAAGTCTTATTGGCGTGAGACTTAACGCGTTGTTAAACATTTTATCCACAAAGTTATCAACAGAATATGTGGGTAACTGAGAAAAAGCCTTATAGGCAACGGACTTAGCGCTCGCCAGTGAAATTTCACCTTTTTTTATGGTGCCATGTCAAGGATTTTCCACAGATGGGAACACTAGGTAAGATTTTTTCTTACTGAAACTTGACATTAGGAAGTATTTTTAAGTGTATGTTTATATTTAATATGTTTTCGAAATAAAAAATAAGCTACAAATAAAAAGCCTTATCAGCGCGGAACTTAACGGCTTGGTGAACACGTTACCCACAAAGTTATCCACAGATAATGTGGGTAACGTGTAAAACCCTTTGTCTGCTAATGGCTTAGACCTTGCTGGTAGTGACCAGACTGGCTGCCAGTTTGGCCCGTGTACGCGCTTCGTCGGCATTTTCTGCGCAGGCGAGCGCCACGCCCATGCGCCGGCGTACAAATGAAGCCGGCTTGCCGAACAGGCGAATACTGCTGCGTGGTACATTCAACGCAGCAGCAACGCCGTTGAATGCAATGGCATCCGCATCCATGCCGCCATAAATGACTGCCGATGCACCGGGTTCGCGCAAGCGGGTATCGACAGGCAGGCCGAGGATAGCGCGTGCATGCAACTCAAATTCGCTCTGGTATTGGCTGCACATGGTGACCATGCCGGTATCGTGCGGACGTGGCGAAACTTCGGAAAACCACACATTATCACCTTTGACGAATAGCTCAACCCCGAACAAACCGCGCCCGCCGAGATTTTCGGTTACGCGCAACGCGATATTCTGCGCTCGCGCCAATGCCGTGGCAGACATCGCCTGCGGTTGCCAGGATTCGACATAGTCGCCTTTGACTTGTATGTGGCCGACAGGCTCGCAGAAACTGGTTTCCACTTCACCCGAGGCGCCGATGGCGCGCACCGTGAGCAAGGTGATTTCATAATCGAAGTTGATGACGCCTTCGACTATGACCAGACCCTGATCGACACGCCCGCCGCTGGCTGCGTATTCCCAAGCCGTTGCAACGTCATCAGCGCTTTTCAGGAAGGACTGTCCTTTGCCGGAGGAGGACATCACCGGCTTGACGATGCAAGGGAAGCCGATATGTGAGTCGATAGCATCGCGCAGTGCACCCAAACTGTCGGCAAAGCGATAGGGCGAGGTGGGAAGTCCCAGCGTTTCGGCAGCCAGCCGACGGATGCCTTCACGATTCATCGTGAGCTGGGTCGCACGTGCGGTCGGAATGACTTGGCTCAAGCCGGCCTGCTCTATAGCTTGTAATTCATCGGTTGCAATGGCTTCGATTTCGGGCACGATGAAATGCGGACGTTCCTGTTCCACCAATGCGCGCAACGCAGCGCGATCCGTCATGTCGATGACATGGGCGCGGTGGGCGAGCTGATGCCCGGGGGCATTGGCATAGCGATCGACGGCGATGACTTCCACGCCCAGGCGCTGCAGTTCGATGATGACTTCTTTACCTAATTCACCGCTGCCTAGCAGCATGACGCGAGTGGCGGCGGGGAGAGCGGGGTTCCGATTTGCATGATGAGCGATTCAGTTTAATTGATTGTGTGAAATGGATTTAATTTTGGCAGCGATGTCCGGCGGTGCTTCGGTTAAAATCGCGCTCATGCCGAGCCGGGCGCGTTCATCGCCCTGATTCGCCGCCTGTTCAAATAGCTGGTAGGCATATTCGTAGTTTTGCGGTAAGCCGATGCCGCGATAAAACATCAAACCCAGATTGAACTGAGCTTGCTTGTCGCCCTGGTCGGCTGCCGCACCGTACCATTTGGCGGCTTCCATATAATCCTGCGGTGCGTCCTTGCCTTCGAAATAAAGAACGCCCAGATTGTATTGCGCGTTAACATCGCCCGCCTGAGCTGACTCCATGAGTTGTTTGAGCGGGGCGTAGCCGGCTAATTCGAGTATATCCATGATGGCTGAGATAAAGCTGTAAGAGCCCGAAGTGTAATCAAAACAAGGGTGCGAGACAAGGATTAGCCGTACTCCCGGTGTGGTATAATGTTAACTAACTTATTGAATTTTATGTAAATCATGGCCGAATCAAATAACGTCGATACAATGTTGCCACCCGCGATCCTGTTGATGGGGCCGACCGCTTCGGGTAAAACCGCCGCCGCCGTTGCGCTATCGCGAACGTTTCCTCTGGAAATCATCAGCGTGGATTCGGCATTGGTATACCGTGACATGGATATCGGTACGGCCAAGCCGGATGCGGCGACGCTGGCGACAGCGCCGCATCACCTGATCGATTTGATCGCACCTACCGAAGTTTACTCAGCAGCACAGTTTCGTGCCGATGTATTGCCGTTGATGGCCGATATTACCGCGCGCGGTCGTGTGCCGTTACTGGTGGGCGGTACCATGCTGTATTTCAAGGCATTGCGCGAAGGCTTGTCCGATCTGCCACAAGCCGATGCCGGGCTGCGCGCCGAAATTGAGCGTGATGCGGCTGAACGTGGCTGGCCGGCCCTGCATCATGACCTGGCGCAAGTCGATCCGATGACGGCTGCGCGGTTGCAGCCAACTGACAGTCAGCGCATCCAGCGCGCGTTGGAGGTAGTACGTTTAACCGGCAAACCGATGTCGGCAGCATGGGCGCAAGGCCGTGAGGCGGCATTGCCTTATCGAGTGCTGCCGCTGGCGCTAATGCCATCTGATCGGCAGGTTTTGCATAAGCGTATTGCGCAGCGGTTTGATGCCATGTTGGGCATGGGGTTGCTCGAAGAGCTAACCGGCTTGCGCGAGCGCTACGAACTTCATCCCGATCTGCCTTCCATGCGTTGTGTCGGATATCGTCAGGTCTGGTCGTATCAGGAAGGTGAGTATGGCTACGATGAAATGCGTGATCGTGGCATCTTCGCCACCCGTCAATTAGCCAAGCGTCAGCTTACCTGGTTGCGCAGCATGGCCGATGCTGTGATGCTGGATTGCCTGGATGAACATATTGAATTGTTGTTGAAGGAGCAGGTGGATGGTTTTTTGGATGAGTACAGATATTAAAACTGCAAATCGCTCTAATTTTAGATCGTAGAATAGCAGGCATGGTTACACACAAACTAAAAGGCACAATGCCATTGTGGCAACATCGTGCATGATTTTGGCAGGGTTAATTTATAGTTGACCGGTCTGATTCAATTCCATAAAGAGGAAACGTCATGTTCAAAGGAATCCTTATTACCAGAGGCGAGACTGGTTATCTGGCCCAGTTGCAAAATATCGACGACGCTATGCTTGCAGAAGGCGATGTCATGGTTCGTGTCGATTGGTCTACGCTCAATTACAAGGATAGCCTCGCAATTACTGGCAAATCTCCCGTTGTTCGTCGCTTCCCGATGGTACCAGGCATTGACTTCGCCGGAACAGTGATCGAGAGTACCCATTCTGCTTGGAAACAAGGTGACTGTGTCATCTTAAACGGATGGGGGGTCGGAGAAACACATTGGGGTGGCTTGGCCGAAGTTGCCAGAATCAAAGGTGAATGGCTGCTTCCCCTGCCAAGAACATTTACTGCCCGTCAGGCGATGTCCATTGGCACCGCCGGTTACACGGCCATGCTTTGTGTGCTGGCACTGGAAAAACATGGCATCAAGCCGGAGGATGGAGAGATTCTGGTTACAGGTGCCAGTGGGGGTGTAGGTAGTGTGGCTATTCTGCTTCTTGCCAAGCTGGGTTATCAGGTGACGGCATCTACTGGACGTGTATCCGAAGCGGATTATCTCAGCAGGCTCGGTGCAAGCTCTATCATCCCCCGTAATGAACTCTCGACCCAAGGTAAATCCCTTGGCAAGGAACGCTGGGCTGGGGTCATCGATACCGTAGGCAGCCATACCTTGGCTAATGCGTGCGCGACAACCAAGTACCGAGGTGCTGTCGCTGCCTGTGGTCTGGCCGGTGGTATGGATTTCCCTTCAACGGTAGCCCCTTTCATCCTGCGTGGTGTAACACTCTACGGTATCGACAGCGTCATGGCGCCTCTGTCAGTGCGGCAGGAGGCATGGAGCCGTCTTGAGCGTGATCTTGATATTGCCAAATTGGACAGTATCGCCTGGGAAATCGGTCTGTCTGAGGCAATTTCAGCAGCGAGTGAATTGCTGGAAGGAAAGGTGCGCGGGCGTGTTGTGGTTGATGTGCGCCGGTGATTTTGTTTGTAATGTATCTTTGACGTTTATTTGGGGAGACACGATAGCAAGTATCGCCTGGCTTTCAGATAACGGCTGCCCATGAATGGCGGCATGTTTTATATTCTTTATGCATGCCAATAATTCCATCACCAAACACTGAGATATTCATGCCACTGCGGCGTATCCAGCTGAATCAGGCTATTCTTCACCAGTTTACATTCGGCTTCGTATTGGGTCGGCGTGATAGCGCTGCGCAGGTGCCGGAAACGCAAGTAAATCAGGTAGGTATTGAGTGCGTCGATTTCGCTGCGTTGTCTTATCTGGTCGAGTTTGCCTGCCCGCCAGTCTGACCATATCTGATTGGGTTCGATGTCGGCTGTGGCAGGCAGGCCGCACAAACGGGCGATGTCGTAGCGCGACGCCCGGACTTGCGGTTGATGGCAGGACAGTTCGTTTACCAGACTGACATGCTGCTCGCGTTTGCTGACATCCCACTGGCGAGGGGCGCTGAGTTGGTGAATAAGGGCGCGATAACCGAGCAGGGGCAGGTCGAATCCGGCGCCATTCCATGACACCGACTGCGGCTTGTATTTTTCAACTGCATCGAAAAGATGCTGGATCAGCATGGCTTCGGTCTCGTTCGGCGTGCCCAACGAACGGATATGGAAATGTTCATCATCGCGCACGGCGCAGGCAATCGCGGCAATGCGATGCAGGTGCAGCGGCAGGTGATCCTGTACATGGCTTTGGCGCCCCTGCTGGAAGGCGATTTCGGCGAGCTGTTCTGCGTTGGCGTGTGCGCCGGTACCATACACGGTACGCAAACCTTCAGTGTCGGGAATGGTGATGATGTTAAAGGCGAGAATGGGTGTCATGCTGTTTAACCATGAGCGGAAAGGGGTATTTTAGCACCCGTGACCGGGTTTCTGGCGAGCCGTGTCACAAGCCGGCGGTTTCCGCTATTACCAGGGCGTTGATCATGGCGAGATTGACTTCAACCGGGTTGATCAGGCAGCGCGCTGCGTAATCCTCGAGAGGACCCTGGTCGCCATTCTCGGCAGCTCGCGTCAGAATGAGCATCAGTCCGTTGATGCCCTTGTGTTCGAGCAGTGCGTCGTGGATATCAGGGCTGAGCCTGAGCGGAGCGATAAGCTGGGGCAGAGGGAAGCCGGTCAGTTTGTCGATGACGGATAACAGTCCCAGCAGGTACATGGCTTGCGGGTCGGTTCGTTGCAGGCTCTTGTGCGCCATGGCTTCGAGAAAGAAAGCCCGGCTCAGTCCGCACTTGAGCAGGTTCAGCGTATGCGGACTGGCGTCTACACTGGTGTGCAGCAGCAATGTGAGCCAACGATACAGGCCATCATGTTTGAGCAGTTGCAATGCCTGGGCCAGTGAGCCGATGGTGCTGCCGTTGTCGTCCAGGGTGTTGGTATAGGCGATCAACTGGTAGCCGAGTCGCGCATCGAGTTTGATCAGGGCTTCGAGCTCAGCCAAATCGTGGCGGGCAAGCACGCGATCCATCAGCTCGAGCAAGCGCAGACGACTGATTTCGGCAGGTCTGGTCGTCAGCGGAGGCTCGTGATCGAAATAGCTGCCCTGAAATTCCTCGAATTTCAGCTTGATGCATAAATCCAGTGTTTCCTGGCAGCGTATATTGGATGCGATCAAGGTCTGCATGCCGTGATGACGCAGCGTGCTGGCGGCGGTTTCCAGTTCCGTGGCATTGAGCGAGCCGACATCCAGCCGCGCCTGTTTGATGAGGCCGCATATGGCAGAGGGAATGGTTGCACCGTAGCGGTAATTGAGCAGGATGCGAAAGCCGTTTTTCTGGTGCTGCTTGAGTTTTGGCAGCAAGGGCGTGAGGTGGTTCGCATCAATGTCCAGCGCGAAAACGACATGGCGCGGCGGCAAATAACTGATATCCTCGGACAGCAAAGTCGCAGCATCGATGCTGACGAGCAATGGCTGACGCGGCTGCTTGCCGTCTTCGGTCAACGAAAATACACCGGCGATCACCGTGGTGTCATCACTCTGGCGCAATTGGCTGGCGTTTTTCCGGTCTTCGGGGTAGGTAAGGCGTATGCGCGGGCTGAGTTCGGTCGCCGTTATCTGCCTTGATTTGTCGTAGATCGGCTGCTGCATCAGCAGACGATCAAGAATTTCTTCCTGGCGGGATTTGTTGCCGCTGGTGGCTATCGGCAGGACATGCGTAGCGGTGCGATCATGTTCGCTGGCATTGGTGTTGATATTGCGTTCTTTTTTCGATTCTTTTACGGATGAGGTCGGTTCCATCATGCCTCCATTTTTATAATGATAGCACCGGCTTGCCTGATGCTAATTGTTTTTTATCAGGCTGCCGTCATGAAACATCAGATTCGCATGGCTATCCGTGCCGCGTCGCTCTATGGTGATGCGGGAGATGGCGGCGCTGCCGACCTGGATGCGATAAGCGTTGGCAGCCGGCATGCCTAATACATGGGCCAGGATCATGCGGATGACGCCGGCATGACAGACGACAAGTAAATGCTGTCCATCATGCCGGGCTGCCAGTTCATCCCATGCCAGACTCACGCGCTGATAGAAATCCGCTATGGTTTCCGCACCGGGAGGGCGGTAGGCGACCGGATTGCGTTTGAAATTGAACAGCAGGTCGGCATCGTTGATGCTGATCTCGGCGGCAGTCAGACCTTCCCATGCGCCAAAGCCCACCTCACGCAGTCGAGGCTCCTGACTCAGCGGAATATCGTGCTGCTGTGCCAGGCTGAGCGCGAATTCATGGCAGCGCGACAAGGGCGAGCTGATTATGTGCTGCCATTTATCAAAGCTGCCGACGGCGTTGCGCATTTGCATCCAGCCTTTTTCCGAGAGCGGATCGTCGATCTGGCCGCGGTATTTACGCCCGCCAACGGGTTCGCCGTGACGGATGATATCTATGGTGGTGAGCGAGGTAAGAGGCATTTGGGTTAGAATGACTGAATTAATAATATAGAGGGAGTGAATGATGCAACGTCCTGTTTTATGGCGCTGGCTGGCCGGTTTTATCCTGGTTCCGGTATTGCTGTTCGCCGTTTACACCTGGGTGGTTTTGCATTGGTCCTATTCATCCGGCGAGCGTGCCGGCTATGTACAGAAGTTTTCCAAAAAAGGCTGGATCTGCAAAACCTGGGAAGGCGAGTTGGCGATGGTTTCCATGCCCGGCACCATGAGCGAAAAATTTGATTTTACCGTGATTGACGATACGGTTGCCGACAAGATCAATAAAAATTTGGGCAAGCGCGTGAGTCTGGATTATGAACAGCACAAGGGCGTGCCTTCCAGCTGTTTTGCCGAAACCGAATATTTCGTGACTGATGTGCGCGTGGTCGAATGAGCGAAGCCAATATCGTCGTGCGCGAATTCCCGGCTGAACATGCGCAACAACTGAGCGCTGCCGGCGTACATCCGGTTCTGGCCAGGATATACGCCGCACGCGGCATACAGCAGGCCGATCAACTGGATACCGGGTTATCGGGTCTGCTGCACTTCGGGACGATGAAGAACATTCTCGCAATGGCGGCGCGGCTGGCCGATGCGGTCGATCGTCAGCAGCGCATTCTGGTCGTTGCCGATTACGATGCGGATGGCGCGACCGCGTGTACCGTCGCGGTGCGCGGGTTGCGTCTGCTGGGGCTGACGGCGGAGTTTCTGGTGCCGAACCGGTTTGAATACGGTTATGGCCTGACTCCCGAGATCGTTCAGCTCGCAGCACAGCAGCATCCTGACATCATCGTTACCGTGGATAACGGCATCGCCAGCATTGCCGGCGTACAGGCAGCGCAGGCGCTGGGTATCGAGGTGCTGGTCACCGACCACCACCTGCCCGGCGACAGCTTGCCTGACGCGTTGATCGTCAATCCCAATCAGCCGGATTGCCCGTTCCCCAGCAAGCATCTGGCCGGCGTCGGAGTCATGTTTTATGTATTGCTGGCGCTGCGCGTTGAATTGCAGGCGCGCGGTGCGTTCGCCGATCGAGTAGCGCCGAATCTGGCCGTTTTGCTCGATATCGTAGCACTGGGGACGGTCGCCGACGTGGTCAGGCTGGATGACAATAACCGCATTCTGGTCGAACAGGGTTTGCGCCGTATGCGTCAGGGACGTGCCTGTGCCGGCATCCGGGCATTATTCAATGCGGCTGCCCGGCCTATCGCCACCGCCACTGCCGCCGATCTGGGCTTCATGATCGGGCCGCGGCTGAACGCCGCCGGACGTCTGGAAGACATGTCGCTGGGCATTGCCTGCTTGTTGAGCGAGGACGATGCTGCTGCCGAAATCATGGCGCAACGCCTGCATGCCCTCAATGCCGAACGTCGCAGCATAGAAGCCGATATGCAAGCGCAAGCCCTGGCCAGCCTGGAGCATATCACCACTACCGAGAGTTACAGTCTGGCCATGTTCGACCCGGATTGGCACCAGGGCGTCATTGGCATCCTCGCGTCGCGGCTCAAGGACAAATTCCATCGGCCGGTGATCTGCTTTGCCCGCGGCAATAACGGCGAAATCAAAGGCTCTGGCCGTTCCATCGGACCGTTGCATCTGCGCGATGCGCTGGATATCGTCTCCAAGCGGGCGCCGAATCTGATTTTGAAATTTGGCGGACACGCCGCTGCTGCGGGTTTGTCCATCCGCGAGACGGATTTCGCCGAGTTCGTCAGTCTGTTCGAGCAGACGGTGCAAGGCCTGTTAAGCCCGGCTGATCTGGCACGGACGATTCCTACCGATGGCAGTCTGGCGCCGAATGAACTCAATGTTGAACTTGCGCAGGTGATTCATGCGCAAGTGTGGGGCCAGGGGTTCCCTGCTCCCAGTTTTGATGGCGAATTCCGGGTCGCGCAGCAGCGTATCCTCAAAGACAGGCATCTGAAATTGCAGCTGGAAAGCGGGGGGCGACGCTTTGACAGCATCCTGTTTAATCGCACGGAGTTGCTGCCTGCAGTTATCCATGCGGTTTATCAGCCTGAGCTGAATCATTACAACGGTCAGATCCGGTTGCAGATCAAGCTTGAGCATTGGCGGCGTGGATGAGCAGGTATGACCACAGCCGCAGCATGTCCGCTCGCGGAAAAGAATTAGGGATGGTCGTGCCGATTTGGCATAAACTTATGCCAGAGGCAACAAATCATACAGGCGGTCTTCATCGCCTAATGATGTGATTGAAAAATAATAACCGGCAAGTTTTGCTGCGAGATGGGGGCAGCGTTATGCGTAAGAAAATTAGCGTGCATGATATCCGTATGGGTATGTATATCGATGAGCTGTGCGGGAGCTGGATGGACCACCCATTCTGGAAGACTTCCTTCAAGCTTGGGGACAAGAAGGATTTGGCGGCACTGCAACAAAGCGGGATTCGAGAAGTGTGGATTGATACCTCGAAAGGACTGGATGTCGCATCTCCGGTGCAGGAAGTATCCGCTGAGGAAGCTGAGAGACAAGCGCAAGCCGTGTTGCTGCAAGCAACGACGCAGCTGCAAAAAACAGAAGAACGCGTGTCCCTGGAACAGGAGCTGGAGCGGGCCCAAAAATTGCGGGACAAGGCCAAACAGGCAGTCATTTCGATGTTTGAAGAAGCGCGTATGGGCAAAGCACTGCCGATCGGCGAGATATCCACGCTGGTGGATGAAATCAGCCAGTCGGTTTCCCGTAATTCCGGTGCGCTACTCAATCTCGTCAAATTGAAGAACAAGGACGATTACACTTATCTGCATTCCGTTGCAGTGTGTGCGCTGATGATCGCATTGGGCAAACAGATGGGCATGGAAGGCGATGCGCTGAAATCCCTGGGCATGGCCGGATTGTTGCATGACGTGGGCAAGATGGCCGTCCCTCAAGATGTATTGAACAAGCCCGGACGTTTGACCGAGCAGGAGTTCGAAATCATCAAGACCCATTCGACAAGAGGCTGGGAAATGCTGAAAGCTTCTTCGGGAGTGGATGAGGTCGCACTGGATGTCTGCTTGCACCACCATGAGCGCGTGGACGGCACAGGTTATCCGGATCGGCTATCCGCTCCTGCACTTAGCATGGCAGCGCGGATGGGCGCGGTGTGCGATGTGTATGATGCGATTACCTCCAATCGTTGTTACAAGTCAGGCTGGGCGCCAGCCGAGGCATTACGCAAGATGGCGGAATGGCAGGATGGTCATTTCGATCAGGCGGTGTTCCAGGCGTTTGTAAAAACTGTAGGGATTTATCCTGTGGGTACGCTGCTTAAACTGAAGTCGGGCCGATTGGCAGTGGTGACCGACCAGTCCAATCGGAGCCTGTTAAAGCCTATCGTGAAGGTATTCTTTTCCAGCCGCTCGAACGCGTTTATTGCCATGGAACTGGTTGACATGTCGCGCACGCAGGATGTCATCGAAAGCGTGGAGGACGTGGCTAAATGGGGGCTGGATATCAGGAAAATTACGGGAGTCTGTTAAAGGCCGTATGTGCCGATCGTGCAGAGGTCTCAAACCCGCCTGTCCGACTTGTGTGCTTGAATGCTGGTATGGTTTTCCTGGATACGCCTCTTAATAGGGATTTGTAGCGATGACCGATCCGGATTCTCCCGTTAATTCCTTTTTCCATGAAACGCAGCCTGGCGGCCTGGCGCGCTGGATGCCCGGCCTTGCCGTGCTGCGCAATTATCGGCTGGGGTGGCTGTCACAGGACATACTGGCAGGACTGGTATTGACCGCAATCCTGTTCCCTGTCGGTATGGGATATGCCGTCGCAGCCGGCTTGCCTGCCATTTATGGCCTGTATGCTACTATTATTCCGCTTGTCGCTTATGCGGTGTTCGGTCCCAGCCGCATTCTGGTACTGGGGCCTGATTCCGCACTCTCCGCATTGATTGCCGCTGCCATTTTGCCGCTGGCGGCCAGCAGCCCTGATCGAATCGTGCTGCTGGCCGGCATGCTGGCGATCATGTCCGGTGCCTTGTGTCTGCTCGCGGGTTTCATTCGCTTCGGTTTTATCACCGAGCTGATTTCAAAACCGATCCGCTACGGCTACCTCAACGGTATCGCGCTGACGGTTCTGGTCGGCCAGTTGTCCAAAATTTTCGGCTTTGCAGTGACGGGCGACGGCGTTCTGCAGCAAAGCCACGGCCTAGTGCTCGGCTTGCAGCACGGGCTGATCAACTGGGGAGCGGTTGCAATCGGACTGGGCAGCCTGCTGGTGATGCTGGCATTCAAGCATCGCTTGCCCAAAGTGCCGGGGATATTGATTGCGGTGGTCGGCGCGACGCTGCTGGTATGGTATTTCGATCTTGCCGCTCAGCTGGGCATCGCTGTCGTGGGAGCGCTGCCGCAAGGTTTGCCCGCCTTTCATGTTGGCGGTATTTCAATGAGCGAATTCAATAGTCTGTTGCCGGGCGCCGTGGCCATTGCGGTGGTGTCCTTTGCCGATTTGAGTGTGCTCTCGCGCACTTACGCCTTGCGCGGCAGCTATGAGGTGAATAGCAATCAGGAGCTGATCGCGCTCGGGATGGCCAATATCGCTACCGGCCTGTTTCAGGGATTTCCCGTCACCAGCAGCTCGTCGCGCACGCCGGTGGCTGAATCGGCGGGGGCCAGGACCCAGCTCGCCGGTATCGTCGGTGCGCTGTGTATCGCGTTGTTGCTGATTTATGCGCCGACGCTGTTGCAGGACTTGCCTTATGCGGCACTGGGCGCCGTGGTGATCTTCGCGTGTTTCGGGCTGGTCGAGATTGCCGGGCTGCTGCATCTGTATCATTTGCGCCGCGGCGAATTTACGCTGTCCATGGCCTGTTTCTTTGGTGTGATACTGCTGGGCGTGATTCAAGGCATCTTTATTGCCGTCGGGCTGGCGTTGCTGGCTTTTGTCTGGCGCGCCTGGCGGCCTTACGATGCCGTCCTGGGCCGCGTCGACGGCATGAAAGGCTACCATGATATATCGCGTCATCCCGAGGGGCGACAGATTCCGGGGCTGGTATTGTTCCGCTGGGATGCGCCGCTGTTTTTTGCCAATGCCGAGATATTCCGCGAGCATGTGCTGCTTGCCGTAGTGAATGCTCCGACACCAGCGCGCTGGGTCGTAGTGGTGGCCGAACCGGTGACGGATGTCGATACTACCGCAGCGGATATGCTGGCCGATCTGGATCAGATGCTGATCCAGGCGGATATCGAGTTGTGCTTCGCCGGCATGAAAGGCCCGGTCAAGGACCGGCTCAAACATTACGGGTTGTTCAACAAGATCGGTATCGAGAGCTTTTTCCCGACGGTGGGGCAGGCCGTTAGCCGCTATCTGGCGGAGAACAAGGTCGAGTGGGACGACTGGGATGATTGAAAATCCCTGCTGCAATGTCGCGCATCATCCATCAGTAAGGCTGCTCCTGAAATCCGCCTGATCGGTAAGTCAGCACCAGGGTATCGCGGTGGCCATCCTCGGCGGTGGGCTGTATGGGGGTGGATTCGTGGATGACGCGTTCGTCGTCGAGCAAAAGCAGGGTCCACGGTGTCATCAAGGTAAAACGCTGGCCATTCGAGCTGTCGGCTTCGAATATCCGGCTTTCGCCGCCCTTGATGTGCTCCCGCGCTACCAGCAGGATCGCGACAAAATCCACGCCGTCGCGATGTGCGCCTTCGGGCGTAGGGCGGCCTATGCCATTGCTGGTATCGATGCGGAACTGGTGAGCTTCGACATACCAGGGCTGCGCGCCTTTGAGGCTGGAACATATGCCGCCGATAGCCTGTAACAGCGGCGACCATACCGGCTGGTTAATCGTGGCGGGCGCTATCGGTTCGAACAAACGTTGCATGCCGCCATGCAGCGCATTGTATTCCAGCGGCTGCCAATGCGGACGGTGCGGGGTCTGGGTGACTGTCGCCCCGTTTACGATAAAGCTGGCATGCCTGCGTCGCCGGTAGCGGCCGCCGTCGCGCAGGAAATTGTCAACCGGCAGATCGTCCCAACCAGGCTTAATTATTTCCAGTGCCGCCGGCTCGCAATGCGCCAGCTCGCAAACGCCGGATGGACTCAATACACCATAGCCGTGCGCTTGCAGTTTGCGTGATATCTGATCCAATGCAGTGAAATCGGGAGCGATGATGGTGGTGGTCATGGCATAGGGTCTGTGCTGATTGAGAATCGCCAGGGAGCTTTGTAGCGTGCAGTTGCAAGTATCAGCGCATTTTGCGCAGTTTGTCCAATTTTGCCTTGAGTTCGGGCATGATGGCCGCTGCGGCTTTTTCGCCTTCCAGCACGGCAATGTGCCGTCCGTCCAGGCTGCTGACATCAATACCATCCGTACGCGGGCGTATGACCATGTCGGCTTTGGGGAGTTCATAGCGATTGATGCTCTGGCTCATGATATCGAAGGTTTGCATCAGTACATCCAGCGTGCTTGCGGTCGTATTGCTTTTCGGCTTGTTGGAAATATCCACGGCGATGACGAAATCGGCGCCGAGCGCACGTGCTTCGCTGACTGGAACCGGCCGTACGAGGCCGCCGTCCACATAGCTGCGGCCGAGGATGGTGACCGGCTGGAAGACGCCAGGCACCGCACTGGAGGCGCGTACTGCCTGTCCTGTATTGCCGGTGCGGAACACCATGATCTCGCCGCTGCCTAAATCGGTAGCGATTGCAGCAAAGGGACGCTTGAGTCTTTCTATGGGCGTCTGTTTGACTGCATCGTTAATGAATTTCTGCAAGGCGGCGCCTTTGAATATGCCGCGATCAGGCCAGACCCAGTCTATTACCGATTGTTCCTCCATCTGGATGGCGAGCGTCTGCAATTCAAAACCGTTGTAGCCATACGCGTAGAGCGAACCGACCACAGCGCCGGCGCTGGTGCCGACAATGATGCCTGGCGCGATGCCTTGCGCTTCCAGCGCCTTGATGACGCCGATGTGGGCGAAACCGCGGGTACCGCCGCCGCCCAGCACCAGCGCGATTTTAGGGGCGGGTCGTGCCGCTATTGGCGGAGCGGTTTCAGGTTGCTTCGGCAAGGTACCGCAACCTGCTAACCCCAGCAGCAACAGCAGAGCAGGCAGCCAGGTAGCGGGTCGGGAGGGGATAAATGTCATTTTTTGTGCTTTTCGTGCCCTTCGCGGGCAATGTTTCTGCTATTTAACCCGCATGCCTGGTGTTGCGCCTTCGTCAGGGCTGAGGATGAACAGGCCCGGAGTGTCGCCGGAGGCGGCCAGTACCATACCTTCGGACAAGCCGAACTTCATTTTGCGCGGCGCGAGGTTGGCGACCATCACGGTCATGCGGCCGATGAGTGCAGCCGGATCGTAAGCGGATTTGATGCCGGCAAAGACGTTGCGGGTGGTGCCTTCGCCGATGTCCAGCGTCAGGCGGATGAGTTTGTCTGCGCCTTCCACGTGTTCGGCGTTGGCGATCCTGGCGACGCGCAAGTCGATCTTGCTGAAGTCGTCGATGCTGATCAGTTCGCTAATAGGGGCGATATTCATGGCGGGTCTGGTTTCCGGAATGGGGGCTGCAGGTATGGGTTCGCTGATGTTGGTGGCGATCATTGCATCGATCTGCTTCTGATCGACGCGTGTCATCAGGTGAGTGTAGGTGTTGATGGTGTGCTTGGCCAGCAAGGTGTTCGCATCCGCCCAGGTCATCGCCGGAATGTTGAGGAACTGCTCGACATCGGCGGCCAGTTTCGGCAGCACCGGCTTGAGGTAGAGCGTGAGCAGGCGGAACAGGTTGATGCTGACGCTGCATATCTCGTGCAGCAAGGCATCTTCGCCGCCTTGTTTGGCGATTTCCCATGGTTTGTTGTCGTTGACGTACTGGTTGGCCTTGTCGGTGAGATGCATGATCTCGCGCAAGGCACGGCCGAAATCGCGGCTTTCGTAGCATTCGGCGATCAGCGTGGCGCTGTGCTGCAGCTCGTTGAGCAGCTCGGAAGTCGGCAAGGTGTCGGCCAGCTTGCCGCCGAAACGCTTGGCGATGAAACCCGCGGTGCGGCTGGCGATGTTGACGTATTTGCCGACCAGATCGCTGTTGACGCGGGCGATGAAGTCGCTGAGGCTGAGGTCGAGATCTTCCATGCTGCCGTTGATCTTGGCGGCGAAATAGTAGCGCAGCCATTCCGGGTTCATGCCGCTGGCGAGATAGCTCTCGGCAGTGATGAAGGTGCCGCGTGATTTGGACATTTTTGCGCCGTTGACGGTGAGGAAGCCATGCGCGAAGATGCCGTTCGGCGTGCGGTAGCCTGCATTCTTGAGCATGGCCGGCCAGAACAACGCGTGGAAGTAGAGGATATCCTTGCCGATGAAATGATAGAGCTCGGTGTCGGTATCCGGTTGCCACCAGGCATCGAAATCCAGTTGTTTGCTGGCGGCGAGATGCTTGAAGCTGGCCATATAGCCGATAGGCGCATCCAGCCATACGTAGAAATATTTGCCCGGCGCATCGGGTATTTCGAAACCGAAATACGGCGCGTCGCGCGAAATGTCCCAATTCTGCAGGCCGGCGGAGAACCATTCGTCGAGCTTGTTGGCGGCTTCGTTCTGCAGCGCGCCGGAGCGTGTCCATTCGCGCAGGAAGTTGGCGCAGTCGCCGAGCTTGAAAAAGTAATGTTCGGATTCGCGGCGTACCGGTGGCGTGCCGGATACGGCGGATACCGGGTTGATCAGGTCGGTCGGCGAATACGTCGCGCCGCACACTTCGCAGCTGTCGCCGTATTGATCCTGCGCGCCGCATTTCGGGCACTGACCCTTGATGAAGCGGTCGGGCAGGAACATTTCCTTGCTGGTGTCGTAATACTGTTCGATGGTTTTACGTTCGATCAGCTGCGCGTCGCGCAAGTTGAGATAGACTCGACTGGCAAGTTCTCGGTTTTCTGTGGAATTGGTCGAGTGATAGCTGTCGAAATTGACATGGAAGCCGGTGAAATCGCGCAGATGTTCGCCGTGGACGCGATCTATCAGGGCTTCCGGAGTAATGCCTTCCTTTTCCGCACGCAGCATGATCGGCGTGCCATGGGTGTCGTCAGCACACACATAGTAGCATTCGTGCCCCTGCATTTTCTGGAAGCGTACCCAGATGTCGGTCTGGATGTATTCGACCAGATGGCCGAGGTGGATGGCGCCGTTGGCGTAAGGGAGAGCCGAAGTTACGAGGATTTTGCGAGTCATGTTGTATGTATGTGTTGGATTTATTTTAGGCCGGCGAACAGGTAGGTCGAGAGCGCAATGCCCAGGCCGGCGAGTATCAAGGTGCTGATGGCGGCCATGTTGGCCCAGTAGCCGTCAGGGATCTCTATGGGTTTGAGCGTGCGCAATACACTGCGATATTGTATTACCGCCAGTATCGCCAGTGCGCTGCCGAGCAGGATGAAACCCATTCCCACCCAGAACGAAACGCCGCGTTCCAGTGCTTTGGATGCCTGCGCCGCTTGTGGTGCCAGCATGTGCAGAAACAGACCGAAACGCTCCACCACGAAGCCGAATGCCATCAGTGTCAGGCTGGTGCGATTCCATGCCAGCAAGGTGCGTTCAGCGGCAAAGAATACGCGGGGATCGTTAAGGTCGGACATGTTTTCAGCTCCCTAGCAGTTGAGCCAGCACGAAGGGCAGGATGCCGCCGCTCTGGTAGTAATCCACTTCAATCGGAGTGTCGATGCGAAGTTTTACGGTCGCGGTGTCAGTCGTACCATTGGTGCGGTGAATGATGAGTTGCACATCCTGCTGCGGGGTGATGCCGTTTTCCAGCCCGAGCAGGTCGAAGGTTTCGCTACCGTCCAGCTGCAAGGTGTCGGCACCCATGCCGTCCTTGAACTGGCATGGCAGCACGCCCATGCCCACCAGGTTGGCGCGGTGGATGCGCTCGAAGCTCTTGGCAACGACGGCCTTGACACCGAGCAATCGCGTGCCCTTTGCCGCCCAGTCGCGGGAAGATCCGGTGCCGTATTCTTCGCCGGCAAAGATCATTAATGGCGTGGCTGCAACTTGATAGCGCATGGCGGCATCGTAAATTGCCATTTCCTCGCCGTCCGGCTGATGACGGGTAATGCCGCCTTCGCTACCGGGTAACATCAGGTTCTTGATGCGCACATTGGCAAAGGTGCCGCGCATCATTACTTCGTGATTGCCGCGCCGCGCGCCGTAACTGTTGAAGTCGGCCTTGTCCACGCCGTGTTCCTGCAGGAACCGGCCCGCCGGCGAACTCGGCTTGATGGCGCCTGCCGGGCTGATGTGGTCGGTGGTCACCGAATCGCCGAATACTGCCAGTGCACGTGCGCCGTGGATTACGCCACTGTCGCCTGCTGCGCCGTCAAAGAACGGCGGTTGCTGGATGTAGGTGGAGGCATTGTCCCATTCGTACACGCTGCCGACCGGTGCCGGAACGGCCGCCCACAGCGGGTTGTTGGCCGTGAAGTCGGCATACATGGCACGGTAGGTGTCGGGATTGGTGGCGGTGCCCATGACTGCGGCGACTTCTTCCAGGCTGGGCCAGATGTCCTTCAGGTACACGGCCTGGCCGTCTTTGCCGGTGCCGATCGGTTCGGTGCCGAGATCCTTGTTCATGGTGCCGGCCAGCGCATAAGCCACCACCAGCGGCGGGCTCATCAGGAAATTGGCCTTGACGTTCTGGTGTACGCGCGCTTCAAAATTGCGATTGCCGGACAACACCGACGTTGCGACCAGATCGTTGCCGACGATGGCAGACTCGATGGCGGCCGGCAGCGGTCCGGAGTTGCCGATACAGGTGGTGCAGCCGTAGCCGACCAGCTTGAAGCCGACATCGCCCAGTGCATCGAGCAGGCCGGCTTCCTTGAGATATTCGGTGACGACGCGCGAACCGGGGCCTAATGAAGTCTTGACGTGGGCCGGTACGGTCAGGCCCTTGGCGACGGCTTTCTTCGCCAGCAAGCCGGCTGCCAGCATCACGCTGGGGTTGGAAGTGTTGGTGCATGAGGTGATGGCGGCAATCACCACATCGCCATGACCGAGTGTGGCTGAATCGTACGGCACGCGCTGGGTGAGAGCGGCAGCTTCCTTGCCGTAGCCGCCTTCGCTGACCGGTTTGGCGAACAGCTCGGCGAATTTGCTCTTGACGTGACCGAGCTCGATGCGGTCCTGCGGGCGGCGTGGGCCGGCGACGGAAGGCACCACGCTGCCCAGATCAAGCTCCAGCACTTCGGAGTAATCGCAATCGCCAGCGGCGGGGATGCCGAACAAGCCCTGCGCCTGGAAATAATTGCGGATAGTGGCGACTTGCTCGGCACTGCGGCCGGTAGCGGCATAATAAGCGCAAGTGGCCTCATCGACCGGGAAGAAGCCCATGGTTGCGCCGTATTCGGGCGCCATATTGGCAATGGTCGCGCGGTCGGGCAATGACAGGGCGGCGGCACCTTCGCCGAAGAACTCGACGAATTTGCTGACAACCTTGGCGCGGCGCAGCATTTCGGTGATGGTCAGCACCACGTCGGTTGCGGTGACGCCTTCGCGGATTTTGCCCTTGAGGTTGACGCCGACCACATCGGGGGTGAGGAAATACACCGGCTGGCCGAGCATGCCGGCTTCTGCCTCAATGCCGCCTACGCCCCAGGCGACGATGCCGAGGCCATTGATCATCGTGGTATGGGAGTCGGTACCGACCAGCGTATCAGGATAATACACGCCGTCTTTTTCCATCACGCCGCGCGCCAGGTATTCGAGGTTGACCTGATGCACGATACCGATGCCGGGCGGCACGACCTTGAAGGTGTCGAATGCCTGCATGCCCCATTTCAGAAACTGGTAGCGTTCACGGTTGCGGATGAATTCCAGTTGCATGTTTTGCTGTAATGCGTCAGGCTGGTTGAAAACGTCAACTTGCACCGAGTGATCGACGACCATGTCCACCGGCACCAGCGGTTCGATGAGCTTGGGGTTTTTGCCCGCTTTCGCCGTGGCGGAGCGCATCGCTGCGAGGTCGGCCAGTAATGGTACGCCGGTAAAGTCCTGTAACAGGATGCGGGCGACGATGAACGGGATCTCTTCGGTACGTTTGCCGTTCGGCTGCCAGTTCGCGAGTTCGCGGATGTGCTGTTCAGTGACTTTTTTGCCATCGCAGTGGCGCAGGATGGCTTCAAGTACGATGCGGATGGAAACTGGCAGACGCGAGATCTTGCCGACGCCGGCAGCTTCGAGTGCGGGTAGCGAATACATTTGTCCGCGTGCGCCGTTCCCTAAGTTGAATTCGGTTAGGGAACTGAACAAATTATGGGGGTTCATAGTTACCATGCTCAATAAAATTAAAGTATGCTAATTTTACCGCAATTCCCATCCATTTTCTAAGGAGAAACCCATGAAACTTGCGATAAATAGACTGGCAGGATATGTCGTGCTCGGTTTTGCACTGCTGATGCCTGTCGCACATGCCGCAGAATCGAATGCCAAAACCCCTGCGGCGACTTCGTCGATCATGCCTGGCGTTTACAAAGTGCCTCTGGCCAAGGGTGTAAGCATGGATGATGCGGTCGAATCCATGAAACTGCGTGCCAATGCGCTGAATATCAAGCTGGTTGCGGAATTGCCATTGTCCAAGCAGGTCGAGGCGATGGTAGGCAGCCCGCAGCGGCGTATGTCGATCTATCAGTTCTGCGATGCGCTGACGGCCAAGGATCTGGTCGAGATGAATGTGGATTTTGCGATATTCCTGCCATGCCGTATCGCCCTGATTGAGGATAAAACAGGTCAGGCCTGGCTGGTAATGATGGACATGAACGTCAAGGAACTGGCTAAAACCTCCAAAATGACGCCTGAGCTCGAGAAGAAAATCACCACCATCCGCAATGGTCTGATCGAGATCGTGAATGCCGGTGCAAACGGCGATCTATAATCAGAAGCATGCGTTATCAGTAATTGCCGCCGGTTTGCGCAGATTCGGTAAACCGGCGGTTCCGTATCAGGCCGCGCGCCCAGCTTTGTTCGTCAAACCCGCTGTTGTGATAGAATTTTCGCTAATCCCGGCCTCGGGAAGGCTGGAGGCGGCTTAATGTTATTTCGTTCCGTCATCAGGGAAATTACCTGCCAGGATATTGTTCCTATTAAAAATAATATCGTGCATTTGAGCTCCCCCAGAATCGATAATATCGTTATGCCAGTTGATTCCGATTACATTAATCCTGAGCAGTTATGCGTTGGGCTCTATGTCCATCTCGATCTCGGATGGATGGATCATCCCTTTGTTTTCAGCAGCTTCAAGATCAAGACCCAGGAACAGATCGATACCATACGCAAGCTCAAGCTGACGCGTATTCGTTACGAGCAGGGGAAAAGCGTCTGCAAGCCGCTGCCAGTAAAGTCTGCACCTGCATCTGTATCAAGACAGAAACCTTCCGTTGCGGTTGCCGATATCGCGTTGATGGAGGCAAAAAAAGTCAGAATAGCCCAGTTAAAGCACATCAAGAACGAAATCAGCCGAGTCGAGCACGAGTTCGTGCGCGCGGCAGATACGGTCAGAAACATTACGCGTAATATTCATAGCCGGCCGCAGGAGGCGTTTGCACAAACCGAGGCGCTGGTTGGCAAGATGGTCAAGAGCATACAGAATGAAGGCGACGTGCTGATCCATGCCATGAGCGGGAAGCTTGGCGATGACGTGTATTTCCATTCGCTTAATGTCACTGTGCTATCCCTGATGCTTGCCAATGTACTGGGGTTGAGCGGTGAACAGATGCACGAGCTCGGCATGGGCGCCATGTTGCATGATGTTGGCAAGAGCGAAGTTCCGCACAAGATCCTGTCCAAGCCGGAGCCGTTGACCAAACCAGAACAGGCCATACTGGAGCAGCATTGTGATTTCGGTGCGGTTTTTGCCAAGAAAATCGGTCTGTCCAATGCTGCGCTGGCAATCATTATCCAGCATCACGAATTCATGGATGGCAGTGGCTATCCACGTAAACTGTCGGGGGGCAATATTTCGCCTCTGGCGCGGATAGTGTCTATCGTTAATACCTACGATAACCTGTGCAACCCGGTCAATCCGGCAAACGGGCTTACCCCTGCTGAAGCGCTGTCGCGTATGTTTGCGCTCAGGCGTGCCCAGTTCGATGATGGCATGCTCAAGGCGTTTATTCATTGTCTGGGCGTATATCCGCCGGGCAGTATCGTGCAGCTTTCCAATGCCATGTTCGGCCTGGTGCTGTCGGTTAATTCGGTGAGTCCTTTGAAACCCAATGTCCTGATTTACGATGAGAGCATTCCCAAGGATGAAGCGATAGTGGCATGTCTGGCGACGGAGCCGGACCTTAAAATCAATAAAAGTCTGCGTGCGTCCGAATTGACACGCGAAGCACGTCAGTATCTCAATCCCCGTGCCCGCGTCACCTTTTATTTCGATCCGCAGAAAAACACCAATTCGGCATGAATCGAGCGAGCCGGGTGAGCGGCATTGTTGCAGGCACGTCAGAGATTGAAAATCTGACCCTGAGCCACGGCAACGGGTAAGTGACTTCCGGTCGCTGTCATAATCTCGGCCATCGTTTGACCTTCCTTGCCCGGTTCCATATGGGTGATAAGAATGTTCAGCGGTCGTTTTAGCTGTTTTAAACCTTGTGCGAGCAGGTTGGCCGTCATATGCCCGGAAGCCGGTGCTGCGGTTTTGGTCAGCTTGTTCAGAAAAGTCGTCTCTATCATCAGATAGCGCAGATTGTCGATGGCGTTTAGCGCCTCCCAGAAGGCATCGCACAGAGTGCTATCACCGCTATAGACGAAGCTGCTGGTGCCGCTGTCGAGCCGGTAGCCCACTGCGGGTACGGAGTGTTTTGCGGGCAGGGGTGTTATGCGCCGTTTTTCCAGTACGATGGTTTCGTTGCAGGTCAGGGCATGGAAACGGATATAGGGCTTTTCCATGCTGGGCTGTATGGTGTAATCCGGCCATAATTTGCCGTTCAGCATGTTTTCCCTGAGTGCGTTTATCGTTTCCGGCAACGCATGGACTTCCAGCGGGCGTTGGCGCATGAAGGCGCTGGCGTCAGCCAACAACGGCAGGAAGGCTGAGTGGTCGAGGTGGCTGTGGGTGAGGAAAACATGGTCGATCCGCGCCATCTCTTCCAGCGTCAAATCTCCGGTGCCGGTACCGGCGTCAATCAGAATGTCATCGTCGAGCAACAGGGCGGAGGTGCGTCTTGTTCCGCCGATGCCGGCGCTGCAGCCGAGGATTTTCAGTCTCATATCCTGCCTCGCTGGAATTCAACATCAGGAAAATGTCGCATCACCCGTTAATTTACAGCATGTTCAACTGTTCCTTGCTGAGGATGAAGACGAATTCATCGCTGCCCTCGGTTTCCAGCCAGGTAAACGGCAGATGCGGAAATTCGGTTTCGAGCACGTCGCGGTTGTGGCCGATCTCGGCTATCAGCAGGCCTTTGGGATAGAGGTGTTTGGCCGCGCGTTTGAGGATGGTGCGAATATGGTCGAGGCCGTCTTCGCCGCTGGCGAGCGCAAGTTCCGGCTCCGCCTGGTATTCGGGCGGCAGCTCGGCCATGCTGGGGGCATTGACGTAGGGCGGGTTGGTGATGATGACATCGTATTGCTGGTCGCCCAGTTCGGTAAACAGATCCGACTGCACCAGCGTGATCTGCTCCTCGAGGCCATATTCTCCCACGTTGCGTTCGGCGACTTCCAGTGCGTCCGGCGAGATGTCGACCGCATCGATGTCGGCATTGGGGAAGGCTTCGGCCAGCAAAATGGCCAGGCAGCCGGAACCGGTACACAAATCCAGCGCGCTGGTGACGCATTCCGGATCGGCAACCCACGGGACGAGCTGTTCGCGCAGCAGTTGGGCAATGAACGAGCGCGGAATGATGACACGTTCGTCAACATAAAAACTGAAATCGCCCAGCCACGCTTCGTGGGTGATGTAGGCCGCCGGTATGCGCTGATTGACGCGGCGGTCGAATACATCGCGTATGTCTTCACGCTCGACTTCGGTCAGGCAGGCGTCCAGGAACGGCTCGAGATTGTCTATCGGCAAATGCAAGGTATGCAAAATCAGGTAAGCGGCTTCATCCAGTGCATTGGTGGTGCCGTGGCCGAAATGCAGATGGGCTTGGTTCATGCGGCTGATGCCGAAGCGCAGCCAGTCGCGCACGGTGATCAGCGCATCGGTATCCAGAAAGTAGTTGGTAGTCATGGCGTCAGCAAGCGTTCCAAAGTGGTTTGGTAAATCGCACGTAACGGCTCAAGATCAGCCACGGCAACGTGTTCGTTAAGTTTGTGGATACTGGCGTTCAGCGGGCCGAATTCGACGACCTGTTCGGCAATCGCGGCGATAAAACGACCGTCGGAAGTGCCGCCGGTCGTGGACAGCTCGGTGTCTATTCCGGTGACTTCTTTAATTGCGGCGCTGATGGCGGCCACCAGACTGCCGCGCGGAGTGAGATAGGGATTGCCGGATTCTTCCCACTCCAGATCGTATTCCAGGCCATGCTTGTCGAGAATCGTATGCACTCGCTGCTTGAGGCTGTCCTTGGTGCTGGCGGTGGAGTGGCGGAAGTTGAAACGGATATCTACGGTGCCGGGCACCACGTTGGTGGCGCCGGTACCGCCGTGGATGTTGGAAATCTGCCAGCTGGTAGGCGGGAAATATTCATTACCCTGATCCCATTCCGTCGCAGCCAGTTCGGCAATTGCCGGCGCGGCCTGATGGATGGGATTGCGAATCAGATGCGGATAGGCGATGTGGCCCTGGATGCCTTTGACGGTAAGCCGGCCGGACAATGAACCGCGGCGCCCGTTCTTGATGGTGTCGCCCAGTCTGTCCACGCAGGTCGGTTCGCCGACGATGCAGCAATCGATTTTCTCATTGCGCGCAGCCAGCGTTTCCACCACTTTGATGGTGCCGTCGGTGGCGATGCCTTCTTCGTCGGAGGTGATGAGCAGGGCGACGGAGCCTTTATGGTCCGGGTGCCGACTGACAAAGCCCTCGATCGCTGTGACGAATGCGGCGAGCGAGGCTTTCATGTCCGCCGCGCCGCGGCCGTAGAGCTGGCCGTCGCGGATGGTCGGTGTGAACGGATCGGAGTGCCATTTATCCACCGGGCCGGTGGGCACTACGTCGGTGTGTCCCGCGAAGCAGACCACTGGTGCGCTGTCGCCGCGCCTGGCCCATAAATTGGTGACGCCGTTGGAAACTATATATTCGAAACGAAAGCCCAGCGGTTCCAGGCGCGACTGCATGAGCGCCTGGCAGCCGGCGTCGTCCGGCGTGTTGGATTGGCGTGAAATCAGGTCTTGGGTGAGCGTGAGTGTATCGGTCATGATGGGTTCTGTTGGTTACTTGAGGGCGGCAGTGTACGCAGCTTCGTCGAAGCCGACCAGTATCTGTCCGTTATGAATCAGGACGGGGCGTTTGATGACGCTGGTTTTTTCCGCCATCAGCGCAAAGGCTGCGGCCGGTGTGGTGACAGCGGCCTTGGTGTCATCGCTTAGCTGGCGCCAGGTCGTGCCCTGGCGGTTGAGCAGTTTTTCCCAGCCCGTTTGTTGCGCCCATGCACTGAGCTGCGCGGCGGTGACGCCGGTTTTCTTGAAATCGTGAAACTGGTAAGCGATGCCGTGCTGCTCCAGCCAGGCACGCGCCTTTTTGACAGTGTTGCAATTGGGGATGCCGTATATATCCATAAAATTGGTAAAGATGATAATGCGTTGATGGTTTATTTGCGGATGCGGTGCGGGCACGGGTCCTTGATACAGTCCACGTACAGGTGCAACGAATGGTCGTGTATGGTGAAGCCGCGTTCCGTAGCGATTTTCCTTTGACGGCGCTCGATCTCTTCATCGAAGAATTCTTCCACATGGCCGCATTGCAGACAAACCAGGTGGTCATGATGTTCGCCGGCATTCAGTTCATAGACAGCCTTGTCGCTGTCGAAATGATGGCGTATCAGTAGCCCCGCCTGCTCAAACTGGGTCAGTACGCGATAAACCGTCGCCAGGCCGATGTCGATTTCTTCCGCGATGAGCATGCGGTAAATATCCTCGGCTGTAAGGTGGCGTTTCTCGCTGTTTTCAAACAGTTCCAGCACTTTTAGCCGTGGCAGCGTGGCTTTCAAGCCGATATTTTTCAAATCCGATGGTGCGCTCATAATGGGACATGTTTCTTGTAAATGATTTAAGCTATCATAGAGGCTTTACATGACTTTGCAAATACCAGTTATGCGCACGCTTATTGTTTTGACATTAGTATCAGCGGGATTAATGGGGTGCAGTCATCTGCCTTCAATGCCCAAATTCAGCGCTTCTTCCTTGACGCCTTATAAAATCGACATTCAGCAGGGTAATTTTGTTGACCAGGATATGCTGGCCAAATTGCATCCCGGCATGACGCGTGCGCAGGTTAAATTCGTGATGGGTACTCCATTGGTGACGGACGTGTTCCACGCCAATCGCTGGGATTACATCTATATCTATCGTAAAAACGGCAAGTTGGCGGAAGAACGCCGGGCTGTCCTGTATTTTGATGGCGACAAGCTGGAGCGCATCGAAGACATGCTGAATGACAGCACGAAAACAGCGCCGGTAAGCAGCGATAAAGCGAATGCAGTACCTGCTGCAGCGCCGGCAGATACCTCTGTAGTGACTGGTAAACCCGCAGCGGTGACGCAATGAGCATGAAGGCGCCTTTGAAGATCGTTATTGCCGGCAGCGCCGGACGCATGGGGCAGGTCCTGCTGGAGGCGGTCAGTCAGTCGCCTGATTGCGAATTGCATGGCGCGCTGGAACGTACCGGCAGCGCTTATCTGGGGCGACCGGCTTCTGCCATCGGCGGCACAAGCGATGTGCTGGTCAGCAACGATATTGCTGCGACACTGGCAGGCGCTGACGCACTGATCGATTTCACCCGCCCCGAAGGAACGCTGACGCATCTGGCATTGTGTCGCCAGTTTGGCGTCAATATCATTATCGGCACCACCGGCTTCAGCCTGGAACAAAAGCAGTTCATTGCCGAAGCCGGCCAGGATATCGGCGTGGTATTTGCACCCAATATGAGCGTGGGCGTAAATCTGACATTCAAACTGCTGGAAATCGCTGCCAAAGTGCTGAACGAAGGCTATGATATCGAAGTCGTCGAAGCACATCATCGTCACAAGGTGGATGCGCCTTCCGGGACTGCATTGCGCATGGGTGAAGTGGTTGCCGCTGCCCTGGGGCGCGATTTGAGCGAATGTGCCGTGTACGGGCGCGAAGGCGTCACCGGCGAGCGCGATCCCTCTACCATCGGCTTTGCCACTGTGCGCGGTGGCGATATCGTGGGCGATCATACCGTGATGTTTGCCGGTATCGGCGAGCGGGTCGAGATTACGCACAAGGCTTCCAGTCGCATGACCTTTGCGCAGGGCGCAGTGCGTGCGGCGCGTTTTCTTGCAAGAAGCGGCGCAGGCTACTATGATATGCAGGATGTGCTGAGTTTGCGGGACTGACTCTGTAACAATTTGTAACGCTTCTCTGCCGGGATGAAACATTCATATAACAAACCAGCCCCATACTGACTCCGTCAGCAGCACTGACACCCGTCTAAATTTTAGCGTTTTTTTGAATTGATATTGAGGAGTAAGCAAATGAAAAAGACCAGCCTGATCGTTGTCGCATTCACAGCAATGGTGGCACAAGCCAGCTTCGCTGAAGATACAACCAGCACTTCCCCCAGCATGGAAAGCGCCCAAGCACGCGCGCAGGCATTTCAGAACCTGACCCCTGAACAACAGCAGGCCGCAATCGCTGCAGCCAAACAAAAAGGTCAGACAACAGCGCAACAAAAACAGGAAAACTGGAACAGCATGACCCCGGAGCAACAGCAAGCTCAAAAGGAAACCATGCAATCCAACATGCAAAGCAAAATGACCGGCATGAAAACCAAAATGCAATCCCGCATGGGTAGCGGCGGTGGCGGCATGATGCGCAGCCGTATGGGTCAATAACCCATTTCACGCAACAAAAAGCCCCGAGGTAACCACCTCGGGGCTTTTTTATTTACGCCGCATTATCGCAATGCCTTGGCAGCGGCTACCATATTCGCCAGTGCTGCTTCGGTCTCCGGCCAGCCGCGGGTTTTGAGTCCGCAGTCGGGATTGACCCAGAGATGCTCGGCAGGAATCACTTCGGCGGCTTTTTTCAGCAATCGCACCATTTCTTCGGTAGCAGGCACGCGCGGGCTGTGTATGTCATAGACGCCGGGACCGATTTCATTAGGATAGTTGAATTCGCCGAAGCCGCGTAGCAATTCCATATCGGAACGCGACGTTTCTATCGTAATCACGTCGGCATCCAGTGCTGCGATGGCGGGCAGAATGTCGTTGAACTCCGAGTAGCACATGTGCGTATGGATCTGGGTGTCGTCGCCGACCCCGGAAGCCGAGATGCGGAAGGCGCGGCCAGCCCAGGCCAGATAGTCGTTCCATTCGCTGCGGCGCAATGGCAAGCCCTCGCGTATGGCCGGTTCGTCAATCTGGATGATGCCGATGCCGGCGTGTTCCAGATCAACCACTTCGTCGCGGATAGCCAGGGCGATTTGCAGCGCCGTAGCGCTACGAGGCTGGTCGTTGCGGACGAACGACCATTGCAGGATAGTGACCGGCCCGGTCAGCATGCCTTTCATCGGCAGACTGGTCAGGCTTTGCGCATAGCTTGTCCAGGTTACGGTCATGGCATGCGGGCGCGCCACGTCGCCGTAAATGACAGGCGGCTTGACGCAACGCGAGCCGTAGCTCTGTACCCAGCCGTTCTGCGTGAACGCGAATCCCGACAGCTGTTCGCCGAAATATTCGACCATGTCGTTGCGTTCGGCTTCTCCGTGCACCAGCACATCCAGTCCAAGCTCGATTTGCTTGTTCACGGCAAATCCGATTTCCGCTTGCATGGCTTTGATATAGTCGGCCGCTGCCAGTTCATGGCGCTTGTAGGCAGCACGTACAGAGCGGATGGCTTTGGTCTGCGGAAATGAGCCGATGCTGGTGGTGGGGAATAGCGGTAATTTGAAACGGCTGCGCTGCAGCGCCTGGCGAACCTTGAATGGCGAATGGCGCTGGTCCGCATCGGCGGGTAATGCGGCGAGGCGCGCTGCGACCCCGGGGTTGTGCACGCGCGGGCTGTTGCGCCTGGACGCGGCAGCGACACGGGATGCGGTAAATACCGGTTCGGCAGCCAGCATGCCTTGATCCAGCGCCGTTTTCAGTGCGCCGAGCTCGTCCAGCTTTTGCACGGCAAATGCCAGCCATGAACGCAGTTCTGCATCCATCGCGGTTTCGCAAGACAAATCCACCGGTACGTGCTGCAGTGAGCAGGATGGCGCGAGCCACAGCCGCTCACCGAGTCTGGTGCGTGCATCTTCTATCAGGGTCAGTGCCTGGTCCAGTTCGGTGCGCCAGATATTGCGACCGTCGATCACACCCAGTGACAGCACCTTGTAATGCGGCAGACGGTCGAGCACGTTGCTGATCTGCTGCGGCGCCCGTACCGCGTCGATGTGCAATCCGGCGACGGGCAGGTTGCATGTCAGGACCAGATTGTCCTCCAGCGCGCCGAAATAAGTCGCCAGCAGCAGCTTGATGCCGACCGCGTTTAACCGATTGTAAGCGGACTCGAATGCAGCCTTCCACTCGACAGGCAGATCCAGACACAGGATGGGTTCATCGATTTGTACCCATGTTACGCCCTGGTTTTTGAGCTTGAGCAGAATCTCGCAGTACACGGGGATCAATTGCTCCAGCAGATGCAGGCGGTCGAGATCGGCGGTCTTTTCCTTGCCCAGATAGAGGAAAGTGAGCGGGCCGATCAAGGTGGCCTTGACTTGATGGCCCAGCGCCCGGGCTTCGGCTACTTCATCAAACAGGCGGCTGGAATTGAGCTTGAATTGCGTATCTGCAGTGAATTCCGGAACCAGATAATGGTAGTTGGTATCGAACCACTTGGTCATTTCCAGTGCCCATGTGCCCTGATCCTGGTGGGCGTGGCCGCCGCAACAGGCGGGGGCTTCGTCAGCCACGCCGCGTGCCTGGGTAAAGTAGCGGCCCAGTTCCGTTTCCTGGCCGGTGAAATGGAAGCGGCTGGCTTCGCAACCAAGCAACTGGATGTGATTGAGCATCTGGTCGTAGTAGGCGAAATCGCCCACGCTGACAAAATCCAGGCCGGCAGCCTGCTGGATTTGCCAATGGCGCGCGCGCAGTTCGCGCCCGCTGGCTTCGAGTGCGGTCGAGTCGATTTCGCCGCGCCAGAATTGCTCCAGTGCGACTTTGAGTTCGCGGTTTTTACCGATGCGGGGAAAGCCCAGGCTATGTATCGTGGTCATGTTTTTACTCCGTTGATTGATGACGTGCATCTTGCGGCAATATGATTTATGATACAAACGAATTGTTTTCGTAAACTCCATGAATTTTATTCATATATGCTGGCTCTTAAACATTTACGTCTGATCGAAGCCCTGAATGACAGCGGCAGTATCACCCGTGCTGCGACGCGGCTTTACCTCACGCAGTCCGCGCTTTCCCATCAACTGGTGGCGCTTGAGTCGCATTACGGGGTGAGCCTGTTTGAGCGCGCACGTCCGTTGCGATTAACACCGGCCGGGGAGTTGCTGCTGGCGTTATCCCGAGAGATCATGCCCAGAATCGATGCGGTTAAACGCGACCTGGCGCGGCTGGCAGAAGATAATCAGCCGGGTAAATTGCGCATCGCCGTCGAATGCCACACCTGTTATGACTGGCTGATGCCTGCGATGGATGCCTATCGCGCGCACTGGCCGGAAGTGGAAATGGATCTGGTGGGCGGTTTTCATACCGACCCGGTCACGTTGCTGGATGAAGACAAGGCCGATCTGGTGATCGTGTCCGAGACTGGAAAGCACAAAGATGTGGTGTTTAACCCATTGTTTCGCTACGAGATGCTGGCGTTGATGGCAACCGGACACCCGCTGGCAAGCAAGCCGTATCTGACCGCGAGAGATTTTGCGAATGATACGCTGATTACCTATCCGGCCCCGGATCGCTTGCTTGATGTCGTGCGTCGCGTGCTCAAACCGGCAGGCATTGCGCCCGAGCGCCGTCAGGCCGAGCTGACCGTGGCCATCGTGCAGCTGGTAGCCAGCCGGAAGGGCTTGGCCGCCCTGCCGGCATGGGCGGTGCAGTCGTACCTGGAGCGCGGCTATGTCGTTGCCCGCCCCATCACCAAGCGCGGTTTGTGGAGCGGCCTTTACGCGGCATCGCGTGAGAGTGATGCCGGACGCGCCTATCACAAGGATTTCGTGGGAACCCTGCGCGAGCAGGCATTCATGACCCTGGCGGGAATAGAGCCACTGGGGGCATGAGCGTCGCTTGCCTAATCGGGCATTGGTTGTTATTGTGTTTTCGTCTATGATTTCAACGGGAGCAGATCGATGTCCACTCAGCCGCAATTAGACCAGATCCATCATGTCGCCATTCCGGTGAGCGATATTGCTGCCAGTGTCGCATGGTATCGCGAGCAGTTTCATTGTGATGTCGCTTATCAGGATGCCACCTGGGCATTGCTGAAGTTCGCCAATATCAGTCTGGCGCTGGTGACTTCCTCGCAGCACCCGCCGCATATTGCGCTCATTCATCCAGACGCTGCGCAGTTTGGTCCGCTGACTACCCATCGGGATGCCACCCGCTCGATTTATATCCCCGACCCGGACAGCAATCAGGTAGAAGTGATGGACGCAGCAAGTGTGCGTCGCTATTAGCCTTTAGGCGATTTGTCTGCGGCGTAGCGCACCAGTTCCCTGGCAGGCATGGGGCGTGCAAAATAATAGCCTTGTGCTTCATCGCAACGATGCAGACGTAATGGCGCGAGCATGTTCTGGTCTTCGACACCTTCGGCAATGGTTTTCAGGTTCAGGCTGTTCGCCATCTGGATAATGGCATGAACGATGGCCGCATCACTGGGCGTGTCGACCATATTGCGGATGAAAGACTGGTCGATCTTCAATTTATCCACGTTAAAGCGTTTCAGGTATGACAGGCTGGAATAGCCGGTACCGAAATCATCAATCGACAGTTTTACGCCCAGCGTCTTGAGGCGCTGTACCGTGGCCAGCACTTTTTCGGTGTCCTGGATCAGGATGGATTCAGTCAGTTCCAGCTCGAGAAATACAGGGTCCAGACCGGATTCGCTCAGTGCATCGTAAATGCTTTTTTCGACATTGCCACGCCTGAACTGCACGGCCGAAAGGTTGACTGCCATCATTAACTCAGTCATGCCAGCCTGGTGCCAGGCAGCGGCCTGACGGCAGGCTTCTTTCAGTACCCAGTCGCCGATGGGGATGATCAGGCCGCTGTCTTCGGCAATCGGGATGAATCGTGCTGGCGGTATCATGCCGAGCTCGGGATGATGCCAGCGGATGAGGGCTTCTGCGCCTATCATCGCACCGCTAGTAAGATTGAGCTGAGGCTGGTAATACAGTTCGAATTCGTTTCTTTCCAGCGCTTTCCTCAAACCGTTTTCTATCGTCAGCCGTTCATGCACGGTATCGTTGAGTGCTTTTACGAAGAAGCGGTACTGGTCGCGGCCGGACTGCTTGGCGTGGTACATGGCGGCATCGGCGTTCTTGACCAGGGTTTCTTCATTGTCGCCGTCTTCCGGATACAAGGCGATGCCGATACTTGCCGAGATGGCGATTTCATGGGAATTAAGCTGGACAGGGGAGGCCAGTACCGCAATCAGGCGCTCGGCAATATGGGCTACTTCATCGGGGGTATTGATGTCCTGCAGAATAAGAATGAACTCGTCGCCGCCCTGGCGGCAAATCGAATCCGTTCCCTTGATCCTGGATTTGAGCCGTTCAGCGATCGCCTGCAGTAATAAATCGCCATAATGATGGCCGAGTGAATCGTTGATATTCTTGAAGTGATCCAGATCGATAAAAAATAGTGCCAGCCGTTGTTGATGATGTTTGGCATTTGCGATGGACTGGATCAGCTCGCTGGTAAACAATGCCCGGTTGGGCAATCCGGTAAGTATGTCGTGCTGGGCCAGGTAGCGGATCTTTTCCTCGGCGGCCTTGCGTTCGCTGATATCGGAAAATGCGGCGACATAGTGAGTGACCAGATCGTTTTTATCATGCAATACGTCGACGGTTAACCATTTTGGATAAAGCTCGCCATCCTTGCGCTGATCCCATATCTCGCCATGCCAATGGCCGCTGTCATCGATCGACTGCCAGATTTCGCGGGAAAATTCTGGTGTAACATGCTCGTCCGAGCTTAGCTGCAGCGATTTGCCTGCCATTTCCTCGACGGTATAGCCGGTCAGGCGGGTATAGGCTGAATTGACGGTGACGATGTTACGCTCGGCATCGGTAATGATGATCGCATCGGAACTGGATTCGAATACCTTGGCGAGCAGCCGCAGCTGATCTTCCGCCAGCTTGCGCTCGGTGATGTCGCGGGCAACGCCGGTCGTGCCTATCACCTGGCCGATTTCATTGAAAATCGGGGATCTGATAGTTTCTATCCACGAGATTTTGCCGTCTCTTTTTTGCAGGCGTTCCTCTACTTTTTTTCCTGTTGCGGTGTTGATGACTTCAAGCTCGTCTTTGCGATAAGCCGTGGCCAGCTCCAGCGGCCAGATATCGAGATCGGTTTTGCCTATCAATTCCTGAGGCGTCAATCCGCATGCCTCGCCGAAGGGCTCGTTGACGCTGATAAAGCGACTTTCCTTATCTTTCAGCCAGGCTATGTCGGTGATGTTGTTGAGCAGGGCCAGTTGCTGGTATGCGGCTATCTTTAACGCTTCGTCTGCCAGTTTGCGTTCGGTGACATCAGAAAATATCCCGATGTAATTGCAGATTTGATTATCTTCATCCCGTACCGCAGTCAAACCCAGCCATAATGGATATATCCCGCCATTTTTGCGCCGGTTCCATATTTCGCCTTGCCAGTAGTTGTTTTCGAGCAGGGTCCGGGTTATATGCTGGAAGAACTCCGCGTTATGCAGACTGGAATTCAGCATGTCCGGCTTGGTCCCGATCACTTCATCGCTGCTGTAGCCGGTCACTTCGGTAAAGGTTTTATTGACCGAGAGTATGGATTGCTCGGCATCGGTAATGATGATGCATTCGCCGCTGTTCTCGAACACATTGGCGGCAAGGCGTAGAAAATCCGCCTGTTTGTTGCGTTCCAGCACGATGCCGATGATGGAGGCGCCGATTTCAAGCAATTTGCGGTGAAACAGACTGGGGGTGCGTTGTTCAAAGCTGGTGAGGGCGAAGGTGCCGATTATCTTCTGACCGGCAGTATAAATGGGCATCGACCAGCATGCCCGCAGACCGAGGTTGACGGCGATGGGCAGCAAATCTACCCAGCGTGAATCCGTGAAGGTGTCCGAGACAAAAACCGGTTCCTGGCGGTAAATCACGTTGCCGCATGAGCCAGCACCCAGACCTGGGCGCAAACCGTTTAACTGGCTGATTCCTTCAGGCGGGATGCTGGGGGCGGCAAATACATTCAAATGCTGCTGTTTTTCATCCAGCAGCATCACGGAGGCAACGGAGTCGGGCAACAGCTGTTCTTCGAGTCGGCACAGGTCGTCGATTATTTCCTTGTGGTCATGGCCCAGCGCCACCAATTCTAAAATAGCCTGCTGCAGCGTAAGGATTTTTTCCTTTTCCTGTTCGGTTAATACCTCGTATTGAACGGTATTTGCCGGAGCCGGGCGCGACTGATCTTTAGAATGGATGTTTCCGTTCATTACCTCCTCCGAGGTTGGGTGGAATTGCGTGATGTCCGGGACTCAAAAACATGGGAATTGAAGGATTTTTAATTTTCGCAGGTTTTCAATCCGGCATTTAATGCGTATATGCATCATCGCTTTGCCTTGGTATTGTGAATAAGCGTCGAGCGACACCATCATAATAGCGAAACCTGCTCGTACAGGGCAAGTGCTGATAGTGTCTTTATCCAAATTTGTCAGCAACTTTAAAGAATGCGGCTGCCAGCGGGGAACTCATGACGCATTGCGTAGCGCATCGCATAGCTGCCGTATTACACTTTCCCAATCGCCTGATCGTGATTGCGTGAATATGCGCATGGTCGGGTACCACGGGCTGTCTGTGCGCTCGCGTAGCCAGCGCCATTCGCCTGCATGGCGATTCAACAGCCAGGTCGGCTGGCCGAGACTTCCCGCCAGATGCGCTACTGCGGTATCAACGGATATGATCAGATCAAGTTTGGCCGCCAATGCGGCAGTGTCGTCAAAATCGTTGAACTCATCCGACCAGTCGATCAGCTTGCCGGAAGCAATCCGTGACGCTTTGTCGGGATCCGGCTCTTTTTGCAGGCTGAACCAGCTGCAACCGCTCAGATTGAGCAGGGGGAATATCTGCTGCAAGGCAAGGGCGCGCAACGCTGCGTTTTTCATCTTGCTGCCCGGCTTCCAGACCACACCAATCTTGCGGGTGGAGGCAGGCAGATCAAGTGCAGCGATTTTCGATTGCCAGTAGCTCATCCTTATTGGGTCTGGAATCAGATAGGGGACCTGATTCGGGATGCTTTCCAGTCGGGTGCCCATTGCCAATGGCAAAGAAAGCAGCGGGCATTGCCATTGCCAGGCTGTCTGATCGGCGGGTACGGCATCGATGATTTCGATATCGGGAAACGAACGGCGGAACAGCGTCAATAAGGGCGCAACGGTGACGATGCTGATCCCGCCGGGAAAACGCTTTGCCGCCAGCGTGAGGTAGCGCGAAAACTGTATCTTGTCGCCCATGCCCTGTTCATTGAATATCAACAGGCGATCAGTGGATAAAGGCGTCTGTCCCGTCCATTGCGGCAGAACGGTAACGGGGCGCTGCATGGTCTTTATCGCCTTGGCATCCCAGCGGTATTCGTATTCTTGCCAGGCTTCGGCAAGCTTGCCCAGGGTTAATAGCGTATGACTCAGATTATGGCGGGTATCGGCGCAGCGAGGGTTGATTTCCAGCGCACGGCGAAAGGCCGTCTCGGAATCGCTCAATCTGCCCAGATCCCTGAGCGTGATTCCCAGATAGTTATACGCATCCGCATCGCGCGGATTGAGTTGCAACGCTTCACGATAGCAGGCTTCCGCCTCGTCCAGACGGTCGAGGTCGTGCAGGGTGGCGCCCAGATTACGATGCGCATCGGCATGCTCCGGACTGAGTCGTAATACTTTGCGGTAACACGCTTCGGCCTCGTCCAGACGCCTGAGATCATGGAGCGCGGCACCCAGATTGTTGTGTGCCCTCACGTAATCCGGATTGAGTTTGAGCGCCGTGCGATAGCAGGTTACGGCTTCATCCAGACGGTTGAGGTCATGAAGGGTCACGCCCAGATTGCTATGTGCCTGGGCAAAAGACGGGTTGATCCGGATCGCCCTGCGGTAACTGGCTTCAGCCTCCTCGTGGCGTTTCAGATCATTGAGGGTGATGCCCAGATTGTTGTGTGCTTCCGCGTCATTGGAAGAAAGCGCAGCCGCTTTTTGCATCGGAACCAGCGCGTCGGCACTGCGTCCCATTTGCTTGAATGCCGCTCCCAGCGCCTTCCAGCCAAAATCGTGCTGCGGGTAATGCTCGGTCAATGTCCGGGCGAGTGCTATGGTTTCGTCAAGGCGCCCGCTGTTGAATAGCGTTACCAGTGTGTCGATTTCCTGTTGTGCGGGGCCGTGCGATTTCTGCCCAGCCGGTTTTTTTACATGGGCATCCTGGGTGTCGGGGGATTGCGCCGAAGATGCCGGGCCATCGTTCAAGCGTAAAGCCAGTGCATCCACATCCTCGCCCTGCAAGCCATGCTGCTGGGCAAGCGCCAGTATTTGCCGCGCTTCGTCGAATTGGCCGGCTCGGCATAACGCATCAATATAGCTTACCCAATACCTGCCGTTGGCCGGGTCGGCGTCCAGTGCGACCACGAAAAATGCCAGGCTGGCAGCCGGCTCTCCAGTCTGTAATGTCAGTACGCCCAGATTGTGGTTGGCTTCAGGATGAGTGGGCAGTGTCTGCAGGATATCCCGGTAAAGGGCTTCTGCTTCTTCAAGCTTGGCGGCCTGGTGCAGCGCGATCGCTTGATTCAGGGTTTTTTCTGTTGCTTGTGACATGGTTTGGGATGAGGAAGTGTCGGTTGTCATCTGCTTATCGTTTATGTATGTTCAGATGATTGGATTATGTAGCCTAATTGATGCGGTTGTAAATTTTTATTGGCCCTGACTTCCGCTTCAGTTCAATATGGGTACTGATAACTTCAATCGCTGAACAGAAAGACCGGCATGACAGAAGAGATACTAGTCGTAAATTCAGATTCCGCTCTGCTTCAGGCAGCATTTGCCCTGCGCCGCGAAGTCTTTGTCGTCGAGCAGAACGTGCCGCTGGAGCTCGAAATCGACGAGCATGATACGTCAGCCATCCATTTCGTTATGAAACAGAATGGCAAAGTGGTGGCAACGCTCAGATTGCTGTCATACGGAGATCAAATCAAGATCGGACGGGTTGCGGTCAAACAGCCTTTGCGACGCCAGGGTCTGGGGACGAAACTGATGTTGCGGGGAATCCGGTATGCTGCCGAATCCGGCTTCAGTTCGGTTATCCTCGATGCGCAGGTGATTTCCATGCCGTTCTATCATACCTTGGGTTTCATCAAGGAGGGGACGGAATTCGACGATGCCGGAATCCCTCATATGCGGATGGTGTTGCGGTTATGAACACAGCCGATTACGTTAAATATATGCCGACATGGAGATAATGGATATGAAGAAGGCTGCAGTCGTTTTATTCGGCATCGCTACGGTCATTATCCTGCAGAGCTGTGCTGGCGTGCCGCCAGCCTCAACGGCGGATGAGGTGCCGCTGACCCGGAGCGACCATCGGACGGAATTGAAGGCCGCATACGTCGCGCTGGGAGAAGCCGGGGGCAGGGTCTTCACTCTCGATCCGGGTAAATCGGCGATCCGGATTTATGTGTTCCGTGGAGGCCGTGCAGCAAAGCTGGGACACAATCATGTCCTCTCGGCTCCCCGGTTCGCCGGATTTCTTTATCTGCCGACCGCCGGGGCGTCAAATGCCCGATTTGATCTTGAATTCCGTCTCGACCAGTTGGAAATCGATAATCCGGCGTACAGATCGGACCTCGGCAGTGCTTTCTCGTCCATGCTTACCCCGGAGGATATCGACGGCGTGCGCAAGCACATGCTCGGTGATGATAATCTGCAGGCGGACAAATTCCCGTTTGTCCGTGTGCATTCCCTGCAGATCGTTGGAGAGTCCCCGAAATTCGCTGTCAAGGTGCAGATCGAAATGCACGGCCAGAAACGCGAGATGTGGATTCCGCTTGGCGTTGAAGGTTTGCCGAACTCTGCCGCCGTCACAGGGGCGCTGGTGCTGCGTCAAACCGATTTTGGCGTGCAGCCTTATTCAGCGCTGGGTGGTCTTCTTGCCGTGCAGGATGAGGTCGTTATCGAATTCAAATTGTTGGGCGTACCCGGTTAACGAGTTGTTTCGTCAATGGATGACAATAAAAAGGGTTAAATCATTTCTGATCTAACCCTTTTTGAATTGATTGGTGCGCCCGAAGAGATTCGAACTCCTCGTGTCCCCTCATTACCCCGAATAAGAAGCCGCACCAGTAGGGCGGGGCAACCCTGTTTTCCCTCCGTCGAGGTAGGGTGCAGCTATAATCTTTATGCGCCGTTGCCATTTAGTGGCATCACGTCCGCACCCGCTTTCAACTTGTCCAAATAATCCGCCCATAGCTGCATCATCTTCCTGCGCTCGGGTAGGTGTGCTGTGCGATTGTAGGCGCGCCCGTTCGGGTCTTTCACTGCGTGGGCGAGTTGATGCTCGATCAGGTCAGGGCGTACCCCCAGCACTTCATCAAGAATGGTTCTGGCCATTGCACGGAAACCGTGCCCGCTCATTTCATCCTTGGTTATACCCATGCGCCGCATTGCGCCAAGGATAGCGTTGTCTGACATTGGCCGTCCGTTGGTACGCGCTCCCGGAAACACAAAGCGGCTTGATCCGGTCAGGCCGTGAAGTTCGCGCAAGATTGTTACTGCTTGCGTTGCCAATGGCACAATATGCGCCGTGTCTGTTTTGGTAACGGTATAACGCCATTCTGCCGTGTCTAGGTTAATATCCGCCCATTCTGCATTGCGAAGCTCGCCAGGTCGAACAAATACCAATGGCGCAAGGCGTAGGGCGCAAGCGACTGTAAACGTGCCTTGGTAGCCGTCTAGTGTTCGCAGTAATCCAGCTACTAGCTTCGGTTCGGTGACAGCGGCGAAGTGTTCGCCTTTAGTTGGGGTAAGTGCGCCGCGCAAGTCGCCGGATGGATCGCGCAAAGCTCGGCCTGTTGCAACTGCATAACGGAATACCTGTCCGCAATTACTTAGTACTCGGTGTGCTGTTTCAATTGCGCCCCTGTTTTCAATCTTACGCACCACGTCCAGCAATTCAGGTGCGGTCACATCTGCAATTGGTCGCCCGCCAAGCCACGGGAAAATATCACGCTCTAAGCGGCGGATGATTCTGTTGCCGTGATTCTCTGCCCAATTAGGTGAAAACTTTGTGTACCACTCACGCGCCACTACTTCAAAGCTGTTTGCGGCTCGTTCCTGTTTTGTTGCTTTCTGTGCTTTGCGATTCTCGCCGGGGTCGATGCCATCAGCAAGTAACTTGCGGGCATTGTCGCGCCGCTCTCTTGCGTCTTTTAAACTGACGTCTGGATAGACGCCAAGGGATAACAGTTTTTCTTTGTTGTCGTTTTTGTAGCGGTAGCGCCACCACTTACCCCCAGCAGGGGTAATAAGCAAGAATAAGCCGCGCTCATCATATAACTTGATAGGCTTTGCGCCGGGCTTTGCGTTGCGTACTGCGGTATCAGATAGGGGTATTTTGGGGTAAGTCCTTTTTAAATTTTGGAGTTACCCCGTAGAGTTACCCCAATTAAAAGCCGGATGCTGTTGGGCAACGTTACCCTCGAATGGATAAAAAGGCAATAAAAAACCCGCACTTGGCGGGTTTAATGGGTGTTAATGGATTGTGTTGGATGGAATATTGGTGGAGGCGGCGGGAATCGAACCCGCGTCCGCAAGCACTCTACAGACAGTTCTACATACTTAGTTCGGTGATTTGGCTTTAACCGGTTTCACGCCCGCCGAACAGGCTGGAAACCAGCGAGTTACCTTGGTTTTAACAGTAATCAAAGTAACCCTGATTACCGCGAGCATACTGAGATTACCCTACCGCTGATTGCTCAGCCCAACTCGTATGCAAGCTGGTGTAGGGTCTAGCCGGATTAAGCGGCTAGAGCGTAAGTTTCGTCGTTTGCAGTTAAACGATTTCGGGTTGTATTTACGAGGTAATCCGTCCTCGGTATGCCCTGCGCTGCTTTGCAACCCACGTCGAAGCCAGGTCGCCCCCAATGTATTACTAAGAGTGGCTGAATCCGTATAAGTTCCAGCGTGGGCTGATTATACATGATTCATCTGCTACACGGACTATATGGGTTCAGTAACCGAGGAAATCAAGCAGGGCGGTAGGGGTTTGAATAAATGCATCGGCATGCCAGCTTAGTGGATCATCCTGCGGGCCGATGTAGCCGTATTCGGCGATGATGGCGGGCATACCGCAGGCGTGGGCTGCCTCGATGTCGCGCTCGGCGTCGCCGATGTAGACGCAGGTGCTGGGTAGCACGCCGATTTCGCGGCAGGCCGTGAGGATAGGTTCGGGGTGCGGTTTGGAATTGACGCAGCTGTCGCCACTGACAACGCTGGCAGCGCGGTCGAGCAGGCCGAGTGCATCGAGCAATGGCGTGGTGAGACGCGCCGGTTTGTTGGTGACGACGCCCCAGGGTATGCCCCGGGTTTCGAGCTCGTCGAGCAGTTCCATCATGCCGGGGAACAGCTGACTGTAGGGATTGGCATTTTCTTCGAACAGGTTCAGGTATTCAGTGCGCAAATCGGCAAATGCAGGATGGTCCGGACTGATGCTGAAACCGGCCTGCAACAGGCCGGCAGTGCCGTGCGAGGCATAGGGGCGAATCAGTTCGAACGGCATTTCCGGCAGACCGTGCATCTGCCGCTGCTGATTCAATGCGTGGGCCAGATCGGGTGCGGTATCGACCAGCGTGCCGTCGAGATCGAATAATACGGCATCAACCATGGCGACGGCAGGCCACGATGTAATTGACGTCGGTATCGGCTTCGAGCTTGTAGATTTTGCTGAGCGGGTTATAAGTCATGCCGATAATATCCTGGATTTCCAGCCCGGCCCCGCGTGCAAAGCGCGAAAGTTCGGACGGTTTGAGGAATTTGGCGTAATCATGCGTGCCGCGCGGCAAAAGATTCAGCAGATACTCGGCACCCAGGATGGCGTAGAGATAGGATTTCGGATTGCGGTTAAGCGTGGAGAAAAATACCCAGCCGCCTGGTTTGACCAGCGTCGCGCAGGCGCGCACGATGGAAGCCGGATCAGGGACATGCTCCAGCATTTCCATGCAGGTGACTACGTCAAAGCTTGCGGGGTGCTGTTCCGCTAGTGTTTCCACGGCGATACATTGGTAGTCCACGCTGGCGCCGGATTCAAGCAGATGCAGTTTGGCCACCTTGAGCGATTTGTCGGCAAGGTCGATGCCGGTCACCTGTGCGCCGCGATTAGCCATGGATTCGCTGAGTATGCCGCCGCCGCAGCCGACATCCAGCACGGTTTTGTCTAAAAGCTGGGCATGCTGGTCGATGTAGTCCAGGCGCAGCGGGTTGATCTCGTGCAGCGGCTTGAATTCGCTGTTCGGGTCCCACCATTTGTGCGCCAGAGCGCTGAATTTGTCGAGTTCGATCTGGTCGGCGTTACTCATGATTGCATCCTTGTCAGACTTGCGCGCCATCGGCAGATACATCCGCTTTGGGCTTGTTGTCCTTGATGAAGTGTTCACGCTTGACGCCGAACATGAGCAGCAGCGGTGAAGCGACCAGGACGGAAGAGTAAATACCGAACATGATGCCGATGGTCAGTGCCAGAGCGAAATTATGCAGGGCTTCGCCGCCGAAGAACAGCATGGACAGCACCATTGTCTGCGTCATGCCATGGGTAATGATGGTACGGCTCATGGTGGTGGTGATTGCGTTGTCGATGATGTCCGGGATGCTGGTTTTACGCATCTTGCGCAGGTTCTCGCGAATCCGGTCGAAGACCACGACCGATTCGTTGACCGAATAACCCAGCACCGCGAGGATGCCTGCCAGCACGGTCAGCGTGAATTCCCACTGAAAGAATGCGAAGCAACCCAGAATAATGACGACGTCATGGATGTTGGCGATGATGGCGGCGAGCGCAAACCGCCATTCAAAGCGTAATGCCAGATAAAGCAGGATGCCGCCGGCCACGACTACCAGCGCCAGTGCGCCGTTGTCATACAGCTCCTTACCGACTTGCGGGCCGACAAAATCGACGCGTTTCAGGGTGACGCCGGCATCCTGCGCCTTGAGCGCGGCCATTACGGTGTCGCTGGTCTTGGCGCTGGTGGTGTCCTTATGCAATGGCAGCCGTATCAGTACATCCCTGGAGGTGCCAAAGGTTTGCACAGTGACTTCGGGCAGGCCGGTTTTGGTCAGGGTGTCGCGAATCTGATCGAGGTGAGCGGGCTGGTTGTAAGAGACCTCAATCACTGTGCCGCCGGTAAAGTCGACGCCCAGATTCAGGCCTTTATAGGCCAGCGCCCATATCGCGAAAAGGAAGGTGATCAGGGAAATGGCAGTGGTGAGTTTGCCATAACGCATGAAGGGAATGTCGTGTTGGATGCGAAAAAATTCCATGATTGATTCCTGTTAAATGGACACTTTTGCCAGGCGCGCACGGCGACCGTAGCTGAGGTTGACCAGAGCGCGCGAGATAGTCACCGCACTAAACATCGAGGTGAGGATGCCCAGGCACAATACGACCGCAAAGCCGCGCACCGGACCGGAACCCAGCCAGAACAGCGCGATACCGGCGATGAAGGTGGTGATGTTGGAGTCCAGGATGGTTCCCCAGGCGCGGTCGTAGCCCGCATGAATAGCCGCTTGCGGCGAGTTGCCGTTGCGCAGCTCTTCGCGGATGCGCTCGTTGATGAGTACGTTGGCGTCGATCGCCATACCCAGTGTCAAGGCGATACCGGCCAGGCCTGGCAGGGTCAGGGTGGCCTGCATCATCGACAGCAGCGCGATCAGGAACAGGCCGTTGGCTGTAAGCGCCAGCGTTGAGAAAATGCCGAAGATACGATAATAAAATATCATGAATACCGCAACGGCCACAAAACCCCACAGGTTGGAATGGAAGCCTTTTTCGATATTGTCGGCGCCCATGCTCGGGCCGACGGTACGCTCTTCAACGATATCCATCGGCGCAGCCAGTGCGCCGGCGCGTAGCAGCAGCGCGACGTCAGAAGCCTCCTGTGCGGATTCCATGCCGGTGATCTGCACACGGCCGCCGCCGATTTCTTCCCGGATGACCGGAGCGGTGATGACTTCGCCCTTGCCTTTTTCGATGAGCAGAATGGCCATGCGTTTGCCGACGTTTTCACGGGTCACGTCGCGGAAAATGCGGGCGCCGCGCGAATCGAGATTGATGTGCACAGCAGCCTGACCGGATTGCTGGTCAAACCCGGGTGAAGCGTCGGTGATGTAATCGCCGGTCAGAGAAACCGTTTTCTTTACCAGTATCGGCATGCCGCCACGCTCTGTATAGAGCTCATCGTCGAATGGTATCTGGCCTTGCAGCGCGGCGGTAATGTCATGGGTTTCGTCGACCAGCCGCACTTCCAGCGTGGCGGTACGGCCGAGGATCTCCTTGGCCTTGGCGGTATCCTGTACGCCCGGCAATTGCACCACGACGCGGTCGGCACCTTGCTGCTGGATGATAGGCTCGGCGACGCCAAGCTCATTGACGCGATTGCGCAGAGTGGTGATGTTTTGCAGGATGGCGTTGTCCTTGGTGCGTTTCTGTACTTCGGCACGCAGAGTGGCGGTCAATGTGTAGTCGTTGTTCGTATCGTTTTCAGCGGTGACCAGATCGCCAAAATTCTTGTTGATGAACTGATTGGCGAGCTCGCGTGTGGCGGTATCGCTGAAATGAATGATGACGGTTTGATGGTCGCGGCTAATCGATGAGTAGTGGATTTTCTGTTCGCGCAATTGGCTGCGGATATCGCCGGTATAACGTTCGACGGCTTTATCCAGTGCGGCCTGCATATCCACTTGCAGCAGGAAGTGCACGCCGCCACGCAGGTCCAGACCTAGATACATGGGTTTGGCACCGATGGCGGTAAGCCAGTCAGGCGAGGCGGAAAGCAGGTTTAACGCGACGCTGTAGCCGTCACGAAAGCGGGCTTGCAATGCGTCCTTGGCTTTCAGCTGGGTATCGGTGTTATCGAATTTCACCTTGATGCTATCGCCGTCCAGAATGGCGTTGCGGTAGGTGATATGCGCCGCTTTGAGCTCGTCTTCCACCTGCTGCATCAGCATGGCGTCTGCCTTGATTGCGGAGCGCGTCGGGGATATCTGGACCGCAGGCACTTCGCCGTAAAAATTGGGCAAGGTATAGATGACGCTGATGAGCAATACAGCGGCGATAAGCAGATACTTCCAAAGCGGGAATCGATTCATTTCATTGCCTTCTTTTAACCGCCACGGTAGCGGTTGTATGTGACATGCAGGTCCGGGCCGGGTTTTTTATAAGCATTACACAGGATAGGTCGTGTGAGGCGGGCTTCATCGGACTGTATCCTGTGCGGGGTAATATGCGGATTCGCGTTGGCAAATCAAATGGATTTGATCGTGCCTTTTGGCAGCATGGTCTGCACGGTGCTTTTTTGTACATTGGTGACGACGCCGTCGGCGATTTCCAGACTGATGAACTGTTCGCCAACTTTGACTATCTTGCCAACCTGACCGCCAGTGGTGATGACTTCGTCACCTTTCTGCAAGGCGTCGATCATTTTGCCCTGTTCCTTGGCGCGTTTCATTTGCGGACGAATAATCATGAACCAGAACAGTACAAAAATAACAATCAGCGGCAAAAAGCTCATGACCGCATCCATGGGTGAGGCGGCTGTGGCAGAGGCGGCGTAAGCGTTACTGATAAACATGGGTTGCTCCGTTTGTATGATTAAAAATGGGATGATTCTAGCATGATAGCGCGCGTTGCTCATGAAACTTGGCGACGAAATCATTGAGTTTTCCGTTTTCGATTGCCTGACGCAATCCGGTCATGAGTTGCTGGTAGTAATGCAGGTTGTGGATGGTCGCCAGACGCGCGCCCAGTATCTCGCCGCAGCGAATGAGATGATGCAGATAGGCGCGGCTGAAATTGCTGCAGCAATAGCAGGTGCATTCATTGTCGACGGGTGCGGTGTCGATGCGGAAGCGGGCATTCTTGATACGGATGTCGCCGAATTTGGTGAACAGAATGCCGTGACGGGCATTCCGGGTGGGCAAGACGCAATCGAACATGTCCACGCCATGCTGTACTGAGGCGACAATATCCTCCGGTGTGCCGACGCCCATCAGGTAACGCGGCTTGTCGGCAGGCAATTGAGGTGCCGTGTGGGCCAGGATGCGGCGCATATCGGGCTTGGGTTCGCCTACACTGAGGCCGCCGATGGCGTAACCGTCAAAATTCATTTGCCCGAGCTCGCGCAAGGATTCGTCACGCAAGTCTTCATACATGCCGCCCTGGACGATGCCGAACAAGGCGTTGGGATTGCCTGCGTGCGCGGTTTTTGAGCGCTCGGCCCAGCGCAGCGACAAACGCATGGAGTAGGCGGCTGCGTCATGTTCGGCCGGGTAGGGTGTGCATTCGTCGAAAATCATGACGATGTCGGAATTCAGCACTTTCTGGATATGCATGGATTCTTCGGGCGAGAGGAACAGTTTGTCGCCGTTCTGCGGCGAAGAGAACTTCACACCCTGTTCGGTAATCTTGCGCAATGCACCCAGGCTGAATACCTGGAATCCGCCGGAATCGGTGAGGATGGGACGATCCCAACCCATGAACTTGTGCAATCCGCCGTGGGCTTCGATGGCTTCGAGCCCCGGGCGTAACCAGAGGTGGAAGGTATTGCCGAGCACGATTTGGGCGCCGACGGTTTTGAGTTCGTCAGGCGCCATGGCCTTAACCGTGCCGTAGGTACCTACGGGCATGAAAGCGGGGGTCTCGACCTGGCCGTGCGCCAGAGTGAGCGTGCCGCGGCGGGCAAGGCCGTCAGTTTTGTGAAGTTGGAATTGCATGTCGAACCTTACTGTAAGTGTGCGTGTTGTGTCTGGCGTCTTTGGCGGGTGTCAGATGGATTAGGGTTTGTGCATGAAGTTCAGTCGGCCCGTTCGATCAGCATCGCATCCCCATAGCTGAAAAAGCGATACTTGCGCGCAACAGCGTGAGCGTATGCCTGTCGCATCATGTCCATGCCGCCAAACGCCGATACTAGCATGAGCAGTGTGGATTTAGGCAGGTGGAAATTGGTGAGCAGACGCTCTACCACTTTGAAGCGATAACCGGGTGTGATAAAGATGCTGGTTTCGCCTTCGCCTGCCTGCAGGTGACCTGATTGGGCGGCGGCTTCGAGCGCACGCAGGCTGGTGGTGCCGACAGCGACGATGCGTCCGCTGCCGGCGTTGGCTTGCGCAATCGCATCTACTGTGGCTTGCGGAATGGTATAGCGCTCGCTGTGCATGACGTGATCGGCGATGTTATCCACGCGTACCGGCTGGAAGGTGCCCGCGCCCACATGCAAGGTGACATGCGCGCGGATTACGCCCATGGCGTCCAGCTGCGCCAGCATGGTCTCATCGAAATGCAGGCCTGCAGTGGGAGCAGCGACTGCGCCTGGGTGACGCGCATATACGGTCTGGTAGCGCGCGTCGTCAGCGCGGTCCGCGGCGCGCTCGATATAGGGCGGCAGCGGCAACGCGCCGTACTGCTCGAGCACTTCGAGCACGGTTTGCGGTACATCGAACCGCACATGGTACAGGTCGTGTTCACGTCCTAATACGGTTAGCGGCACCTGTTCGGCAATGGTGATCTGCGAGTCTGTCTTCGGCGCGTGACTGGCACGGATGAAGGTCAGTGCTTCATGTTCGTTGATGACGCGCTCGATGAGCAGCTCCACCTGCCCGCCGCTAATCTTTTGGCCATACAGGCGGGCCTTGATGACCCGGGTATCATTAAACACCAGGACATCGCCCGCCTGCAGATAGGTGGGCAGGTCGGTAAACAGGCGATCGGTCAACTGGCGGTTTTTCGGGTCGACATGCAGCATGCGGCTGGCGGTGCGCACAGCGGGCGGAAATTGTGCGATCAGGGCGTCAGGCAGTTCAAAATCAAAGTCGTCAGTGCGCATAAATATTACTAAGGTGTTGCAAGTGGATGGGGTTTTATGGATAATGCCGGACTTGTCAAACGCATCTCAAATAGCCGGGATGGCGGAATTGGTAGACGCAGCGGATTCAAAATCCGCCGCTGGAGACAGTGTGGGGGTTCGAGTCCCCCTCCCGGCACCAGGCAGATTTTCAGTAGTGTTCAGCACAGCATTTGAGCCCACATTCATGTGGGCTTTTTTGTTTCTATCGTGCCGCTGAGTTTTAGTTGTCTGCATCCTGACGAACGCCAACAGTCCGTTAACGGATTCGAAATCGTGCGCTATAAACCAAGTATCGTATCTGCCAACATGTTCAGTTGTGCCGACATGAGATATTTGGTTGAGTCTGCTTGCGTCGGATTTAAACACGGCCATTATTTCTTTTGCGCTGACATCCGTTCTTCTTTCACACTGCGATAAACCGGCCCCCAGATGGGGTGCCCGGCTTCGGCCATGGATAACTCGAAATTGGGGTCAAGCACTAATGCTCTTTTGAACTCTTCTCGACACAGTTTTTCACGTTCTGATATGCAATTTATGAATGCCAGATATTTATGTGCTGTCACCTGGTCGCTCTTGAATGTCAGCCCGTTATTCAGTGCGTTTTGTATGGTTTTCGCAGCGGTTTGATAATTGCCATTCTCATAGCTGTGGATACCTGTAGAGAGTTCCTGTTCTGCTTTGCGTGGTGCGAATTTATCCAATCCTAAATCCCGTACTGTGTTTGAAGCGCAGCCGGAAATAAAGATTAATGGAATCATGGATATGAAAATGAAGCGACTAAGCACGGCAAGCCTTCTTATTTGAAAGTGTATTTAATATATTTAGTAGATTCGGCTTTCAGCTCGAGTGTTTCCGAATACGGCGTGAAATTCAAATTTCTTATTTCAATTTTATGCTTTCCGGCAGCAACTGTCAGCTTTTTTAATGGTGGTGATACGCCCATTTCCTTCCCGTCTATATAAATAGTACCCCAAGGCAAAATGGCAAAGCTGACAAGTGCATTGTCATTATGCTGGCTGGGTTGCGTAACGGGCGAAGTGGATTTGGCCGTTTTGATTTTTCTGGCGTGTTGATGGGTGAGTTCTGTGCGGTGCGGAGCAGATGTGCTTACTGGTTCTTTTTTTGTTACTGCGGGTTCCGCAACGATCGGTGGAATAGGTGCCGATACGCTGTTTGCTGCGGCAGGTTTAATGTTAATTGGGTTGGCCGCAACTGTAACCGCCTGTGCTGGCCGGATATTTTGTTGCTGCGTATTTTTATGAGGCATCAGGGTTATGGCAATAGCCGGGACTAAAATGATGCTGGCAATAATCAGCGCTTTTTTGTTCAGCCCAAAAAATGGTGCATGAAAATGCCTTTGGGTCGTATTGGCTTGAATTGCATGTGTGTGACTGTTGATAGTGTTATTGTCATCAGGCCGTTTACTCAGTAACACGGTTTCTTCGCCCCGGGCAGATCTGGGTTTGGATCTGCGATCCAGCGTTTTGTGTTGGCCAAGCGCTTTCGCTTCGGCTTCCGGAATGACTAGGTTGCTATGATTTCTGAGGTCATTTGCCAGTTCCTTGGCGTTTTGATAACGCTCGTCAGGTTCTTTGGCCAGCGCTTTGGTAATGATATAGTTGAACGTGTCGGGAATGCGTGGTGTCAGCGACTTGGGTGGTACAGGGGTCGTATTGAGGATGCGATACATGATGGTATTGATGTTGTCGCCATCGAATGGCGACTCACCAGTCAGCATTTCATACAGTATGACGCCTAATGCAAACAAGTCAGAACGGCCATCAACCGGTTTGCCGATTATTTGCTCAGGGGCCATGTATTTAGGAGATCCTATCACTGTGCCTGCACGCGTTCTGGAGCCGGTAGGCATTTGTGCAATCCCGAAATCCATGATTTTGGCAACGCCGTCGCGAACCAGCATGATGTTGGCTGGTTTGATGTCGCGGTGGACGACCCCGTTTTCATGGGCATATGCCAAGCCATCAGCAACCTGGGCGGCGATATGGACTATCTTGTCGATGCTCAGCGCAGTGTGTGCATCCAGTATTTCTCTTAATAATTGGCCTTCCAGAAACTCCATCGCCATGTAGGCGGCGCTGTCCGTTTTACCGGCATCATAGATAGTTACTATGTTTGGATGATTGAGGCGGCCAGCGGATTTTGCTTCGCGATAAAAACGCTCCTCGAAATTGGCAAGCTCTTCCCTGGACAGGTCGAGTTTGATGGTTTTGATTGCGACAGTGCGTTCAATGAGCGGGTCGATTGCTTTATATACAATGCCCATGGCTCCTTGGCCAAGCTCGGAGAGGATTTCGTATCGGCCTAATTTTTCAGTTGGCATCAAGTTGATACAATTGATTAAGGATAGGAAATGGAATAAAGATAATATCCATAAAGGGATTGTGTATGATAGACGCTCGTAACATTAGTTTTTTCGATGGGTATTGTCAATACCGGACAGAGTCATTCTGGCTATTGTTCTCTGATACAGGTATTTAATAGCATATCAATACTTCGTGTCTTGCTTTTGTCTGCAGTCGAGTGAGAGAATGGAACAGAATAAAGCAATGAATAGCATTGTGGAGTACGTGCGTTTTCGCATTGTTGGACAATAAATATTATAACGTCAGGGAGTTATTGACGCATGACTTTGCATACCCATTTGGAAATAGCCAGCGGAACTGATCCGGGTGTGGTTCGTACCTTTAACGAAGATAGTATTGCAATCGAGCGTGATCTTGGTCTGCTGATGCTGGCCGATGGTATGGGCGGGTATAAGGCAGGTGATGTGGCCAGTGCCATGGCTACCGATCTGATTACGGATGTGCTGAAACAACAGCGGCATAGTGAAATGGCGCAATCGATGCGTCAATTCAGTCAACTTTCGGATTCGTCCCAGGCGGTTAAATCAGCCATTGAAAAAATCAATCGGGTTATTTATCAGTCCGCCCAGACAAATGAGGAATATCACGGCATGGGCACAACAGTGGTGCTTATGCTGTTTCATGATGGCTGGGCAACGATCGCGCATGTTGGTGATTCTCGGCTCTATCGCATGCGTAATGATGCGTTCGAATTACTGACGCATGATCATTCGTTGCTTCAGGAGCAAGTGGAAATGGGTGTGATTTCTTCGGATGAGGCCAAGTATTCTCACAATCGCAATCTGGTTACGCGTGCTCTGGGGTTGGATGTTGATGTCAAGGTCGATGTCTGTGAGATTGATGTATTGCCGGGGGATGTTTACCTGTTGTGCTCAGATGGTTTGAATGACATGGTGGATGATGCGGATATTGAGTTGGTCATGAGTGAGTTGCAGGCTAATCTGCCTCTGGCAGTGACTCAGTTGATACAGATGGCCAATGATAATGGCGGACATGATAATGTATCAGTACTGATCGCTAAGGTGCAGGATGAGGTGAATCGGAAACGCAGCCTGCAGAACAGCTTGTTTGGCTGGCTGAAAGTGTTTTAGAGGCGGGATCGGCATGGCAAAATTGATCGTAAACTTTAAGGGTGAGGTTCAGGGCCATTATTTTCTGGATAAGGACAGATTCGTTATCGGCCGCAATGAGGATAGCGATATTTGCCTGGATGACCTGAGTGTGAGCAAGCTTCATGCGGTTATTGTTACCATAGGTAATGACCAGGTGCTGGAAGATACACATAGTGGCAATGGCGTCCAAGTGAATGGAAACAAAGTTGCCAAGCATATTCTGCAGAATAATGATGTTGTCGAGATCGGTGATTTCCAGCTGAAATATATCAATCAGCGCGCTACATCTAATATGGACTTTGATAAAACCATGATGCTCGAATCGGCATCCTTGCAGCTGAATGAATTGTCGGAAGGTGCTCGGTCTGTCGCCAGATCCCCATTGACTACGGCATTGGCCTCCGCCAGGTCGGTCAAGGCTAATTTTCCGTTGGGTGGCGTGAAGGACAGATATGCCGCAAAGGAAGTAATAGTCAGTCGTCCGTTAAAAACTTTTGGCCAGCCTGGTGTGCAGGTTGTCATGATCGCGCGACGGCCTCATGGCTATTACGTGACGCATGTTGAAGGTAAAAAGCCAGCCAGATTGAATGGGAAGTCCATTGGTACTCAACCACATCTGCTGCAGGAAAACGATTTGATTGAAGTGGCGGATCAGAAGCTGATATTTTTTATGAAAAACTGAGGCATGTGTTTTACATGATTTGTTCTGCCGTGACAGTCCATTTCCGGAAATGGCAGATTATATTGGTAATGCGTCAAGGATTTGGTTAGGCCCGCCTGTCAGTATGATCAGGCAGAGGACAGTCGGGCGGGATGGTGATGCTGTCGGGTTGCCACATCGTTCGTTCACATGAGGGTGAAACCGGTGCGGTTTGCGCACCGGGTAGGGTCGTTCAAGCCGCTTCCTGTATCATCATTTCCGGCATGGTTGGCATTTCCCCCGTGTTCAGGGTACGGTATATATAATCAATATCCAGTACCTGGATCAGCAGATTGCCGTGATTGGCTTGAATGACCTGCGGTACCAGCGTGCCGTTCCCGTTTTTGGCGAAAGGTGTAGGCGTGATCTGTTCGTCGCCGAATTCAGGGACGCCGTGCAGTTCATCCACGAGCAGGCCTATGCTCTGCTGGTCGTGTTGTACAACGATGACCTGACAGCCTGCGGTGATTTCCGAGGATTTGCCGCGTACCATGTAGCCCAGATCGAATACCCAGATGAACTGTTTGGCTTCGTTTTCATGTTCGACTGCCAGCATGCCGACTCGCCCTTCGAAGCCACCCATGGACATCGGCAGTATGGCCGATCCCGGCAATGCTTCCAGTACCAGTTCGGCGGGTATGGCGAACAGATTGCCGTCGATGAAGAACGTCGCGAATTGCTTGCCGCCGGCCTCCACTGAATTGCTGTCGAGTACGGAAGCGGCCTTGTTGCACGACAGATTGCGTTCGCGCACCTCGCCAAATGATTCGAATACCACGGCGATAATGTCATCCTTGTAACCGTCTGTTGCCTTGAATTCGCGATAGCCGCTCGATACGGTGCACCCCATGCTGGCGTAGTGGTCGTCGTGGATGGTGATGCCGGAGCTGCTGCGACCGTTTTTCTGATGCAGAATATCGCTGTCCAGGTCGAGCAGGGTGCCAACCGGACGGTCGGGGTCAGTGCTGGCGATGATATAGCCTTCCCGGTTGACAAAAAATGCAGAGGTGTCTGCTTTTCCATTCAGGCCGCCGTGGAGCATGGCAGAGAATTCCGGTGCTGCATCAAATACGATGCCTATGCCGCCGACGATTGTGTTCGGATTGTCAGGGTGGCGAATGGCAGCGTGATATATGTAGGTCGGCAAATTGTCATAGAGTGGTGTCGCTGTGAATGGGGTGACGTAATAGTCCTGTTCGGTTGCAAGCGAGAGGACGGCTTGCAGCGTGCCGTGGTCGATGGCAGTGCCGATTGCTGCACCATCTTCGCCCTTGTGCGCCAAATTGGTGCTGGCGATAATGCGTCCGCTTTTGTCATAAACAAAAATCCGGGTGTAGACGGTATACAGGCTGTTGATATAAGCCAGTATGCCGGTGATGTTCTTGAGCATGGCGTCAGTTTGCACCGGCGTAGCCAAAGCGTTGCGCAATGCTGGCGTTAATGCCCACCAGCGGCAATCGTTGGAACGTTCATACAAGTTGCGGTCGAGCAAATCGACCAGCAGGTGCGACATGAATTCCGTGCCGCGCAGACTGGAACCCAGTACGGTTTCATACAGATTGCTGATCGACTGGGAAAACAGTTCGTTGCTACGATTGCCAGTCTCGCTGATTTGCTCCAGTACGGATTTGAGCTGGAGTAGATTGCTGCCATGACCGGCGGTCATGACCTGCCCATTCCAGACCACGCGCTGTATGGTTTCCGCTGCCTGCATGATTTTATAGAGTGGCGGCGAGAAAGTCTGGGCGTGCGATAACAGTCCGTCGGCAATGACCGGATCAAGCGATGTCAATGTGCTGCTGCCGCTTTCCATGAAAGCGACCTCGACCGGTACCATGACCTGGCCTTGCCAGCCGGGAGGCCCCATGTAACCCTGATAACCTTCGGCGACAAAAGTCTGCACCAGGTATTTGCGGCCGCCGAACATCATCAGTCGCGTGCTGCCGCTGCGGTTGACCGGCACAACTGCCCCCAGCGGCATCCACAGGGTGTCGGCGCTGGCGATGACGCGGTTTTCACTGTCGAGCAACAGCATGTTGGCGCGTTCTTCAGGATCACGGTGCGAATCGAAAATTCCGCGCATTTCTTTTTCAAAATCAAAGCACAGGCAGAGTATGCCGATTACTTCTCCGGTTTCCGGATGTAGCATGCGTTGCGAATAAATCAATGATTTTTCCTTGCAGGGGCGCAGGTCGACAGCGCGGAAGGTTTCCACATAGGTTTCGGATGCCAGCGTTTGAGCGATGAGCGGGTCGATACTGCCTTCTACTTCGGAGTGTTCGTTGATTTGTATCAGCAGGTTGCCGTCCTTGTCCAGCAACATGATTTCATCATAGACGGTGTATTTATTGCGATAGGCCAGCAGGCGCGCGCGTATCGAATCCGGATCGTCATGCACGCCGGCTACGAATTCGCACAGATCGCGGTCGGTGGCGAGGAACCCGACATCGGCAGTGCGTTCGTACAGATTGCGCACCACGATATCGATGACGTAATGCGCTTTGGTGCCTATTTCCATCAGGACATTGGCGATCTTTTCGTGTACCAAGCTGGAGACCAGTTCCTGTTCCAGCTGGTCGAATCCGGCTCGGGTCGCGGCCATGGTTTGCAGAATCGACTTGGTCTCGGCCAGGTAATTCATCTTGGCGGAAGACTCTATCATGCGCCACATCAGGTTCAGCTCGCGCAACGATTGTTCGCTACGGACAACATCGCGCATGTAAGGCAGGAACATGTCGTTTTGGTGGGTAGTGGCGTTAGTCATGTGAATGCTCCTTGGGTGGCGTTGTGTTGAACTACCAACATTTAAGCAACATTCGGGCCAATCTTTGACGGGTAGCGTATAGCGGTGGATTCAGGAGTAATCCGGGGGGGTGAGCCTTCCCGTACATGCGGCAAGGCTCAAGTTTGACTGCCTGGGTTGGTCGAATTACATCGAGGGGTAATCGGTATAGCCCGCTTCATTGCCGCCATAGAAGGTATTGACGTCAGGGGTGTTGAGCGGTGCGTCTATGGCAAAGCGTTCCGGCAGATCCGGGTTGGCGATGAATAGCTTGCCGAAAGCGACCAGATCGGTTGCACCCGAGGCGATGGCTGCGTTGGCACTGACTTTGTCATAGCCGCCATTGGTGATATAGGTGCCATTGAATACAGCACGCAAGCGCTGAAAATCGAAGTCGGGGCTGCCCTGTCCGGAATCCTGTCCGGCCCATTCGGTGACATGCAGATAAGCCAGATTAAAGGGGTTAAGCGCATTGGCGACGAATTCAAACGTTTGCTGCGGATGACTGTCGTACATGTCGTTGAACGGATTGATGGGCGAGAGACGGACGCCGACACGATCCGCTCCCCATACGTCGGTCACCGCTGCGGTGATCTCCAGCAGCAGGCGACTGCGATTCTTGAGCGAGCCGCCGTATTCGTCGGTGCGCTGATTGGAACCGTCACGAATGAACTGATCGATCAGGTAGCCGTTGGCAGCATGTATTTCAACGCCGTCAAACCCGGCGGCCAGCGCATTTTTTGCGGCAACGCGGAAATCGCTGATGATGCCAGGAATCTCCTCCAGCGTGAGCGCATGCGGCGTCACGAAGTCCTGCGTGCCTTCCATGGTATGGGCATGACCTTCCGGACGGATGGCCGAAGGGGCGACTGGCAGCATGTTGTTCGGCAGCAAGGATGGATGAGAGACGCGTCCGCAGTGCCACAGCTGCAAGAAGATGTGGCCATTGCGGTCGTGCACCGCATCGGTTACCTGTTTCCAGCCGGCGATTTGCTCAGGGCTATGGATGCCGGGTGTGCCCAGATATCCGACTGCAGTCGCCGATATTTGCGAGCCTTCGCTGATGATGAGTCCTGCCGAGGCGCGCTGCCGATAGTATTCGACGTTCATTGCCTGCGGTACGTTGCCTGCCCCGGCGCGGTTACGTGTCAGGGGCGCCATGACCAGGCGGTTGTTCAGGCTGTAACGTCCGAGGCGGACCGGGGTAAAGAGATCAGGTTGCATAATTTATTCCTGTAGTTGATGAATCGGTAAAAGTAGCCGTGGTTGATGCACGCTCAAGCGATATCGGGATGCATATCGAATAGCAGCACTTCAGCCTCGCTGCTGGTGGTGAGCGTGAGTAATACCTCATCCTGCACAATGAGGGCGTCTCCCGCCGTTAACGTTTTCCGGTTGACGGTCACCTCGCCGGTCGCAACATGCAGATAGGCGATGCGGTTGGTCTGGAGTGGGTAGCTAATTGTGTCTTCAGCGGTCAGAATCGACGCATACATCCGCACGTCCTGATGCAGCAGGATAGTATCGTTATCCGCTTCCGGTGAGGCGATCAGGCACAGGCGGCCCTTTTTGTCCTCGCGGCGATAGCTTTTCTGTGCATAGCTCGGGGTGATGCCGCGTTCGCGTGGCTGAATCCATATCTGTAACAGATGGACAGGGGTGTCCTCGGACGGATTGAATTCACTGTGACGGATGCCGGTGCCCGCGCTCATCTTTTGCACGTCGCCGGCCCGGATAATGGAGCCATTGCCCATGCTGTCGCGGTGTGCCAGTGCGCCGGATAGCACATAGGTGATGATTTCCATGTCGCGGTGCGGGTGGGTAGGGAAACCGCCTTTTGCTGCGATATGGTCGTCGTTGATGACGCGCAGGCTGGCGACTCCCATTTTGTTTGGGTCGTAGTAGTCTGCGAAAGAAAAGCTGTGCCATGATTCCAGCCAGCCGTGATTGGCGTGGCCGCGTTCTGTGCCTTTATTGATCTGGATCATTGTGGCCTCCATCTGAATGCAAATCGATAATGAAGAATAATCTTGAAGTAAGTGGATTGATAGCGAATAATTCCGCAAGACTCGTTCAAAAAAATTGATGATGCGATTGAATCTGGATAATTTGCTGGTGATCGACGCCATAGATCGTCATGGCAGTTTTGCTGCGGCCGCTGAAGCCCTGCATCGTGTGCCGTCAGCATTGACCTATAGCGTGCATAAACTGGAACAGGATTTGACGGTGCAATTGTTTGATCGCTCCGGTCATCGGGCCGTACTGACTCCGGCAGGTGTGGAGCTACTGCGTGAAGGCCGCCATCTGCTGCATGCGGCAACAGAGCTGGAGAATCGGGTAAAACGCGTGGCCGCAGGCGTGGAGACGGAGTTGCGCATCGCGGTGAGCGACCTGATCGCGTGGCCGGCGCTGTATGCGATGCTTAAGGAATTTTATGCGCAGTCTTTTGGAACGCGACTGCGTATCATGACCGAAGTTTACGGCGGTTGCTGGGATGCACTGGTGAATGGACGGGCTGATCTGGTGATCGGCGCGCCCAATGAAGGCCCGGCTGGCGGCGGCTATGTAACCCATGCATTGGGAACGGTCGAATTCGTGTTTGCCATTGCCCCTGACCACCCGCTGGCTGCATACAATGAGCCATTGCAAGCTATTGATATCATGCAGTTTCGCGCGGTGTCCGCAGCCGACAGCTCACGGCATTTGCCTGCGCGTACGTCAGGTTTATTGAACGGCCAGGATGTATTGACTGTGCCGGATTTGGCGGCAAAAGTGATAGCGCATCAGTGGGGTTTGGGTGTGGGCTATCTGCCCAAACAGATCGCATTAAGGGAGGCGGCTGCCGGACGGCTGGTGATCAAGGCCGTCGCCGAGCCCAAGCCGGAGACGCAGTTTTTCATGGCCTGGCTGAGCCATCATCAGGGTCCGGCATTGCACTGGCTGATCCAGCGCTGGATGCAGCAGGTTGCATGGCTGGAATGAAATCCGCTCATGGGTGGCGCGCATTTCCACAATTTGCCAATGAATGAGAAAATAGCGGCATGCAAATCAATATTTATCGTTACAACCCCGAAAGCGATGCCCAGCCTTATCTGCAATCTTTTGAGGTGGACATGGCGTCGGCCGGTAATATGCTGCTGGATGCGCTGCTGTTCATCAAGGATAACCTCGACAGCACGCTGACGCTGCGTAAATCCTGTCGTGAGGGGGTATGTGGTTCGGACGGCATGAATATCAACGGGCGTAACGGATTGGCCTGCATCACGCCGCTTTCCGAATTAAAGCAGCCGATAGAGGTGCGCCCGCTACCCGGTTTGCCCGTGATTCGCGATCTGGTCGTGGATATGGTGGCATTCAACCGGCAACATCGCTCGGTGCAGCCCTGGCTGATAAATGATAGTCCCGCGCCGGTGCATGAACGCCTGCAATCACCCGCCCAGCGTGCCGCACTGGATGGCGCGGATGATTGCATACAGTGCGGCTGCTGTTCGACTGCATGTCCGTCTTTCTGGTGGAATCCGGATAAATTCGTGGGGCCGGCTGGATTGCTCGCAGCATACCGTTTTGTCGCGGATAGTCGTGATGAGGCGCGTGCGGCGCGACTGGATGACTTGCAGGATGCGTACCGTCTGTTGCGCTGTCACGGCATCATGAATTGTGTCGAGATCTGTCCCAAGGGATTAAACCCCACTGCGGCGATTGGTAAAATGAAAACATGGATGTTAAAGTCGGGCCGATGATCAGCGTTAACGAACTGCGTTGGCGATGCCGGCGCGGAATGCTGGAGCTGGATACAGTATTGACAGCATTTCTGGAAACCGGCTATCCCCGGCTGAACCCGGTGCAACAGCAAGCCTTTGCTGAACTGTTGATGCTCGATGATATGGCTTTATGGGATAAAATACAGCATAACGATGGAATATTTGCCGTGTTGCACGCGCAATCAATTTAAGGAATCAACATATGACAGCAGCTACCAAAGTAACCCTGACTTTTGATAATGGTCAGCCCCCGATTGAATTGCCAGTGCTGGCAGGGACACTCGGGCCGAATGTGATCGATATCCGCAGTTTGAGTCAGCAGGGTTACTTGACCTATGATCCCGGTTTCATGGCGACGGCAAGCTGCACCTCCAGCATCACTTATATTGATGGCGATGAGGGCTTGTTATATTACCGCGGATATCCGATCGAACAATTGGCACAGCATGCCGATTTTGTTGAAGTGTCCTATTTGCTGATTTTTGGCGAGCTGCCAACGCCGGAACAGAAAACCAGATTCGAACAGGGCGTTCGCGCCCATACCATGCTGCACGACCAGATCAATAACGTGTTTCGGGGTTTCCGCCGCGACGCACATCCGATGGCGGTCATGGTGGGGGTGACGGGAGCCTTGTCGGCGTTCTACCATGATTCGATTAATGCGTTCGACGTGCACAGCCGTGAAATCTCGGCGTATCGATTAATGGCAAAAGTGCCGACGATAGCCGCGATGTCGTACAAGTACAATATGGGCCAGCCGTTTGCTTATCCGCAAAACCGGTTGGGTTATGCGGAGAACTTCCTGTACATGATGTTCTCGACACCATGCGAGCCTTACGAAGTCAATCCGGTGCTGGCGCGCGCTTTGGATCGGATTCTGATCCTGCACGCAGATCACGAGCAAAACGCTTCGACGTCGACGGTGCGTCTGGCCGGCTCGTCCGGTGCCAATCCATTCGCTTGTATAGCCGCTGGAATGGCGTCGCTGTGGGGGCCGTTGCATGGCGGCGCGAACGAAGCGGTGCTCAAGATGCTGGAAGAAATCGGCGACGTGTCGCGCATTCCGGAATTCATCAATCGCGCCAAGGATAAAACCAATCCGTTCCGCCTGATGGGTTTCGGTCATCGCATCTACAAGAATATGGATCCGCGCGCAGCGGTGATGCGGCAGACCTGTCATGAGGTGCTGGACGAATTGAACCTGAATGACGATCCCCTGTTCAAAATCGCGCTGGAACTGGAACGCATTGCCCTGCAGGACGAATATTTTATTGCGAAGAAGCTTTACCCCAATGTGGATTTCTATTCGGGTATCGTTTTCCGCGCTATGGGTATCCCGACCTCGATGTTTACCGCCATTTTTGCGATGGCGCGCACCGTGGGCTGGGTCGCGCAGTGGAACGAAATGCTGTCTGAACCGGGGCACCGTATCGGTCGTCCGCGCCAGCAATATACAGGCAAGACCCGGCGTGAGTATGTGCCGATGACCGAGCGCAGTTAATCATGGGTGGCGAATTGCTGAATTTGCCATCGTCATTTCATCCCATGGATTGGTTCGAAGCGCTTTATCAGCAATATCTGGCCGACCCCGGCCGGGTCAGTGCTGACTGGCGCGCTTATTTTGCTGCATTGGATCAACAGCCGTCGGTGGCGGCACCACCTGCTTGCGATCGCCGCCAGGTGGCGGTGTTGCAGCTCATCAATGCTTACCGCTTTCTGGGTGTGCGCCACGCCAATCTTGATCCGTTGCAGCGTTTCCCCCGGCCGGACGTACCCGAGCTGGATCTGGCTTATTACGGCCTGGGCGTGGATGACATGGAATCGGTATTCGATACCGGCTCGCTGGTCGCACCGATGCAGGCGACACTCGCGGATATCCTTTCCGTTGTCCGGCGCACTTATTGCGGGACGCTGGGTGCGGAATATATGTATATTTCCGACAACGTGCGCAAGCGCTGGCTGCAACAGCGACTGGAAGGCTGTTTGTCGACGCCGGAGTTTGATCCGGCGCAACAGCAGCAGATATTGCAGAGTCTGACTGCTGCCGAAACGCTGGAGAAGTTTTTGCATACCCGTTATGTCGGGCAAAAGCGTTTTTCGCTTGAAGGCGCGGAGACGCTGATTCCGATGCTGCACTATCTAATCAGTGGCGCGGCAGCGCATGGCGTTCAGGAAGTGGTATTGGGTATGGCGCACCGTGGCCGCATCAATGTTCTGGTTAACGTGCTGGGCAAGCCGTTAAAACAGATCTTCGGTGCCATGCCTGTGGATACCGGGAATGCGCTGACCGGCGACGTCAAATACCATCAGGGCTTTTCTACCGATGTCGCCACGCCCAACGGTACGGTACATCTGGCGCTCGCATTCAATCCTTCGCATCTCGAAATCGTGCATCCCGTGGTACGCGGTTCGGTGCGCGCCCGTCAGCAGCGGCGTGGTGATGTCGCCGGGAGCGAAGTCATCCCGGTGCTGCTGCATGGCGATGCGGCGTTTTCCGGACAGGGCGTAGTGATGGAAAGCCTCAATATGTCGGAGACGCGTGGCTACAATACCGGCGGCGGCATTCATATCGTGGTCAATAACCAGATCGGATTTACCACGTCCGATACGCGCGATAGCCGCTCCTCGCTTTACTGCACCGATGTGGCCAAACTGATTGAGGCGCCGGTGCTGCATGTGAATGGCGACGATCCGGAGGCTGCGTTGCTTGCTATGCAGATCGCGCTGGATTACCGGCGCGAATTTCATAAGAACATTATTATCGATCTGGTATGTTTCCGGCGTCATGGTCACAATGAGCAGGATGAGCCCGCAGTGACCCAGCCGTTGATGTATCACGCGATTGACACTCATCCCGGAACACGGCAATTGTATGCGGATAAATTGATCGCCCAGTCCAGCCTGGGCCTGGAAGGTGCGCATGCAGCGATCCAGCAATACCGGACGCGGCTGGAGAATGAAGAGCGCATCGTTGCGCCTGCGGTTTCGATTTATGGACGCAGTTTCGCCGCACATTGGGAGTCATATCGCTATAACGACTGGCGTCATGCTGCAGACACGCGCGTTTCGCCCAATCAGCTCGGCGAACTTGGCGAGATCATTACGCAGGTTCCCGACGGTCTGACCTTGCATCCTCGTGTCGAAAAGGTTGTTGCTGACAGGCGGGCGATGATGGCAGGCAAATTGGGCGTGGATTGGGGTATGGCCGAGAATCTGGCATACGCCAGCCTGCTGCGCGATGGTTATCCTATCCGTATATCAGGGCAGGATAGCGGGCGCGGTACATTCTTTCATCGTCATGCCGTATGGCACGATCAGCGTCGCGAGCGCTGGGATGCGGGTGAATACGTGCCGCTGCAGCATATTTATCCGAATCAGCCCAATTTTCTGGTGATCGATTCCCTGTTGTCCGAATTGGCCGTGCTCGCATTCGAGTATGGCTACGCGACTGCCGAACCGGACGAGCTGGTGATCTGGGAAGCGCAGTTCGGCGATTTCGCCAATGGTGCACAAGTGGTGATCGATCAGTTCATTGCCAGCGGGGAGGCAAAATGGGGGCGCTTGTGCGGCCTGACGTTATATCTGCCGCACGGACAGGAAGGGCAGGGGCCTGAGCACTCTTCGGCCAGACTGGAGCGTTATCTGCAGCTGTGCGCCAATGACAATATCCAGGTGTGTCAGCCCACCAATGCCGGGCAGATGTTCCATCTGATCCGGCGGCAAATGGTGCGCCCATACCGCAAACCTCTGATTGTGATGACGCCGAAGAGCCTGCTGCGCGCGAAACATGCGAGTGTGCCCTTATCCGCATTGACTGATGGCCGGTTCGAACTGGTACTATCCGAAATCCAGGCGCTGGATGCCGTTGCTGTGCGTCGTATCGTGGCATGCAGCGGGAAAGTCTATTTCGATTTGCTCAATGCGCGCGAGCAACGCGGCATCACCGATATCGCATTAGTGAGAGTGGAGCAGTTGTATCCGTTCCCCCGCAGCGAGTTTTATGCGGAACTTGCTCGCTATCCGAATGCGCACGAATTGGTGTGGGCACAGGAGGAACCACAAAATCAGGGAGCGTGGTTCTCTATCGGACATCATCTGCGCGAGTGTATGATGGAAGGCCAGACCTTGCGCTACGCCGGTCGCGCCTTTGCTGCGTCTCCGGCAGTCGGCTATCCTGAGATCCATGAAGCACAAAAGCAGGCATTGCTTGATGAGGCATTGAGCTAGGGGAATTATGTTAATAGACGTTAAAACTCCTGAACTATCCGATTCGATCACTGAAGGCACCTTGCTGGAATGGCATAAACAGGTGGGGGATAAGGTAAGTCGCGATGAAACTCTGATCGACCTGGAAACGGATAAGGTCATTCTGGAGATTGCAGCTCCCGGTAGCGGTGTTCTGGTCGAATTGTTGCGCGAGAATGGCGCGGTGGTGAAGGCGGGGGAAGTGATTGCCCGGATCGATAATGGCGAGGCGGCTATTGCCGCGGCAGAGCCTGCTGAATCGGTACACGAGGTTCCTGTAGTGCCACCTCAACAGAAAAACGAGAGGGGCGCGCCGGTAGCATCCACCGGGATCGTGCCGTCACATCACGTTGAGGCGCCGGAAATGGCGTCGGAACATACGAGAACCATGCTCGCGAAGCTGCCTGGCACTGGCGATGGGCGTTCGCGGCGTCAACCGATGAGCCGCATCCGTCAACGCACAGCGCAACGTCTGGTCGAAGCCCAGCATACCGCAGCGATCCTGACGACGTTTAACGAAGTCAACATGCAACCGGTCAAGGATCTGCGCATGCAATATCAGGAAGATTTCCAGCGCGAGCATGGCGTAAAACTGGGATTCATGCCGTTCTTCGTTAAAGCGGCGGTGCAGGCATTAAAACAGTTTCCCATCATTAATGCTGTGATCGACGGGCAGGATATCGTGTTTCACGATCATTATGACATCGGCATTGCCGTTTCCACTACGCGCGGGCTGATTGTTCCGGTTTTACGGAATGCGGATGCACTGGATTTTGCCCAGATCGAGCGTGCGATAGGCGATTTCGCCCAACGTGCCGAAACCATGTCATTGGGGCTGGACGAGATCAGCGGCGGTACTTTTTCCATCAGCAACGGGGGCGTTTTCGGCTCGCTGCTATCCACGCCGATTGTCAATCCGCCTCAATCCGCGATCCTGGGAATGCATGCAATACAGGAGCGCCCGATCGCAGAGCATGGCCAGGTGGTGATTCGGCCGATGATGTATCTGGCACTGTCCTACGATCATCGTTTGATCGACGGACGCGATGCAGTACGTTTTTTGGTCGAAATAAAAGCCGCGCTGGAAGATCCGGCGCGGCTTTTGTTGGGGATTTGATGCGGTTTAATTAAACGGATGGCGCAATACGATGGTCTCCTCGCGATCGGGGCCGGTAGAAATCATGTCGATCGGCACTTCACATAATTGTTCCATCCGTTCCAGATAAGCGCGTGCGTTGGCCGGCAGGTCGGCAAACTGCTTGATGCCGACCGTGCTGGTGGTCCAGCCTGGCATTTCTTCGTAAACCGGTTCGCATTTGGCGAGCGTTTCGGCACCCACCGGGAGAATGTCGGAATGACCGTTGCCGATGTTGTAACCGACGCAAATGCGCAGGGTTTCCATGCCGTCAAGCACGTCCAGCTTGGTGACGCACAGACCGGATACGCCATTGATCTGAATCGAGCGTTTTAGCGCGGCGGCATCGAACCACCCGCAACGGCGTGCGCGACCGGTCGTGGAGCCGAATTCGTGCCCGCGTTCAGCCAGATATTTGCCGTTGTCGTCGAACAATTCTGTCGGGAATGGGCCTGAACCGACACGCGTGGTATAGGCCTTGGTGATGCCCAATACGTAATGCAGAGTATGCGGACCTACGCCTGCACCCGTTGCCGCGCCGCCTGCCGTGCAGTTGCTGGAAGTGACGAACGGGTAGGTGCCGTGATCGATATCGAGCAGGGTGCCCTGGGCGCCTTCGAATAACAGGTTGCTGCCACTGCGATTGGCCTCATACAACAGGCGCGGCACATCGGCGACCATGGGCTTGATGCGCTCGGCCAGCAGCAGGGTTTCTTCCAGCGTCTGGGTAAAGTCGACGATGTCGGTATTGAAGTAATTCTTCAGGATGAAATTGTGGTAGTCCAGCACTTCACCCAGTTTTGCTGCAAAACGTTCACGATGGAAGACATCCTGCAGGCGTATCGCACGGCGCGCGACTTTGTCTTCGTAAGCAGGGCCGATGCCGCGACCGGTCGTGCCGATCTTGCTTACACCTTTGGCCCGCTCGCGCGCCTGGTCTATGGCAATGTGATACGGAAGAATAAGCGGGCAGGCTTCGGAGATTTTGAGTCTGGCAGCAACGTCGACACCGTGTTGCGCCAGCATATCCATTTCTTCGAGCAGGGCGGCAGGTGAAACGACGACGCCATTACCGATGTAACAGGTGACGTTATCACGCAATATACCCGACGGGATAAGGTGCAGCACGGTTTTCTTGCCCGCGACAACCAGCGTATGGCCCGCATTGTGCCCGCCTTGAAAGCGTACGACGCCTTGTGCATGATCGGTCAGCCAGTCAACGATTTTACCTTTGCCCTCATCACCCCACTGGGTGCCTATGACGACGACGTTTTTACTCATATTGATTATTTCCAGATAGTTGCTAAGTAGTTATTGGAGCTGGTCCGGGCGTTTGCTGACAGTCCATTCGCCTTGGGCATCCTGACTCAGAATGCGGTCGTAGTCGTATTCGTTGCGGTGCGCTTCGTGCCCTGGCAGATCGACGATGACGATCTCGCCACTGGTACGGAGTTCGTTGATTTTCTCGGCCAGTTTGGCATTTTTAAGATACGGTGCGAGTATGGCTTGCGCTCCGGCAGCCCGCCAGAACTGGGTGGCGATCTCGCGCAGATCGAGGCTGAATCCGGTGGCCGGCCGTGCGCGTCCGAAACTTTTGCCTACTTCGTCATAGCGTCCGCCCTGGGCCAGCGGCACAGGATGATTGCTGGTATAGACCGCAAAGACAACGCCGCTGTGGTAGTGATAGCCGCGCAGCTCGGCTAGATCGATATTGATTTTGGCTTCATCCTTGAGTTCGTTGATGATGGCACGCAATTCTTCCAGCGCCTGACTGATGTCGAGGTGGCTCGGTAATACGCGGAAAGCTTCGTCGAGTACTTCCACGCCGCCATATAAACTCGGCAGGGCACAGAAAGCGTCTTGCAAACTTGCGTCCAAATGGGCGGTGAGCTCGCGGATCGTGCTGATGTCCTTGGCCTGTAGCGCTGCAAACAGCGGTGCGACTTGCTCGTCGGTAATATTGGCATATTGCAGCAATCCGCGGAATACGCCGACGTGGCCTATGTCCAGATGCAATTCGCCTGCCCCCGTCAGCTTTAAGGCATTGAGCATGAGTTTCTGTATTTCTACATCTGCCTCGTAGCTGGGATGCCCGTACAGCTCGGCGCCGAGCTGCATCAGTTCGCGCGAGCGGTTGGTGCCATCCGGCAGGGTATGGACGACGGAACCGGCATAACAGAGTCTGGTAACGCCCTGACGGTTAAGCAGGTGGGCATCGATACGCGCGACCTGAGGGGTGATGTCAGCGCGCAGTCCCATGGTCTTGCCGCTGATCTGGTCGACCAGTTTGAATGTTTTCAGATCCAGATCGCTGCCCGCTCCTGTTAACAGCGAGTCGATATACTCAATGAGAGGAGGGGTGACCAATTCGTAGCCATGGACGCGAAATAAATTGAGTATGGCCCGGCGCAGGTTTTCCATGCGCAAAGCGGTGGGCGGGAGCAAATCTTCGATATATTCAGGAAGTAGCCAGTTATGCATTTTAGCGCACCATTATTAGAATAAGTAAACCGCCCAGCATGGAAACAAGGCCTACTGAACGCAATTGACCATCGGTAAAGCTGATCATCTTCGTAAAGGTCTCCCGCCATAAAGCTGGCATGATGAGCGGCAAAATGCCCTCGATGATGAATACGAGGGCAAATGCGGTAAATAAACCGGACGCCATTTTTATTTGGCGGCCTTTGGCGATTTCATGTACTTGAAAAAAGCCGAATTAGGTTCAAGCACGAGTACGTCACTCTTGTTCTTGAAGGTTTGACGGTATGCATCCATGCTGCGATAGAACGCGTAGAACTCGGGGTTCTGCGAATAGGCGGCAGCGTATATCGTACTGGCTTTGGCATCGCCTTCGCCCTTGATGCGTTGGGCATCGCGATAGGCTTCGGCAATAATGACCTCGCGTTGACGGTCGGCATCAGCGCGGATTTTTTCGGCTTCAGCAGAACCGGTGGAGCGCAGTTCATTGGCGACGCGCTTGCGCTCGGCTTCCATGCGGCGATAGACGGAGTCGCTGACTTCTTGCGGCAAGTCGACATGCTTGATGCGGACGTCCAGGACTTGCACGCCGATTTTGCGTGCGTCCTGGTCGGCTTTGGCGCGTAGCGAAGCCATGATCTGGTCACGTTCGCCAGAGACCACTTCGTGCACGGTACGGTTGCCAAATTCGGCTCTCAGGCCGTCATTGATCGTTTGCTGCAAACGAGTCTGGGCACGCGTTTCATCACCGCCGACGCTGACATAGTATTGTTTGACGTCAATAATGCGCCATTTGGCGAAGTAGTCGACCAGCACGTTTTTCTTTTCCGAGGTGATAAAACGGTCTGGGTCGGCCGGGTCGAGCGTCAAGATACGGGTGTCAAAGTGACGGACGTTTTGCACCAGCGGTAATTTGAAATACAGACCCGGTTTCTTATCTACCGCAACGACTTCACCTAACTGAAACACCATGGCATTCTGGCGCTGATCGACCGTATAGATAGTCATGCTGCCGATAATCAGCAGGCCAAGTATTACGATAATTATAATGTTGATGTTTTTCATGGTCTGTCCTCCCGCTCACGGCTGCGGAAGGCATCACGTGAGCGCGCGGTGTCTTGTATGGCAGAGTCGGCAGGTGCTACAGGTTTAATGACGGTATCCTGTGCATTTGACGTTGTGGCGGTAGCCGACGCATTACCGGTAGTCGAGCCTGTCATTTGCATCAGTTTGTCGAGCGGGAGGTAGAGCAGGTTATTGCCGCCCTTGCTGCTGTCGATCAGTACTTTGCTGCTGTTGCTCAATACTTGCTGCATCATGTCCATATACATGCGATCGCGAGTCACTGCCGGCGCTTTGCTGTATTCGACCAGTACCTGCTTGAAGCGGCTGGCTTCACCTTCGGCGTTGGCGATGACGGATTGCTTGTAGCCATTGGATTCTTCTGTCAGGCGCGCAGCCATGCCGCGCGCTTTAGGAATGACGTCATTGGCATAAGCCTGGCCTTCGCTCTTCAGGCGTTCGCGATCCTGCCCGGCCTTAACGGCATCGTCAAACGCTGCCTGTACCTCCTGGGGCGGCTGAGCGTTTTGCAGGGTGACCTTGCTTATGCTGATGCCGGTCTTGTAGAGATCCAGTGATTGCTGAATTTGTTTGGTGGCGCGGGCGGCGACATCGGCACGCCCTTCGTACAGCACATAATCCATTTTGCTTTTACCGACGATTTCGCTCATTACACTCTCGGCTATCTGGCGTACGGTATCGTCAGGCGAGCGGTTGTTGAACAAATAGTCTTCCGGGTCTTTAAGTGTGTATTGCACCGCGAACTGGATATCGACGATATTCTCATCGTCGGTCAGCATGAGCGATTCCTTGAGCATTTTGCTCTTGACATTGTTACGGTAGCCTACTTCGACTGTCCGTACCTGTTCGATATTGACGACTTCGACTGTTTCCAGAGGATACGGCAAATGCCAGTTAGGGCCGGGCTGGGTGGTTTCGATGAATTTGCCGAAGCGTAATACGACGCCACGTTCGCCGGTATCTACGATGTAGAAACCGGATGCCAGCCAGATCGCAATAATGACGCCGGCAATGATACCCAAGCCACCCATGTTGAAGGGTTTGCCAGTGCCAGGCGAGGGTTTGCCGCCAAATAACCCATTCAGTTTTTCATTGAAACGCCGCCAGATTTCATCCAAATCCGGTGGACCGTCGTTTTTTTTACCCCATTGTGGGTCATTCCAAGCCATGGTTAATCCAATTCCGGGTGATATTCGTTGTTAATAATGTTCGTTTGAACGATGTCTGGCAGCGGCTGCATAAAATGCATTTTAGCTTCTGTTAGCGCCTCGCGCAGCGTATTTATTCCGAGTCCGGTTTTGGCGCTGAGCCGGATTGCTGTAATTTTATCATATTCATCCCTTTCGATGCCGGGTAAGGATGAGCATAAATCAATCTTATTCATTACCAGAATCTGCGGAACGTTGGCTGCGCCGATTTCATTCAATACCTTATTGACTTCGTTGATATGTTTGTCGCGCATCGGACTGGCGGCATCGACGACATGCAGCAACAAGTCGGCCTGTATGGTTTCTTCCAGTGTGGCGCGAAAGCTTTCGACCAGGGTATGCGGCAGACGGGTAATAAAACCGACGGTGTCGGATAGTACGATTTCGCCGACCTCTGGCAAATAGAGTTGGCGGGTTGTGGTGTCAAGAGTGGCGAACAGTTGATCGGCAGCGTACGAACCGGCATTTGTCAGTGCATTGAACAAGGTTGACTTGCCGGCGTTGGTATATCCGACCAGCGAGATTGACATCACTCGCCCCCGGTTCCGCGCGCGGCGCTGGATAGTGCGTTGGCGGTGCAATTTGGCTAATCGTTCCTTGAGCAGCTTGACGCGTTTGCCGATCAGACGGCGGTCGGTTTCGAGCTGGGTCTCACCTGGACCGCGCAAGCCTATACCGCCTTTCTGCCGTTCAAGGTGGGTCCAGCCGCGCACCAGACGGGTAGCGATATGCGCGAGCTGAGCAAGCTCGACCTGCAATATGCCTTCCGCACTTTTTGCACGACTGGCGAATATGTCCAGTATGAGCGTGGTGCGATCGACTACGCGGCATTGCAATGCCTGTTCAAGATTGCGTTCCTGTGCCGGGGAGAGCGCATGATTGAATATGACCACGCCGGCCTCTGTCGCCTGCACCATGGCGGCAATTTCCTCGACTTTGCCGCTGCCTGCAAATAATGCAGGGTCCGGGCGTGCACGCCGACCTTCGATCAGATTGACTACGGTGAGCCCTGCGCTTTCGGCGAGGCGATGCAATTCTTCGACGCTGTCACGGTAATCCGGTTCGCCAAAGTCCATGCTGGCGAGCACGACTCGTTCATTGCCGCTATGGCGTTCAAACATTCAGCGCCGAACCTTTTTGTGGATAGGATGTATTAAACGGCTTACTCTGCATGCAAGGGAACTGGGCGTGAGGGGACGATGGTGGAAATGGCGTGTTTGTAAACCATTTGCGTTACCATGTTTTTCAGCAGGACGACATATTGATCGTAGGCTTCAATTTGACCCTGAAGTTTAATGCCATTTACCAGATATACTGATACAGGCACATTATCTTTGCGCAAGGTGTCGAGGAATGGATCCTGAAGCAGTAAGCCTCTGTTATTTTTAGGTGCGCTCATGATGGCGTACTCCCAATTTAATTGTTAGGGTGCGATTATGCTGATTTGCAGGTGGTTCAGCAATATTAGTATTTGCTAATTTTTTATAAATTAAGGTAAAGCGATGCATTCGGGGCGACCATAATAATAACCTTGTCCCCAATTGACGCCCATTTTGGTGAGTAGTTCCGCAGTTTCGGCATCTTCTATGTTTTCTGCAATAGTAATTATGTTTTGTTTGCGTGATATTTCAATAATGGCCTGAATGATATCAAGAATCTTGGTATTGCCGTGCATGTTGTTTACCATCCAGCCTTCGATTTTCAGGAAGCTGATAGGGAGCTTGGCAAGATAAAGGAAAGACGAGTAACCACTTCCAAAATCATCTAGCGCCAGGCGGAATCCCATGTCTATCAGCGGCTGGATTTGCCGGGTTAACTGATCGAAATCGTTAATGAACTGGCGTTCGGTAATTTCGAATACCAGTGGCTTGATGCCATTAATCGGCATATCGCACATGGTGCAATGCTGTTTTACCCCATTGAGCAGGCTTCGAACCATTTCCGGGCGAGACAGGAATTGCGGTGAAAGATTAATGAAATGGGCGAATTCGGGATTTGCATTGCTGTTTTGATTCATGACGCAATGCTTCATGGTCTGGTGTGCGATCGTATCGTCGATGAGGTGTATTAGTTGCAGGCCTTCAGCAGCTGCAATGAAATCGGCTGCCGGAGTAGGGGCGCCATGATTGTTAGTCAGGCGAGCCAAGGCCTCCTCAGCTACGGGAAGGCCGGTTTGCAAATCAACGATGGGTTGAAATGCGGGGATTATACGGTTGTTTTTTAGTGCGTTTTGTATTTCACCTCCGTGCCACAATGTAGCGCGTTGCCCGCTTTGGTGAAGTACCACCCGATTCCTTCCCGCGTTCTTGGCTTCATATAACGCGCTGTCTGCATCCGCAAGCAGCCGGGCCAAGTCGATTTTTTCAGCGCGCACGCTCGCCATGCCTACGCTCATGGTGAGTTCTAGCGTGCCATTGCCGCGGACAAATGGTGTCTGCTGATAAATCAACCGCAATCTGTCTATGGCATGGTGGGCCTGATCGCTGTCTGCATGATGCAGGAAAATCAGAAACTCCTCCCCACCCCATCGGGCAATCCAGTCGCCGTCGCGCATTTGCTGTTGCAGGGTGCGGGCAGCCCATTTGAGGACGTTGTCTCCCGTTTTGTGACCATAGTGATCGTTGATGAGCTTGAATCGATCGAGGTCGCAAATGCTAAGTGTCATTACGTCATGCTCGCGTTCGGCTCGCGCTATTTCTTCGTTCAGACGTATTTCAGCCGCGCGCCGGTTAGGCAAGCCGGTCAATGCATCGGTAAGGGCGAGATCCTGCAAGGCTTGTTGCTGATGGATCTGTAATAATATTTGACTGAATCCGGCTGCAAGCAGGTCAACAAAACCGCAAACAAGAGGCGGGAAAAGCTGCTGGGTATTGCTGGTAAAACATAATAGGCCAAAACGGGATTTGTCCAGCCATAGCGGTGCGGCAATATACGAGACGGTGGACTGACCGGTTTCCAGAGTGATGATGCCGGTAAGCCATGGGGTATTGGGCGAGTCGGTAATCTGGCCGTTTAATATCCTGATCCAGTCTTCACTTGGTTCGGCGGTTGCTGAGGGATGTCGCTCAAATTTATGATGGATGCCGATTTTCTCTAATTCGTCTATTGCGATAATCCATGCGCTGTCAGCCTGTAAATAGTTCGCGGCAAGTGCCAGCATGGCATCAATTTTCTGGCGCTCATCCAGATCCCTGTTTGTTGCCAGTCGCCATTGCGCCTGCAGCAGCCCTTCGATGGCTACTGACTCATTGCTCGTGTTCATTTTGTGGATAATCTGTTTTTAAATATGATGAGAACATTCGGGGGCACTTATAATGATAGTCTGACTCTCAGTGTAACCAATTTAGCCGGAATTGCCAGTTTCCAAGTTCTATCGATGAAGGAGAACAAATGACAGATTGCACGCAGTACCCTGCCTGGAAGAAGCTTAAAGAACACAAGAAAGACATGGCGCGGATACAAATGCGTTTTTTATTTGCTGAAGATCCGAAGCGATTCAAGCGCTTTTCTTTGGAGGCTGCAGGCATTTTACTTGATTTTTCCAAAAATCGGGTAACCAATACAACGATGAAGTTATTGACGCATCTGGCGCGAGATTCCGATTTGCCTGGCGCAATTTCTGCCATGTTCGGCGGGGAGCGTATCAATCGTACCGAGGGGCGTTCGGTGTTGCATACTGCTTTGCGTAATCGTGCTGCCACACCTGTGTATGTGGATGGTACCGATGTCATGCCGCAAGTGAATGAGGTGTTGTCCCGTATGCGGAGTTTTACTGCAGCCGTGCGTAGCGGTAAATGGCGCGGCCACAGTGGCAAGCGTATCACGGATATCGTCAATATCGGAATTGGCGGCTCCGATCTGGGTCCGGTAATGTTGACGCAGGCCTTGACGCCGTACTGGCAATCGGGTTTGTGCGCGCATTTCGTGTCGAACGTCGATCCTAGCCAGATCATGGAAACCCTGGCCGCAGTTAATCCTGAAACCACTTTGTTTATCGTGGCATCCAAATCCTTTACTACGCCGGAAACGTTGCTGAATGCGCAGGTTGCCAGGCGCTGGCTGGTGGAACAGTTGGGCGATGAGTCTGCCGTTGCCAAACATTTTGTGGCGATTTCCACCAATACCCGAAAAGTTCGGGCTTTCGGCATCGATCCGGTGAATATGTTCGAATTCTGGGATTGGGTGGGTGGCCGATATTCCATCTGGTCGGCAGTGGGTTTGCCGGTTGCGCTGATGATAGGGATGGATCATTTTGAAGCGTTGCTGGACGGCGGGTTTGCAATGGATGAGCATTTCCGCAGTGCGCCGCTGGAAAAAAACATGCCGGTAATCATGGCGCTTTTGGGGGTATGGCACAATGATTTCTGGAATGCGGATAGCCATGCGATTTTCCCTTACGATCAATATCTGGCGCGTTTCCCCGCTTATCTGCAGCAACTGGATATGGAAAGCAATGGCAAGAGTGTGACGCTGGATGGCAAGTCAGTGCATTGCCAGACAGGGCCTATCATCTGGGGTGAGCCGGGATGCAACGGACAGCATGCCTTTTTTCAGCTGGTGCATCAGGGGACAAGATTGGTGCCGGCTGATTTTCTGGTGGCGGCGGAGTCACATCATCCGGTAGAACACCAGCACGAAGTGCTGCTGGCGAATTGCTTTGCCCAGACCAAGGCGTTGATGCGCGGAAAAACGCGTGACGAAGCGCGCGTGGAGCTGATACGTTCGGGCGTCACGGGCGCCCGTCTGGATGCGTTGTTGCCGCATAAAGTGTTCCCTGGCAATCGCCCTTCCAATACTTTATTGTATCGCAAGCTCGATCCTTACACCTTGGGTGCACTGATCGCGCTATATGAGCATAAAGTATTTGTGCAAGGCGTGCTGTGGAACATCAATTCGTTTGACCAGTGGGGGGTGGAGCTGGGTAAGCAGCTGGCCGGTGCAATCGAGAGCGGATTGATCTCGGAAGATAGGGTGACCGAGCATGATAGCTCGACTAACGGCTTGATGAACGCATGCAAGCGTTTACGTCGGGCATGATTATAATCTCGGCTGTACTGACCTATCCGTACAGCCGAACTGATTAAAGCCGCAGGTTACTTGACGCCCAGTAATTCGACTTCGAAGACCAGCGTGGCGTTAGGCGGGATGACGCCGCCCGCACCGCGTGCGCCGTAACCAAGCTGTGGTGGAATGGTCAGCTTGCGCGTACCGCCTACCTTCATGCCGGCAACGCCTTCATCCCAGCCGCGAATTACTTCGCCTGCGCCGAGATGAAAGCTGAACGGCTGGTGGCGATCCTTGCTGGAATCAAATTTTGTGCCATTGGTAAGCCAGCCGGTGTAATGGACTGTCACGGTTTGGCCTGCAGTGGCAGTTGCGCCTGTGCCTACGGTTGTATCTTCGTAAATTAATCCTGATTCGGTTGTCATTTTTTTGGAGACCTTGGTGGTTGGTGGAATGGGAGTCGAGGTATCGGCAGTAGCTAAACCTGATATGGACAGACAAAGCAATGCGGCTACTACAGGTTGCAATACGGATATTTTCAATGTGGGAAGTTCCTGTAAATTAAAACGATAAAAATACCATCCTACCGGTGTTTTGTGCAAACGTGTTAATGCCATTTGCTTCATGCAGCTGCGGGCCGGGCGAATTTCACGATGAGCAGCTTACGCTGATATGCTGTGCCCAGTCAGGCGGTGCTGCGGCATAGGCTTCCATGCCCGGATGTTCGTCATAAGGCTGTTGCAATATGTGCATCAGATTGTTGATTTCGCTCATATCGTTATGATCGCGTGCCGCCACGATGGCATTTTCTGCAAGGTAGTTACGTAGTATGTATTTTGGATTGACGCGGCGCATGGCGATTGCGCGAGCATGATCGTCGTTTTGCGCTGTATTAAGCTGGGTGCGATAAATCGCCGCCCAGCTATCAAATGCCGCACGGTCTGCGAACAAATCGCGCAACCGCGCATTGAGTGCATCGGCCGCGCTGTTGAAATCGCACAGTCGGCGCATGAATATGGTGTAATCCACACGATTTTCTTGCAGGATGTCGAGTAATTGCATGATGAGCGGTACCCGGGTCTTGTCGGCGGTCAGCCCTAATTTTGCACACATGAGATCAATATAGGCGCTGGTAAAAACTGCCGGATAGACATCCAGGGCGGCTTTGGCATCCTCCACGCTCATCAGAGGGGTAAGCGCCTGTGCCAGACGGGTCAGATTCCATGCCGCTACATCCGGCTGCTGATCGAATGCATAACGCCCGCCTTGATCCGAATGGTTGCAAATGAATCCGGGGTCGTAATGGTCGAGGAAGCCGAATGGACCATAATCCAGGGTTAATCCCAGTATAGACATGTTGTCGGTATTCATTACTCCGTGCGCGAAGCCGACAGCTTGCCATTGCGCTATCAGTTTGGCTGTGGCGACGACGACGGCCTGTAAAAAACGTGGGTACTTGTCCTTGCAGGCATTCAGTTCCGGGTAATGGTGTCGGATAACGTAATCGGCGAGCGTCCGTATCGCATCGGGTTGCCCGCGATAGAAAAATACCTCAAATGAGCCGAAACGGATAAAGCTTGGACTCATGCGCATGATTACTGCCGCTGTTTCGACGGTCTCGCGATATACTGGTAACGAGCTGCCGACCAATGAGAGTGCGCGTGTTGTAGGAATGCCCAAACCATGCATGGCTTCAGATCCCAGATACTCACGGATGCTGGAGCGCAATACTGCGCGCCCATCGCTATTGCGTGAATAGGGCGTCGGTCCCGCGCCTTTTAATTGGAGTTCCCAATAACCGTGTTCGCCTTCGATGCCGCCTAGCAAAATGGCGCGCCCATCCCCCAGTTGCGATACAAAATGACCGAATTGGTGACCGGCATAGAGTGCTGCTACAGGCTCGGCACTGGCTGGAATGGCATTGCCGCATAGCCAGTCGGCAATATTGCATTCGGTTTGATCGGTGGCAAGATTGATAAGGGCGGCGGCAGAGTGATTAAGGTGCAGTAAATTGGCATTCGGTAAAGGTGTTGGTGTGATTTTGCTGTAATAGAACGATGTTAGATTGGCGAAATGATTGCAGAAATTGAGCGAGTCGAGAGTAGGCATAGGTAATTAAGTGTTTGCTGAATTTAAATAGCTGCGGGTTTAAGGGCTGGTATAAAATCGTATAAAAATTTGTAAGACAACAACCGACGTTGAAATGTTCGGTGTTGACGTTTCTCAGATAAATTATAAAAAGCGGTTCAGGGATATGATTGATAAAAAAATATTTAAGGTAGGGGCATTCGTCTTGTCTTCAGTAGGTTCACCGGCACAGGCGGGAGAGTGGTCAGCCGAAATCGATTTCGAGATGCGGCATTTTTTGAACAAGTCCCAGACCGTGCAAGAGCTGGCAAATGCCACAACCGCATTTCAGCAAGAGCAAATTGCATCTACCGGTTTGGCAAGCCAGGATCAGCCGTCCATTGTAATCCAGCCAAGCTATTTTAATGAGTGGGATGGAAAACAAAATTCATTTTCGTTCAAGCCGTTTTATCGTTGGGATGACAGAGACGATTATCGTACGCATTTTGATATCAGGGAAATGGTATGGCGCTCCGCTCATGGTGGAACCGAGCATCCGTGGGATACCCGGGTGGGAATAGACAAGGTGTTCTGGGGAGTGGCCGAATCGCATCATCTCGTCGATATCGTCAATCAGACTGATGATGTCGAAGATCCCAAAATGGAGCAAAAATTAGGGCAACCCATGGTGCGAACTACGCTTAGTCGTGACTGGGGTACGCTTGATATGTTTGTACTGCCATTTTTCAGGGAGCGTACTTTTGCAGGCCCGGAGGGACGGCTGCGCTCGCCTACCTCCCTGGTTCGTTCGCCGGTACATTTCGAATCCGGTCAAGGCGAGAATCATGTTGATTATGCACTGCGCTGGTCAAAAGGGCTGGGTCGGCTGGATATAGGGCTTACCTATTTTAGGGGAACAAATCGCGACCCGCGTATTTCACAGCTCGATTCATTGATTACCCCGAGAATCCACTGGGGCTTCAAGTCAATTATGATTTGATCAGTCAGGTCGGATTGGATGTGAATTATCTGTTGGGCGACTGGATACTGAAACTGGAGGCGATTGATCGTCATTCGAATTTCGAGCGATTTTATGCCTTTGTAACGGGGGTTGAATACACTTTTAACGGTATTTACAACACCCAGATGGATCTGGGTACTTTCCTTGAGTATAACTTTGACAGTAGGGGGCAAGGTTCAGCGGGGGTGTTGCAGGACGATTTGTTCACGGGCTTGCGCCTGGCAATGAATGACGAGCAGTCCACTGAAATCAAATTGGGAATCATGACGGATTTGAATGACGCTTCCCGTACCACCCGCGTCGAGCTTAACCGGCGATTGGATGATAAGTGGAGTATCCGGTTTCTGGGGCAGGGCTATCACCGGATGGACAGTGGTAATCCGATCTATCTCTTTAAAGAGGATAGTTTCATTCAATCGTCGCTGGTCAGATACTTCTAATAATAGTTGGTATGTTTATTGCTTTTTGTTTGCGGGGAAACTTGCTAACTAGGGATAAATAATAATGTCGATTCGTTTTGAGAAAAAACTTGGATTCAAAATAGGGGTGTTGGTTTGTGCATTAATGAATGCCGCCGCCGTTCGGGCGGGAGAATGGACTACCGAGGTTGATCTGGATTACCGTTATTTCCGTAAGCCGGCTGCACAAGTGCCAAGCGGAACAAGCACTCAGGAAACTGCAGCCAGCTTTTATCAGTTTCTGGTCAGTATGGGCGTGCCTGTCAGCAATTTTGTCAGCGTGCCTCAAGCCGTACTGGCGGTGTCTGCAGCGCAAGCGGGCAGCTCCGGTACGCAGGGTAATAACGAGCCATCGGTAGTGATACAGCCGGCTTACTTTAACGAGTGGGCGAATAAAACCAACTCCTTTTCCTTCAAGCCGTTCTTTCGTTACGACAACATGGATGATTCGCGTACCCATGCCGATATACGGGAGATGGTATGGACTTCCAGACATGGTACTGATGCCAAACCATGGGATCTGCGCATAGGTATTGATAAAGTATTTTGGGGCGCGGCTGAATCGCAGCATCTGGTTGACGTCATCAACCAGACTGACGACGTTGAAAACATCAACCGTGAAAGCAAGCTCGGCCAGCCTATGGTGCGCGCGACTGTGAGTCGTGGCTGGGGAACGCTGGATGCCTTTATTCTGCCATGGTTCCGCGAACGTACTTTTGCCGGGCCGGATGGACGTTTGCGCCCGTTGGTCTCGTTGGATACCTTGCCTGTAGCATATCAATCCAATGATAAGGCCAGTCATGTCGATTATGCGTTGCGCTGGTCGAAATCCTTTAATGGTATCGATTTCGGTATTTCCCAGTTTGTGGGAACCAATCGTGATCCGCGAGTCGCCACTTCTCCGGTATATGTAATCACTGCAAACCCGGCTGGCTTATATCTCAGTTATGACCAAATGAGTCAGACGAGCGTTGATATGACTGCGGTAAGGGGTAACTGGATTTACAAACTGGAAGCTTTGCATCGCGATACGAATTATGACCATTACTGGGCGGGCGTAACTGGTGTGGAATACGCATTTAATGGCGTGTTTCATACCCGGTACGATGTAAATACATTCCTTGAATACAACTACGACAGTCGCGGTCAAGGCCAGGCCGTTTATCAAAGCGATGTGTTTGTCGGTGCTCTTCTGAATATGAACGATGACAAATCCACTCAGCTTAAATTGGGAGTCCTGGTTGATACCAACGACAGTACGCGTAGTACCCGGCTGCAACTCAGCCGTCGCCTGAATGATAACTGGTCAACCAGATTTGAAGGCCAGTGGTTCAATTCGGTGGATTCGGGTAACCCTTTGAATGCCTACAGAGAGGATAGTTATCTCCAGGCTTCGCTGATGCGGTATTTCTAATACGTTGCCATGACTGTCGGATTCCTGACATTGTTGTGCGGAATTCGACGATTGCAGGTGAGGTTTGCCTGTTGCGGTTGAGTCTCCGAATTGAATTTGACGTGTCGCGTCACCAGGAATTGCAGGACGATCCATTGCCGCATATTTTTAAATTGAATATGCGGCTTTTTTATGCGAATTCGCGTATGTGTCTGGGTAGGCTATGAAAAATAATTTTGCAATGCGCTTTGGCTACGGCGTGATCAAATATCGTTGGATGGTCGTTTTGTTAACGATCATTATCGCCGTAATTGCCGGCTTGGGCATGAAAAAACTAACCATGAGCGGGGATTACAAGGTCTTTTTCAAGGCTGATAATCCGCAACTGGTGGCATTCGAGGCATTACAAAAAACTTATACAAAAAGTGACAACATCATGTTTGTGCTCGCGCCCAAAAATGGTGACGTCTTTACCCGGAAAAATCTGGCTGCAGTCATCTGGTTAACGGATAAGGCATGGAAAATGCCGTATTCGTCGCGTGTCGATTCCGTCACCAACTATCAGAACAGTACCGCAGACGGCGATACGCTGAATGTCCGGGATCTGGTATCGAAACCGGAAACGCTGACAGAGGCAAATTTAAAAAGTATTCGGGAAATCGCGGTGCATGACCCGTTGCTGGAAAAACGGATTATTTCCCCAAGTGGCCATGTCACTGGCGTGAATGTGACTTTCCAGTTGCCCGACAGGACCAAGGCCAAGGCGATTCAAGTGAGCGTTGCCAAGGCGCGTGAACTGAAGCGTGAATTTGAAGCCCGTTATCCGGATATGGAAGTGTATCTGACGGGTGTGGTGATGATGAACGCGGCATTTCTGGAAGCAACACGCGATGATATGCGCACGCTGGTTCCCATCATGATGGCGGTAGTGGTTGTGATGCTGCTAATCACTTTGCGCAGCGTAGCGGGTACGGCCCTGATCATGCTCAGTATCGTATTGTCAATTGCAGTCACTATGGGATTGGGTGGATGGTACGGCATAATCATGTCGGCGCCGCTGGCAACTGCACCATTGGCGATCATGATCATGGCCATTGCGGATGGCGTGCACGTTCTGTCGCATTACGGCCATTCGGTGCGTCATGGGATGCCGCGCGAAGAAGCCATGGCTGAGAGTATCGGCTCCAATTTGGGAGCGATGTTCCTGACCAATATCCTGTCCGCAATTGGTTATGCCAGCATGGTCTTCAGCGAAGTGCCGCCATTCCAGACGCTGGGTGTGGTAGTGGCTGTCGGCATCGTCGTGGGCTTTCTGATTTCAGTGGTGCTGATTCCGGCAGCCATGATTATTTTGCCGGGGCGTGTCAGTCAGGTGCATTCGCGCGAAGACGAGAAGATCACCTTGATGGAGCGTTATACCGAATTTTTCCTGGCGCATCGTAACAAGATGCTGGCTGGGAGTCTTCTGGTCACCCTTGTATTGGGTACCTTCATAACTCGTAACGAATTTAACGATTCGTTCCATAAATATTTCGCAGAAAGCACCGAGTTCCGGCAGGCAACCGATTTCACGCTAAAAAACCTCACGGGCGTGTACCTGATTGACTATTCCCTGTCTTCCGGACATCCAGAATATGTAAATGATCCCGCGTTCCTGCAAAAAGTGAATGAATTTGCCCAATGGTATCGCCAACAGCCTGAAGTGCTGCACGTCAATACCTTCACTGACATTATGAAGCGGCTCAACAAGAATATGCATGGAGACGATCCTGCTTATTACAATTTGCCGGATGAGCGGGCACTGGCCGCGCAGTATCTGCTGTTATATGAAATGTCCCTGCCTTATGGGCTGGACTTGAATGATCAGATCAATCTGGACAAATCTTCCACGCGTTTCACCGTGACATTGAAAGCAGTGAGTTCCAACGAAATGATCGCTGTGGAAGAGCGCGCCAATCAATGGTTAAAGGCTAACGGTCTGGAAATTATCCAAACGACGGGAGGCTCGGGGGCAGGCATGATGTTTGCTCATATCGGTAAGGAAAATGGCAAGAGCATGATGATCGGAAATATCTGGCAGATCGTGCTGATTTCCGCGCTTATTGTGTTTGCAGTACGTTCATTCAAGTTGGGCGTCATCAGTCTGATTCCTAACTTGATGCCTGCGGTCATGGCTTATGGGGTGTGGGGTATCGCTGTAGGGGAAATCAATATGGCTGTGTCCATGGTAGGTGGTATTTCACTTGGCATCGTCGTTGACGATACGGTTCATTTTTTGAGCAAGTATTTACAGGGACGCCGCGAGCTGGGGTTCGACGCTGAAAAAAGCATACGTTATGCATTCGATCTGGCCGGTGTCCCCATGTGGATCTCGACTTTTATTCTGGTAGCGGGATTCCTGGTGCTGGCCACATCGCCGTTTAGCATGAATGCGGATATGGGGATTCTGACTGCGATTACGATCACGTTTGCGGCTTTCGCAGAAGCGTTCATGCTGCCGGGTTTGTTGTTGCTGGTAGACCGTAGTGAAAAAATTTAATCAATTTAATAAAGGGATGATTATGTATAAGTTATTGGCAATATTGGCATTAATTGTACCTGTGAGTGCCGTTGCACAAACGACGCAGGAAAAAGGCCTGGCGATCGCGAAGCAGCAGGACGCAAAAAATAGCGGATTTAAAGACTACACCAACGATATCGTCATGACCTTGAAAAATGCGCAAGGCCAGGAGTCGGTGGACTACCTGCATTCGATGACCCTGGAAGTTACAGCTGCCGGGGAGGGCGACAAGAGCAAACTTGTGTTTGATAAGCCTGCCGATGTGAAGGGGACGGCCATGCTAACTTATAGCCACGGTCTGCAACCGGATGATCAGTGGCTGTTCCTGCCTGCGGTGAAACGTGTTAAGCGTTTGAATTCTAATAACAAGTCAGGCCCGTTCATGGGCAGTGAATTCGCTTATGAAGATTTGAGTTCACCTGTCGTGGAGAAATTTTCTTACAACTGGCTGCGTGATGAGGCATGCGGTGAATGGCAATGTTATGTTGTTGAACGCACTCCTCGCTATGAGTATTCGGGATACGTTCGTCAGGTTACCTGGATAGATACCAAGGAATTGCGTACGGTCAAGATTGATTACTATGACCGTAAGAATGAGTTGCTGAAAACCCTGACTCAAAGTGGATTCAAGCTTTATAAAGGGAAATTCTGGCGTGCCGAGACCGGCAAGATGGTCAATCATATCACCGGAAAAAGCACCGTTATGGTTTCCAGTAATTTCCAGTTCGGCACCGGGTTGACAGCAGCCGGATTCGAGCCCAATTCATTGCAGGATACACATTGAACAACGTTCGGGGTGAATGAAAATGTTAAAACTGGCTAACGGATTCGTGCTGGCTGTTACAGTACTGTGTACATTGGTGCTAATTCAGCCATCGAGTGCGACTGAGCCTGATTTGGCTAAAAGCTCCGTTACCAAAACGATTACATTCATTCACCTTAATGATCTGCATGCGCATCTGACCACGCATCCCGATCTGGTGCGCTATGGGGACAAAGACAAACTGGAACAGCGCGGCGGCATAGCCAGACTGGCTACTTTAATCAAGCGCTTACGCAAACAGTATCCGGATAGCGTTTTGATGAATGTGGGCGATGCGTTCCATGGCGGAGTAGAGGCGCTGTTTACCAACGGAAACGCCATCATTGATCCGGTAAATGCTTTAGGGGTCGATGTGGGTGTAGTCGGAAATTGGGATTATGCGTATGGTCCGATCGTGACACGCTCGCGCTACGGCTCATTGAAATCCCGAGGCTGGTTCACCGACGGCAAGATAAAACGGCCGAATTATCCGAATTTGGCCGCTAATTTGAAAATCTCCCTGCCGTTCTTTCGTCGTGGAGATTATCTGATGCCACCGACGATGACCAAGGCGATAAATGGAGTGCAAGTCGGTTTTATCGGTATTACTTCCGATATTGTGCCGCGCATGCACCCCATGCTTGCCTTCGGTCTGAATTTTCTTGATTACAACACTCAGCAATATACCGATTTAATCGAAAAGCATGCAACCGAATTGCGCCAGAACGGTGCGCAAATCGTGGTGGTAATGAGTGAGCTGGGCGTACAGAAGGATTACTCACTGGCTAATCACATTGCACCGAATTTAGTCGATGTCTTTTTCTCGGCGCATACGCATGAAGTTGTGCGTAAACCGCTTACCTCGAGCAGCGGTGCCCTGGTCGTGGAGTCCGGAGGTGGTGGAGGATATTTGGGACAAATGAATATTACCGTCCATGGTGGGCACGTGATTCGTCGGGATTGGCATTTGTTCGATGTGGATACGAAAATCCCCGAAGACGCTGCAATGAAAACATTGGTAGCTGCTGCGCGCGCACCATTTTTGGGTAATCAGGTAAATGTGAAATTGCCGAGTATGGCAGTCGATATGCGTCTGACTCAATCCATTGATACTGTCGTAGGTTATACCGGTCTCCCTCTGGACAGGCGTAATGCATTGGAAAGTACATTTAACGACGTCATGGCAGACGTCATGCGCAAAATCGGCAAGACACAAATAGCCATTACTCCCGGATTCCGGTTCGACAGTCCGATTGTCGCGGCAGGGACTTTGCTTGAAGACAATACCATCGCCAACGGCGCGATTACGCTTGAAGACGTCTACCGCTATTTCCCGGTACCTTATCTGATTGCTATGGGTTCGATACGTGGCGACAAACTGCGTCAGGCGATAGAACAGAATCTGACGAGTGTTTTCTCGACAGACATGTCTGCCCAAGGTGGCGGTTGGGCAGATGGCTGGTCGGGCTTGAAAATCAAACTGGATCTGGCTCATGCAAACGGTAACCGCATCGTCGATCTGCAGCTGAAAGATGAAGGACGCGCGCTGATACCCGATGAAATGGTTACGGTTACAGGTTGTTCGCGGCCATTTGATACCAAGGCTGATACGACCTTATGCAGTTATGACGGTTTTGAGTCAGTCGATGTGCTAACAAATCCTGCTACAAGAAAAGAATGGACGGCGATAGATTTATTTGTTTATGGATTGCAGAACGGTCTGATCGATAAGCAGGTGCGACATGATATAGAAGATGTACATCACACCAAAATGTGGCCGCAGAATGAATTCGTGCAGCCGCTTAGGGGTGTTGGAGAAGGTGGCGAATAGTTTTCAAGCATGAGCGCCATGCAACCGGATAGCTTGTTCCGCTACGTAAAGCGGCAGATTTGTGTGAGTGATATGTAAGCAGATGCTGATTTAAATGTAATTAAGTTCAATTTATGTGTGGTTATTTTTATGAAAAATCAGAAAAAAGATACGGCCAAACGAATAGTACGGATGTTAGGCCTGGCGATTTTGAGTGCGGGAATATTAACGTTATCGGGTTGCGGCAAGAAATCCGAAGCAGCTCGGGAAGTGGCCATCGCTGAAGGTAAAGCGCTGGTTGAAAAGGGACGTGGTGCAGTACCGGCCTGCGTGGCATGCCATGGTGCCAATGGCGAAGGTGTCGAGGCCGCAGGCTATCCGCGCCTGGCAGGTCTTAATTCCGGTTATATCGAAAAACAGCTAAAAGATCTGGGACGCAAGTTGCCTCCTGCCGGCGTGGTGATCGAATCGGTTGCGAAAGACTATAGTAAAACCCCCCGTATCTATTCTGACTTGACGGTGTTCAGTCCCGGCTTGCGCCATGATGAGGTGATGAGTTCCATTGCCAAGAAGTTGAGTGCGTCAGATATTCATAATGTTGCTGCGTATTACAGTAGCCTGCCGTTCCAGGCTAAACCGGTGGCTGCTGATTATGAAGTTCTGGAACGTGGTCAGGATTTGGCATTGCGCGGCAAGCCGGAATATGGCTTGCCGGCCTGTGTTTCATGCCATGCGCCTGATGGGGAAGGCTTCGGTGCCGATTTTCCTCCTTTGGCTGGTCAACCGGCTGCCTATATTGTGAATCAGATTAATAAATGGCAAAGCGGCGATCGTGACAACGATAATCTCGGCTTGATGCGCGCTGTCGCTGACCAATTGACCGATGCGGATAAATTGAATGTGGCAGCCTATTATGCAAATCGCTCGTTGACGGTTAAAGGGAAATAACCCAATGACGCGATTGATTTATTCGTTGATAGCGCTTTCCGGATTAATTGCTCAGACCGGTTCGGCCACCGAATTGCAACAGGGTGAAGTCAGGCCTGCAGCATACGATGCCCGCGCCAACATTCCCACGGGATTGACCCGGGAAAAAGCCATTCGCCAAATTCCCGCGATTAATCCGGGCGAATATTTTGTTCCGCCTGAGGTTGGCGATATCCCCACAAGCAAATACGGTGATATGGTGAAACTGGGGCGGAATATCTTCATCGACACCCAGCATTATGCCAAGCGTTACGTGGGAAATGGCCTGAATTGCAGCAATTGCCATTTGCAGGAAGGGCGCAAGCCATTTGCCGGGCCGCTGTGGGCGGCTTATCCGATGTATCCCGAATTCCGTAATAAAACACGGGATGTAGTGACGTACGAAAAACGGGTTCAGGACTGTTTCAGATTCAGCATGAATGGGATTGCACCAACGTTGGATTCACCTGAAATCAAGGCGATAACCGCTTACTCGCATTGGCTTTCGAAAGGCGCGCCAATTAACAAGGAATTGCCTGGCCGCGGATTTGCACGGTTAAGCAAGCCCAGGGATCCGACCCCGGTAAATGGCGAAAAATTGTACAAGGAAAATTGCGCAAGCTGTCATGGCATTGATGGCAAAGGGCAAAAGTTTGCCAATCGAGGTGGATACATGTTCCCGCCTTTGTGGGGAGGGGATTCTTTCAATCACGGTGCCGGAATGAGTTCGGTCAAGGATTGCGCGCAGTTTACCAAGGCCAATATGCCTTTGGGCAAAGGCTGGACTCTTACCGATATGGAAGCCTGGGATGTCTGTACCTACATCTGGCTGCAGGACCGACCGTGGGATCCGCGTTTTGGCTGGTTCTTTAATATATTTACACCGCCTACCGGCGGTAATTGAATGAGGGGTGTGGATATGAGTTTATCTCGCATGCACAAATATCTTCTCGCTGCGGGTGCGATATTCGGTATTGCTTTCGGTAGCTGGGTGATTGCTGATTCGGATACCGAAGACGGGGATGATTTGCCGACTTTGGACAGTATTGAAGTTCGCGCCAGTATGCAGCAGCCGAAACTGACGTTGCCGAATGAATTGACGGTGGTGCCTGTAGTAAAGCCTGGGGAATATTTCGTACCGCCGCGACTGGAAGATTTGACTGAGAGCAAATATGCCGATGAAGTTCGGCTCGGCCGTAACATTTTTGTGCATACCCAGCAATACGCCAAACGTTATGTAGGCAATGGATTGAATTGCAGCAGCTGTCACTTGCAGGAAGGGCGTAAACCGCATGCGGCACCATTGTGGGCAGCCTATCCAATGTACCCGATGTATCGGGATAAAAGCCGGCAGGTGGTGTCTTTCCAGGAGCGCTTGCAGGATTGTTTCCGTTTCAGCCTGAATGGGATTGCGCCCACGCTCGATTCTCGCGAAATTGAAGCGCTGACGGTATATGCGCAGTGGTTGTCTACCGGAATTCCCATGGGGACGATCATGTCCGGGCGAGGGTTTGCCCGCATCGATAAATCGGAAGATCCATCGCCGTTCAACGGTGCGATTGTTTACAAGAATTATTGCGCCAGTTGTCATGGCGATGATTTGATGGGCAAGAAATTTACCAACCGGGACGGTTACATGTTCCCGCCTTTGGCAGGCCCGGATAGTTATAACAAGGGTGCGGGCATGCACAAGGTTAAAACCTGTGCGAGTTTTGTGAAGGCGAATATGCCGTTAGGCAAACCCTTTACCCTGAATGATGATGAGGCGCTTGAGGTATGTGTGCATATGTTTATCCAGGATAGGCCCTGGGATCCGCGTAAAGGAATGTTCATGAGTATATTTATGCCTGTGACGGAGGGTTGAAAATGATAAATCGGATCCGTCATTCGGCGAAAATTCGTAATGCGTTATTCCCGTTTATGCTGTGGATACCACTGCTGGACAAGGCAACTGTACGAAATGACATTGTGGCAGGCATTACCGCGGGGGTGTTGATTCTGCCGCAGGCAATCGCATTGGCAACACTGGCAGGATTGCCGCCTGAATACGGTTTATACACTGCCATTTTCCCGGTCATGATTACCGCGCTATATGGCTCGTCCTGGCATTCCCTGTCGGGTCCGAATACCGCACTGGCTGTATTAACTGCGATGACGATCGCACCATTTGCCAATATCGGCACCCCTGATTACGTGCAATATGCCATTACTCTGACGTTTATGGCCGGTGTATTGCAACTGGCTTTCGGTTTTTTACGTCTGGGTGTGGTATTCAACTATTTCTCACATACGGTGATGGTCGCCATCGTTACGGCGGTCGGCATCATTATTGTCATACAGCAAGTAGGGAATTTCATGGGCGTGATCATGAACCTCAACGAATCGCTGGATGAAGTGGTTTACCAGATTATTCTGGCGATTCCGCGGGCTAACATATATGCAGTGATGGTCGGTATTATCACTGTGGCATCCGGGCTGATTATTAAGCGCATGCGTCCAAAATGGCCGCATTACATCATGGCTGTGGCGATAGGCATGCTGGCTGCCTGGGTGATAGGGATGTGGGTTGGCAGTGCAACAGCGCATATCGATATGCTGGGTTATATGAGTTTTTCTGCCATGCCTTTTTCCCATCCTGACTTCTCGCCGGAAGATTTTGGCCCGTTCTCGAACTTTGCATTTCCTGCCGCTATCGGTATGGCCGTGCTGGGTTTGATGCAATCGTCTGTGATAGCGCGTTCCATGGCGGCAAAGTCAGGTCAGCAAGGTCTGGACATTAATCAGGAAGTCGTGGGGCAGGGGCTATCCAATGTGGTCGGCAGCTTCCTGTCGTGTTTCCCCAGTTGCGGATCGTTCAATCGTAGCGCGGCCAACCTTGAGGCTGGCGCGCGCACTCCACTGGTGGGGTTGATATCCGCATTAGCGTTGGCGCTGCTGGTATTTATCGCGGCCCCGGTGATCGCCTATCTGCCCGTACCGGTAATGGCCGGTGTGCTGTTTCTGGTGGGGGCGGCGCTGATTAAAATAAAAGACATACGCCATTTATTGGCCATCAAGGACGGCGGTCGTATCGTATTCCTGCTGGTATTGGCGGTGACTCTGGGAAGCGGCCTGGATGACGGCGTGTATCTAGGCATATTTCTGTCAATCGCAGGGTATTTACGCAGTGTTTCCAAGCCCTCACTGGAATTGCTGTTTGAACAGGAGAAATCCTATTATTTATCCGACGGAATGGTTGCAGATGATACAACGGCGATTGCCATCTCCGGCAGCCTGTTCTTCGGTTCCGGTCACAATATCGAGCGTGCATTTATCAATGTGTCGAAAGACGACCATCGCAAAGCAAATCTGATTGTCATTGCCGAATATGCAACAGGTATCGACGTACCCTCCGCGGAACTGATTGCACAGGAAGCGCGTCGCCGACAGGCCAATGGCTACCGGCTGACGCTATGGGTACGCCCTTCTGCACTGGTTGATCCGCAGGTAACCAAGATATTGGAGAAGGCCTTGGGCAGCGAGAATATCTTTTGCAGCGGACGTGCCAAGAAGAGTATGGCAGTCACAGGCCTTATTGCGCCGATTGCCCGTAATAAATTGGTTTAATTATTTTGATGCAAGGATAGAAACGTGAAAATTAAATTCTGGTTAATGGCGGTGGTTTTATCGTTGGCAAGTTTGAGCGCAGTTGCGGCTGAACAGGTGAAACATCGATTATTGATACAAGTGAGTGAAGATAGCATCGAGCGTTTGATGGCCGCATTAAATGCTGCCAAATTTGTACAGGCTCAATATGGGGCACCCAATGTTGAAATCGAGATTGTCGTGTTCGGTCCGGGTGTGCAAACCCTGAAATATTATGCCCCGAAACCTGTTCCAGATCGCGTTAAGCAGGAAAAGTACAATGGTATCCGCATACTGGTATGTGATTATTCGATGCGCGCCGCCAAATTGCGCCCATCCGACATGCTGCGCGAGGTCAGCTATGTGCCTTCCGGCGTAGTCGAGATCATGGAAAAGGAACAGCTGGGCTGGTCTTATATTCGTCCCTGAGCACATTTCTTGCTTTTGATTAGGTTTGTATAAGGATGTTATGGACACACTTGGTCAGATAAGGTGTGTCGGGAAAAAAATAATGTTAAAAACGATACGCGCTATTACATTGACGGTTTGTTTATCCGCAATTTGCCAGTCCGGAACTTCGATTGCCGCGGGTAGCGGTGATGTGACTTTTATCCATATGGGGGATTTGCATGGCCATTTGATCCCGCGCCCGAACATGCGTGAAGGTGACCCCGATCAGGGGCTGATGATGGGAGGCTTGGCTTACGTTTATGATGAAATCAAGAAAATCCGCAAAGCACATCCTGATGCATTACTGGTGAACGGCGGTGATACCGTACAGGGTTCAGCCGAGGCGCTTTATACCCGTGGCGGCGCGATGGTGGACATTCTCAATATGTTCAAGATCGATGCCTTTAATCCCGGGAACTGGGATTATCTGTATGGTACGGAGCGTTTCCGCGAATTGTTTGCCGGGGACAAGCCGTTGGCAAACTGGCATGCGTTATCGGCCAATTTATATTATTCAACATTGTATGAGTTTCCTGAAACCATTTACGCCAAACAGGCAGGTCAAAGGGTGCTGAAGCCCTATCTGATTCGCGATGTAAATGGCGTAAGAGTAGGGATCGTCGGGCTGACGGCTGATCGTGGCCCACAAGCAGTAAGTACACGGGTGATGGAGGGTTTTACCATGACCCCAGGCGAATTTGAAGTTGCAGCCGCTGTGCCGTTATTGCGGAAAAAGCATAAGGTGGATTTGATTGTGCTGATTTCGGAACGAGGCCTGGGAGCAAACCTGGAGATCGCCGAGACCATTCCTGGTATAGATATCATTTTGTCTTCCGACATGCATGAAGAATCGCGTAAGGAGCTTATCGCAAAGAGCGGCACGATCCTGGTGGAAGAAGGGCAGGATGGTACGATTGTCGGAGAACTGACTGCCCATGTGCGCAATGGCAAGATGGTCGGACATCAATGGACATCGCACCGGATCACTACCAAGAACAATCAGCCTGATCCTGTGATCGCTGCCAAGATTGAAGAAATCCGGCGTCCCTTTACCAAGGCAGGGTTTGTTCCGCATGTGAACCCCATCAATGCGGCCATATTGCGTACGCCGATCGATACCGTGATCGGTTTTACCAAGGTGCCGTTACACCGTGCTAATTTTGCCGGGTCGAAGGGCATGAATGCCGTCATTGAAGGTTCATCGCATGATTTCCTTGCGGATGCATTCCGGGCGGCTTGCGATTCCGATTTGGGCATGATCCGCGGTTTCCGCTATGGTACGCATATCGCACCCGGCCCGATTAAACTGGAGGATATTTTCCATTACATCCCGATCGGTCCGCAAATCGGGTGCGGCAAAATCTCTGGCGATGACATTCACTGGATGCTGGAACGCGGTGCGGATTCCTCCCTGTCACCTTATGTGAGTTGGTGGGGCGGTGGATGGCAAGTTGCATTTTCCGGGCTGACCTACGATCTGGATCCTTATAAAGAGTACGGTAACCGGGTTTCAGATATCCGTGTGGATGGCGATCCAATCGACATGGAAAAGCTCTACACCGTCGGCGGCTACTGGTATGTGGATAATCCAGATATGATTAATCGCCATAAAGCCTGGGAAATCAATGTGCTAAAGGATAAGGATGGCGGAATCCTGGATGGTACCGATATCGTTGCCTATTATTTGCAGATGTTACCCGACCACACCGTGAATCCCGAGCCGAATCGGGTGCATCTGTTACGGCCATTACCCAAGTCGCTTAATGTCAGTAAAGAAATACAGCCATTAAAAGGAGTCTACTTTCCTGACTATTAAGGTCATCGCACAGCTTAAGAATTGGCCGCTGTGTTCGAAATACAAGAATGAAACAGGAGGGTAGTATGCAGCAGGACATTATCGTTTGGCCAGGCTGGCTGGCCGGGGCTGGCATAGGATTGCTGATGGTGGCGTTTTACTGGATTACCGGTAAGCAGATGGGCGTATCGAGAGGATACTGCAATTTGTGGTCTTATGTATCCAAATTGCCTTTCTTCCAGCAAAAGGAATATACCGATAACCTGTGGCGGCTCTGGTTCATCGGCGGAATAATTCTGGGGGGATTCGTAGCCACTGTCATTGCGCATCCAGGGGAATGGCATTTCCATTTTGATATGGGGCAAGCCTACGACATGCTATTGCCGCATAACCTATGGTTGAAAATGCTGGTTCTCTTTGTCGGTGGCGCCATTATGGGTTTGGGCGCCCGCTTGGCTGGCGGATGTACCAGTGGTCACGTTATTGCAGGGATTCCGATGCTGAATTTATCCAGTCTGCTGGCAGGCATGCTGTTTTTTGCGGGCGGCCTGCTTGCAGTCCAGTTGACCGCGCGAATGGTGTCGTGATGAATAATATGATTTTTTTAATACTGGGAACGATATTTGGATTGTTGCTCAGCCTAGCCGGGGCGACCACTTTCGATTTTTATGCCCAGCTTTTCTTGCTGCAAAATCCGCAATTGGCCAGGGTGATTGTTACCGCAGTAGGTGTAGGCACTTTGGGAATCTGGCTGATGAAGCGAGTGCAGGCTAAAGCTGTCATGACAGGCGAACCTATCGCCTTTGAGAAGAAAGGGCAGCAACGAGGCTGGATCTTGGGAGCGTTGATGTTCGGTGCCGGCTGGGGCATTACCGGTACTTGCCCAGGGTCTGCTCCTGCGATGCTGGGAGAAGGCAAGTTTATTATCATTCCAGTGCTACTGGGCGTAATTGCAGGAACTTATCTGTACGGCTGGCTTGAAAGCCGACGTGACGGAAACTGCGGGCCATGATTTTTTATTAACTGCCGTTCCGCTGTGAGACTGTAACTCATCGGGCCGGCATCGCCTCGACTCTGTTCCTGCCAGCTTTTTTTGCCGCATACAATAACTGATCGACGCGTATATACACATCTTCAAACAACTCATGTTGCCTGCATAAGGTTAGTCCCATGCTTACTGTGACGCTTACCTGAATGCCGTCAGCGTCGAGAATTGAATCCCCGATGAGTCTTCTCAGCTTATCTGCAGTTTCTATGCTTTGTTCCAGAGTCGTGTCATTTAGTATCAATACGAACTCTTCGCCGCCAAAACGACCGATATAATCCTTGTGTTTGGTATTTTGCTCCACCAGATTGGCGATCAGCTTCAGGACTTGGTCGCCGACGATATGTCCGTAGCTGTCATTTACTTTCTTGAAATAATCGATATCAAACAATATCAGTATGAAATCGTGAAGCGATAACTGCTCCTGAATGATCCTGGTGATCTCTCCTTTGTTATATAGGCCGGTAAGTGCATCATGTTGGGATTGGAATTCGAAATCTTTTGAAAGCTGTTTCAATTTCTGATTAAGCAGATGCAGTTCTCGTGCCTTGCGGTCGCTCAATTTGATTAGTTGTTGAGTTTCCCGCAATAGCTTCTCGTATTGGGAAAGCAGCTTTGTCAATAATTCCCTGGCGTTCCCTATGTCCAGGTCGGCATCCTTCAATGCAGTGGAAATATCCTGAACGATGGCGGTTTCTGCGGAGAATAAATCGAACTTGGGCATGAGGGTAAGTAATTAGGCTTCTTTTGCTATATCAAGAATAATGGGCCTGAAGTCCAGCCACTGGAAATCCTCCTGCACATCGAGTCCGAACTCGAGAATGGTGTCGTCTTCTTCATCATGGTACCAGTTAAGCACGATGCGATTGGCATCGGTACTGGCCGACTCATTTAATAACTCGAAAACGTTATATAACATTTTGGTGCTGGCGCTATTAAAGTAAGTTAGCTGAAAGTTGAATATAACATCGCAATTGGCGATTGATTTCAGATAAGTTTCCAATGCTATGAGCACGGGGCGGAAAAAATCGCTCGCATTCTCAGGGTAAGCTTCTCCAGTAATGTTCAGTATGTGCCCGGAAAAATTGAAGTCGATTTCCGGAGATTCTGAAGTGCGTGCAATATAAATATTATTCATGACAATTCCCTTAAATGATGGCTTTAAGATAAAAACAAGACAATTTATTCTCATGGCCAGGTGCATCGATCAAGGCATATTCGATCGGTTCGGTCGAGTCTCTGGCCAATGTCAAGAATCCTAATCCAGCACCTTTGCTGACTGCATCGTCGTTTTGATCGTTTTTTAATTGTGCACGGTAAGCCTGTTTGATCTCGTCCAGACTCATTCTTTTGAGGGGTTCGAGCTTTTCGCGTATGCGTCCTACGTGCTGCTTTTGAACAAGATTGCCACACATGATGAAATATTTTTCATCACGTTTTCCTACCGCAATTGATCCGACCTTGTCGCCGTTTGAGTCAGGGTCATCTGGCGAATAATGAATCGCGTTCTGTACCATCTCGATAAAGCTGGAAAACAGTTTGCGGGACGTGCTGCCTTTGGCATCCTGGCTTTCCAGGCGTTGTTTTAATGCATCGCCCATAGCACCAATTACATTCTGCGACAGGCTGCCGCTGTAATAGAAAAGAATGCCGTTGCGGTCCGCATTCTCGCGAAAGGCACTGAATACATCAATATGCATATTATTTTCCTGGTATGTTCTTAAATTCTAAAGCCCATGAGGCTTAGGTCATCACGCCGACGCTGCTTTCCTTGATATTCGTAATAGGCATGCATGATGATGGATTCTTGTTCAGGCATGGGTTTACGATAATGTCGGCTGAGGAGCGCCGAAAAACGCTTCTTGCCGAAAGCAATATTTTTAGGGCCGCCTATCTGGTCGATGATGCCGTCCGTAGTAAGGTATATGCACATGCCATTTGACAGCGCGATTTCCTGGTTGACCCAAGCAAAATCCATAGGCGTATCAACGTACCCAACGCCTTTACGATCAGGATTCAACATGTTGACTTCACCGGACTCGTTTTCAATATAAAACAATGGTATTTTGGCGCCAGCATAAATCAGTTTGTTTTCTCGCGTATTTACCCAGCAAAATGCGGTGTCCATCCCGTCATCCGACTGCTCCTCATTTCCGGTTGCAAATTTAGTCGTGTTAATCGGAATAATATTGGATTTCGCTGTTTGTCCGAGGGCGCATTTTATTTTCCGGTTCATCACGGCCAAGGCACCCGCCGGATCGTGCCGATTGTTTTCCAACAGGATATGATCCAGAAAAGACGCCATGATAAGCGTCATGAACGCGCCGGGGACACCATGCCCGGTGCAATCTATAAGGGCAAAGAAAAATCCATCATCGAATTTTTTGCAGAAGTAGTAATCTCCCCCCACCTTGTCGCGGGGCTCCCAGTGCATGAAATAGTCCTGCAATACCGCATTCATGTCTTCGCGGGATGAGCGCAAGAAAGATTTTTGAATGATGCTGGCATAATTGATGCTCTCCATTACCAGCCGGTTTTTTTCTGCCTGCAGATAAGCCACTACTTTGACCAGTTCTTCGCCGGTACCGAGTCCGAGATAGCCGCCATTTTCATCCGTGATAATGAAACCATCGTTCAGCGTTTTGCCGCCGGAATGCACTACTTTGAAGCTGAGCGCCTGAATGCTCATATTCTGGTTAACAATGAGTGGATCCTTATCCATAAAGGCAATACAGCTTTTACGGGCGAACAGCTCGCGGCGGAACGGTTTTGCCATGCCATCCATAAAAATACTGCGGTTAATCAAGCCGATCGGTTTGCCATTTTCCACGACGGGCACGGCAATCAGGCTGGAATTCTCGCTTAACAGTTTCAGGACATCATCATTGGTTTGCGATGGGGAAACGGAGGGAATGGTTCGCAAAAGACTGCGGGCAATGTATTCGGCTTCAATTTCACTCAAGCCGGCTCCGGATTGATTTAATAATGAGTTATTAAACATTTTTGCAGGCGAAATCAATGGAAATTAGCGCAATATTAAAGTGCTACTATTACAGCATAATGAACTGCGTATTTAGAATTTGTTGCTCTTGTGATGCAGTTTGTTTTACATGCTGCATGAATGGTATGTGTTCTTGAGGTGTACGTATCCATCAGAAGCGGATGGATACGGTGATTAGGGCATCGCAGGTAATTGGAATATTTCCCTCAAGCGCTCCTTGGTTTTGGTGTATCTGTCCAGGCGCCAGGCTTTTAATATGTTCAGGCTCAGTTCGAATTCCTCATAGTCAAGTTCATATAACGCGGCGAGGTCGAAATCCTTCTTTAAACAGAGTGCCGTGATCAGGTGTTTAAACACCGGATTGACGGATTCGGCGTGACTCTGTTGCAGATGCTTTTCCAGTTGCTTCAACGCATTCATTTTGTCCTCCAGTGGAATGAAAAATTAATAGGTCCATTATCTTGCTAATTTGAAAAACTGATTTGGCTGTTAATTTGAAACCCAATGCCCCCAGCTTTTTTAGCATACCTTAAACAGATTTCAAATTGGTGCTTTCTATTCTGATATGTGGATTTTTAACAATCAAGCTTCTGTATTCCTGTATCGGTAAGGTAGGGAATTAATTGATTTGTCAGGTTTTTCCAAAGACGGACTGTCACGTAAATGCAATGCAAATCCAATAGTATCTAAATCATCACTTGCTTGATCCCTGTAAAAATGGAGTTGCTGGATCATAAGATTATGCTTGCTTCCTTCAAATATCCGAGTGTCGAAGGTCATTTCGCGAAACTGCTAAAGAAGCTGTTAATCGGTTTTATTGCGATAGGGTTTCTCATGCTGGTGGTTTTCGGGTTTAAAAGCTGGCAGGATGAAAACAGGGAAATGCAAGCCAATCTGGCGATTCAGGCCGGGTTCGCAGCCAAAAGCAGTCAGGCGGTATTTGATAACATCGGTAGCAGCATGGAATTGTTAGGCGAGCTGCTCAAGGATATGGATGTTGTCCATCATCCTGAAATTACCCGTATCGCGTTGAATGATTTTAAGGAAAATCATCCGGAGATCGTGGCGATAGAATTGATCAGCCCGGATGGCAAGGTGTTTTTGAGTACACTGGGTCAATCGGGAGGAAAAATGCTCGATTTCGCTACGATTCCGGATTATTTGCTGGCATTCAGGTTCGATCTCAATAATACTTATTCCTATAATATTGGCCCCAATCAGTTTGGTATGGGGCTGGATCAGTGGCATTTCCCATTCCGCCATACAGTTGAGGACAAGGATGGGAATCCCTTATTCGTGATTCAAGGTGATGTTTTGATCGAAAGCGCCGGATTGTTATGGTCAGATCTGCCATTGCCTGATGGCAGCCGGGTAGGACTGATCCGCAATAACGACGGTTATATTCAATTACGCTGGCCGGTTCAGCTGGCTGAGGCAGCTGCCTATAACACGCAGTCAGGCCCGTTAATCCGGGCCATTCGCGCTACTCCAGGCAAAATAACCGGCACTTACCAGGGTATATCCGCTATTGACGGGGTCGACCGGCTGGGCGCTTATGTGCATCTGCCCAATGCCAACATGTCCGCGTTTGTTTCCGTACCGAGACGCTTGGTGCTGGCACGGTGGTGGGAACATAACTATCCGGTTCTGCTCAGCTTTATCGGCTATTTGATAGTGCTGGTTGTCATTGCCTACCGATTGATGCTCAGAGAGCAGCAGCATACGGGCGAATTGCTTGCACAGTCGCGCAAGGATCCGTTAACCGGATTGCCTAATCGTATCGCGGCGGATGAGGCCCTGGAAAGCGAGATATCCCGGGCGCGGCGTAGCAAAAGCCATTCAGCGCTGTTATATCTGGATATTGATAAATTCAAGGATGTGAATGACAAGCTTGGCCATGCCTGCGGAGATCATTTGCTGGAACAGGTTGCATCGCGTATTGCCGCCGTTTTGCGTAATGAGGATATGCTGGCTCGCCTCGGGGGCGATGAGTTCCTGATATTGCTGCCTAATAGCAATGCGGAAAAAGCCAGTACGCTGGCGCAACGTATAGTCAATATATTCGGCGCGCCATTTACTGGGGATAATCAGGAGATAATGGTATCGACGAGCATTGGCATCTGCATGTTCCCGGATAATGGTCTGGATAATCGTGCTTTGCTGCAGAATGCGGATGCCGCCATGTATGAAGCCAAACGCCAGGGTGGTAATTGTTTTGCCTTCTATCAGGAGGAGCTCGGCGAACATATCCGCCAGCGACTGCAATTGCAGCGGGATTTTCAGCGTGCGCTCGCATGTCATGAATTTGAATTGTATTACCAGCCCTTGGTCGACATGGCTGATGGCAAGATCGTGGGGGCAGAAGCGCTGGTGCGGTGGAACGACCCGGTGCTAGGGGTACGTAGTCCTGCTGAATTCATCCCGTTTGCCGAAGACAGCGGCTGGATACTCCCGCTTGGTGAGTGGGTGCTGAAAACCGCATGTCAGCAGAGTAAGTGTTGGGCGGCAAAAGGCTACGATATTTACATGGCAGTCAATTTGTCTACTCGCCAGTTTCAGGATCAGGAGCTGTTGCAGAAAATCAGCCTGGCGTTATCCGAAGCCGGTCTGTGCCCCTCCAAACTTGAACTGGAAATCACCGAAAGCGCTTCGATGCTGGATCCGGAAGCGAGCATTCAGGTGATGAACAAATTGAAAGCGCTCGGTATGCGAATCGCTATCGATGATTTCGGAACCGGATATTCTTCCCTGAGTTATTTAAAACGTATCCCTGCTGATATTATCAAAATCGACCGCTCATTTGTAAGCGGTATTCAGAACGATCCGGATGATGCGGCTATAGTCCGGACCATCATGGCACTGGCGGCCTCCATGGACAAACAGTGCCTTGCCGAGGGCATCGAGACCACCGAGCACTTCGAGATGCTGCGTAATCTTGGATGTCACTTTGGCCAGGGATACTGGTTGAGCAGGCCGGTGGTAGCACAGGCATTCGAACAGTTGTTGGCAGGGCCGCAGGGTTATCTCCGTCAATTTTCCAATGTGGCGCTGGTAGCCTGAGATCCGCTAGTCGGCTTTTCCAATCGCGGATTGGCCGTATTCAGTTGTAAATCATCGCTCACGTTCGCATAAGCGGATAACGCCCTTATTCAAATTGATTTCTTGTTCATGGCCGCACCACATTAAAGCACGCGCGCTTCTGCAGTGCGTAATCAGGCCTGAGATTCAAAGTATATATTAAATATAAACATAGTGTTACGTATTGGCACGTATGTTGCATTTAGAATCATCGTATTACCTTTTATTAATTTAGTGTTACTGAATGTAATCGGAGAAAACGATGATCGCAAAAAAGATGAGCAGCAAATTGAAGCGTCTGATCGCAGCCTCGGTTATTCCGCTGGCAATGATGTGTGTGCAGGGCAGCCATGCGGCGCCATTAAAAATCGGTTATAGCGATTGGCCGGGCTGGGTAGCCTGGCAGGTGGCGATTGACAAGGGCTGGTTCAGGGAAGCAGGTGTCGCGGTCGATTTCGAGTGGTTCGATTACTCGGCTTCGATGGATGCCTTTGCTGCCGGCAAGATTGATGCAGTTACCGTGACCAATGGCGATGCACTGGTCACCGGTGCGGGCGGAGCCAAAAGTGTGATGATCATGCTGACGGACTACTCCAACGGCAACGACATGATTATCGGTAAACCCGGCATCAAGAGCCTGAAGGATCTGAAAGGCAGGAAGGTTGCAGTGGAGACCGGGCTGGTCGAGCACCTGTTACTGCTCGACGGCCTGAAAAAAGCCGGGATGAAAGAATCCGATGTCAAGCTGGTCAATGCGAAAACCAATGAAATGCCGCAAGTGCTGGCTTCGGGCGACGTCGCTGCGGTCGGCGCATGGCAACCGATTGCAGGGCAAGCCATGAAAGGCCTGCCGGGTTCGCGTCCGCTGTACACCTCTGCGAATGAACCAGGCCTGATTTATGACGTGCTGGCCGTCAATCCGGCCAACCTTGCCGCGCATCGTGCCGAGTGGCAAAAAGTGGTGAAGGTATGGGATCGCGTGGTGAGCTATATCAACGATCCTAAAACCCAGCCGGATGCAGTGAAGATCATGGCGGCGCGTGTCGGCGTGACGCCGCAGGCTTATCTGCCTTTACTGAAAGGTACCAAGCTGCTGAGCGTGGCAGAAGGCAAGAAGGTTTATGTGAAGGCGGAAGGCTTCAAATCCCTGTACGGCTCTTCCAAAATCGCCGATGACTTTAACGTCAGCAACGCTGTTTACAAGGATCATCAGAACATCGATAGCTACATCGATCCATCGTTTGAGAGCGGCAAATAATTTTAGTTAAGGAAGGCGGGAGTAGGCATGGGCAAGGCACGATGGTTTTCAGTCAGGGCCGGATTATCACCGCGCAGACGGTTGATACTGGGTGTGTTCTCATTCCTGCTGCCGCTCCTGATATGGTCCGTAGTGAGTTATGTGCCGTTTGTCTGGCATCCCAAGGTATTGATCACCAATCCGGGGGATGTGGATTATCTGCAGGTGGATATGTATGTAGATAAGGCTGTGTTTGAAGATGAACTGAAGAACATGCACGCGGAAGGCAAGGCTGCTCCGCAGGGTATTCCGGTCAACCCGGTTTACCTGCCGGCACCGCATCAGGTGGCCAAGGCATTTTATACCGCTTTTACCACGCCACCCGAGCAGCAGGATACACCGTGGTTGCATGAAAGCTTGTGGCACAGCGTCAAGATTATTTTCTGGGGATTTCTGATTTCGTCGTTAATCGGCGTGCCGCTGGGTATCGTTTGCGGCGCATACGGGCCGGTATCGCGACTGGTCGAGCCATTTATCGAGTTCTTTCGCTATCTGCCTGCGCCTGCTTTCGGCGCACTGGCGGTAGCCATACTGGGGATTTATGACGGGCCGAAGATTGCCATCATCGTGATCGGCACGCTGTTTCAGCAGGTACTGATTATCGCGAATACCACGCGCAAGCTGGATTACACCTTGCTGGAGGCGGCGATGACGCTGGGGACGACACCGTTCAAGCTGATTGCCAGGGTAGTGATTCCCGGTGTATTGCCTGACTTGTACCGGGATCAGCGCATCCTGCTGGGTTGGGCATGGACGTATCTGATCGTGGCCGAACTGATCGGTACCAGTTCCGGCATCACCTGGTTCATTACCCAACAGGCGCGCTATCAGCATTTCGACAACGTGTACGCCGCTATCATCATGATAGGCATCCTCGGTCTGGGGATGGATTTAGTGCTGGCAAGGCTGGGGCACAGGCTGTTCCCGTGGGATCAGTCGCAGCACAAAAACTGATGATGACGGACGGATTGGAAGGAATCAATGTGAGCACCGAACAACAAATACCCCGTTATATGCAGCAGTCCGCAGCGGTGCGGGAGCGCTTTGCCAAGATCAAACAGCGGGAGGTCATCCTCGAAGTGAAGCAGCTGGGTAAGATCTATCAATCGGCTCAGGGCGAAGTGACCGCGCTGCGCGGTGTGAATTTCACCATTCATCGGCGTGAGCTGGTGTGTGTGATCGGGCCTTCCGGCTGCGGTAAATCCACGCTGATCCGCATGCTGGCCGGACTGGAGCCGCATACCTCGGGTGAGGTGCTGCTGGATGGCAAGCCGGTTGATGGGCCGGGCAGCGATCGCGGCATGGTATTTCAGGGTTACACCCTGTTCCCGTGGCTGACGGTGAAAAAGAACGTCATGTTCGGTCCGGAAATAAACAACCACGGCAAGCTCGAAGCCGAGCGCAATGCACTGATGTGGCTTGATCTGGTAGGGCTGAGCAAGTTTGCCGATGCTTATCCGCACCAGTTGTCCGGCGGCATGAAACAACGCGTGGCGATTGCCCGGGCACTGGTCAACCAGCCGCGGATTCTGTTGATGGATGAGCCGTTCGGCGCACTGGATGCGCAGACGCGCACCAAAATGCAGACGCATCTGCTGGATATCTGGAAGAACATCGATATTACTATCCTGTTCATTACCCATGATCTGGATGAAGCGATTTTCCTTGCCGACCGCATTCTGGTACTGAAAGCGCATCCCGGTGAAGTGCAGGAATTTATCGAAGTGCCGGTGCCGCGGCCCCGTCATTCGGGGCAATCGGTGTCGGAAGAATTCCTGGCCACCAAGGCCAGGCTGGAAGAACTGATCCATCCTCCAGTGCTGGCGAGCGATGAGGACGAGGTTAAGCCGCACATGATCCGTTTTACCAACGTCGTCGACAATGTTGAATAAGGATACGTCAATGTTCTGGTCACAATTAACCTGGGCGGAACTGCCGGAAAATCTCAAGGCGGTAAACGGCGCCGCCATACTGCCGGTCGGTGCGATCTAGCAGCACGGGCCGCACATGGGCTGCGGTCAGGCTGGCCGAGGCGGATGCCCCGGATCGTACCGCAGGCCGCGTGTTTGCCCATCCGGTCAATCGCACCAGCCTGACCGGAGTCACCGGTTTCCCGAGTCAGGCCAGTGCGAGCAAGGGACGCGAATGGTTCGAGTGGATGGTAGAGGGTCTGAGCGAACTGATTTTGCGTGGCGTGGCTGAAGAACCGCTGCTGGATCAGTCCTATTTCGGATCATGCAAGTACGGGTAAGCAGCAAAAAATGGTCAGGTGATGAATGTTTCGTTTAATTAATTCAGGTTGCACAAGGAAAACAGTATGAAATCCAAAGCAGAAGTCGCACGCATTCAACAGGAGCTGAAAGACAAAGGCGTCAAGTATTGCATCGGCGCTTATGTCGATATCCATGGCATGCAGAAAGCCAAGGTCGTGCCGCTCGATCACTTGCCGCAAATGGCCGCCGGTTCCGAGCGTTATACCGGTTATGCGCTGGACGGTCTGGGACAGGAGCCGAATGACGACGAACTGACTTCCGTTCCCGATCTCGACCACATCATCCAGTTGCCGTGGGAGCCCAAGATCGCGTGGATGCCGGCCGACAACCATTTTCAGGGCAAGCCTTATGCACTGAATACCCGTGTGGCGCTGAAAAATCAGTTGGCCAAGGCTGCGGAAATGGGTTATGGCATGAACCTGGGCATCGAATGCGAAATCTATCTGCTGAAAGAAGAGACGGATGGCAGCCTGTCGGTGCCGAATCCGGAAGATAACCTGGCCAAGCCGTGTTACGACGTACGCGGCTTTGTCGCCAGTTTCGCCTGGCTGGACAAAGTGGCGAGCTGCATCAATAATCTGGGCTGGGATCTGTATTCGTTCGACCATGAAGACGGTCACAGCCAATTCGAATTCGATTTCAATTATGCTGATGCGCTGACGACCTGCGACCGCCTGACTTTTTTCCGTTTCATGGCGAAACATTATGCCAGGGAAGAAGGCCTGATCGCCACCATGATGCCCAAGCCGTTTGCGGACAAGACCGGAACCGGCGCGCATTTCAACATGTCGCTATACGACCTGGAAACCGGTAAAAACCTGTTTGCCTGCGATCCTGAGGACGACCCGCGCGGCATCGGCCTGACTCCGCTGGGCTACCATTTCATCGCCGGTATCCTCAAACATGGTCGAGCATTGTGTGCGGTGTTCGCGCCGACAGTGAACAGTTACAAGCGTCTGGTGCGCCGCGGTGCGATGAACTACTTCTCGTGGGCGCCGGTGTTCAATTCCTACGGCTCGAATAATCGTACCAATTCGGTACGCGTGCCGGCAGGCGGCGGTCGCTGTGAATCGCGTAATGCCGACGGTTCGGTGAATCCGTATCTGGCGGCAACGCTGGTATTGGCGGCCGGTCTGGAGGGCGTACGTGAGGCGATGAACCCGGGTGAACCGAACGAAGATAACCTGTACGCCATCTCCGATGCTGAACGTAGTGCTCGCGGCATCGAGTTCCTGCCGCAGACACTGCAGGAAGCGGTAACTGCATTTGCCGAAGATCCGCTGGTGGAGCAGGTACTGGGGAAGGCGTTGCGCGATGAATTCATCAAGTACAAGACCGCCGAGTGGGAAGCCTATCATCTCAGCGTGAGCCAATGGGAAATCAAGCGTTACAGTCAGATGTTCTAGGAGCCAGCTTGTGCGTAAATCCGCGAATAAACCGAATCATCTGGTGAGCCGCATCAGTGTTTCCCTGCCGCAGGAGTTGCTGGTCGAGCTGGATAATATGGTCGAATGTCGCGGGTTCGATAGTCGTTCGCAAGCCATCAGCGACATGATAAACCAGCAACTGGTCGAGCATAAACGCCAGCTGGGAGACGAGGTGATGGCCGGCACGATTACCGTGTTTTATGACCGTTCGGTACCGGGGCTGCAGAAGAAATTGTCGGATTTGCAGTTCAAGCATATTGATGAGGTGATCAGTTCGCTGCATGTGCATCTTGCCGAGAACAAGATGATGGAAGTGATCCTGGTGCAGGGGCCTGCGCGGCGGATGCAGTCCATAGCCAATGAAATCATTGCATTGCGTGGAGTGATTACCGGCAGGCTGCAATTGATGGCCGCGGTGATTCCGCCGCTGTACCCGTTGTCATGATAGATTGTTTCATGATGCATGCACGACAGCCAGCTCGCCCCAGCGCGTCGTATAGTTGGGTGACCGGTTGCCGAGTTTGACCGACCATGCTTGCCGTGCTGCTATGCCGGCGATGCCTGTGCCCAGCATGTTTTTGCCGTATTTGCGGTTCACCGCATCCAGCGTCTGCATTAGCGTCGTGCGCCGGGTGGTAGCGGCGACATCGGTAAACAGATTCATGGCTGCCTGATGTTTGGGCGCCAGTTCCATCAGTGTGACGCCGGCCTTGGCATAGGCATAACCTGGATGGAACAGGCGTTTCAGGCCGATGATGGCAGCTGCGTTGAGTTGCAGGGTGTCGTCGGTGGCATCGGTCAGCGGCACGATAAAGCTCGGGCTGTATTGCGGTTCCCCGGACTGATGCGGGTTGGTGCGGATGTACACCTGTATGGCACCTGCTACCGAATGCTGTTGCCGCAGTTTCTCCGCGGCGCGCGAGACGTAGAGTGTGACCGCCGCCTCCAGTTCTTCCATCCTGTGAATCGTCCGGCCGAATGAGCGGCTCGAGATGATCTGCTGCCGGGGCGAGGCTATCTCATCCAGCGCAAGGCAGGAGATGCCGCGCAATTCCTGCACCGTGCGTTCCAGCATCACCGAGAAGCGCTGGCGGATGCGGGCGGGGTCGGCATCGCGCAGATCCTTGACGCTGTGTATGCCGATCGTATTCAGCGCCTGCGTGAGCTGGCGTCCTACCCCCCAGACTTCGGCGACGCTGATGCCGGTGAGCAGGTCGTCCCGCGCAGCAGGCTCGAGTACCGTCAGATCACAGACGTTGTGCCAGTGTGCCTGTTTTTTGGCGATATGATTGGCGAGCTTGGCCAGCGTTTTGGTGGAGGCGATGCCCACACACACCGGCAGTCCCAGCCATTGCAGTACGCGTTGCCGCATTTCCTGGGCGTACCGGGTGAGGTCGGGATGCAGCCCGCTGAAATCGAGAAAGCATTCGTCGATGGAATAGATTTCCTGATGCGGGCTGAATTGCGCCAGCAGCGACATGATGCGATTGCTCATGTCGGCATAGAGCGGGAAGTTGCTCGACAGTGCGACGATGTCATGCTGTCGGGCCAGATGTTTAAATTTGAACCACGGCGCGCCCATTGCTACACCCAGCGCCTTCACTTCGGCAGAGCGGGCGACGACGCAGCCGTCGTTGTTGGACAGTACCACCACCGGCTTGCCTTCCAGATCGGGGCGAAACAGGCGCTCGCAGGAAACGAAACAGTTGTTCACGTCGACTAGCGCGATGCGTCCAGAGGGTATCATGGCCGTCATACCTTGTGCAGGACACGGGTTACGACACCCCAGATCGTCAGCTCTTCTTCAGCGCTGATGACGATGTCCTGGAACTCCGGATTCTCCGGCACCAGCCGAATGGTAGTATCGGTCTTATGCAGGCGTTTCACTGTCAGTTCATTGTTCACCACGGCTACCACGATATTGCCGTGGCTGGGGTGCAAAGCCCGATCGACGATGATTTCATCGCCGTCGTGGATGCCGGCATTGACTATCGACCAGCCGGATACGCGCAGGATAAAAGTGGCTTCGCGATGGATGATGAGGTGTTCATTGAGATCGACGCTATCCATAACATGATCGTCAGCCGGGCTGGGGAAACCGGCGGGCACGGTGTGGGACATCATGGGGATACTTCGGCGCTGAATTTCCATGCGCACCGCCTGAATCGCGGTGATGGCACAGACTTTCCGTTGCGAGGCGCCTTGTTGCTGACGAAGCTTGCCCAGGTAATCCAGAATGATGGGAATCTGGCTTTCCGGAATCCGTATCTGTTTGGTCGGCTCGCCGTATATGGTCTTGCGTCCTGCACCGGAACGCTTGCCGCCATGGGTGGTTTCATTGCTCATGGGATTTATCTTGAAATTGTTGCAAAATCAAGATAAGGATAGCATAGCCGCTGTCTCAGTGGCATATAAATAAAATGTTCATGCCGATCAAGCAGGATGGTGCAGGGAATAACCGGGGCTGTTATTCCCTGTTTGATTGCTATACGGAGGAGAGGCTGGTGCGAGTTTGCGTTTCGTGTATCTTTTCGCTGGCGATCAATTTGACTAATTCGCCCATCTCTTCTGTCAATAGTTCCAGCAGATCGTCCAGGGTGACGATGCCGACCAGGCCGTTGCGGCTATCTACCACAGGCATACGGCGTATCCCTCTGGAACGCATGTAACGCATGGTTTCGAAGATGCCTTCGTCTTCGCCGACTGTGGCGAGTTCCAGCCCCATGATATCGCCTGCGGTGAGCACGGAAGCATCGAGGCCCATGGCGACGATTTCCAGCACGATATCGCGATCGGTGACGATGCCCACAGGCACGCGCCTGCCATCGATTTCATCGACCACAACCAGATCGCCTGCATGATATTGACGCATTAAGCAGGCGGTTTCCAGTACGGTAGTTTCGCGCTGAGCGACCGCCACTTCCCTGTTGCAAATTTCACCTATCGCCATGATGTCGTTTCCTTCTTCAATCGATTTAAGGCAAATGGCCTGTACTGAACTTCTGATCTTTACGGCCAGCTCCTGCCGGCAAGGACGGATGACGGCATGTTGGCGGCATCCATGAAGCATGAGGAATATTTGATTATAGTAGGCAATGGCTTAATTGCCGGATATCGGGTGATTTACTCATATAAGCAGTTGAATTTATGTGTTTGATGGTCTTTAATGGAACTGCAGGCATGAATGGGAATGCAGAAGCCGCCTTGGGATGATCGTCTTCCGGGAGTGAGCAAGGGAAATCACGCCGGTATGCCGGCCCGATTGCATCTGCTCGTGAAGGTGCAAATTTAATAGAGGGGTTAATCATGAAAATTCCGCTTCAAATTACGCTCCGTGATATCCCGAGTTCTGAAGCGGTGGAGGCCACCATCCGTGAAAAAGCGGAGAAACTCAACCGTGCGCATCCGCACATCATGTCGTGCCGCGTTACGGTAGAAATGCCGGGTAAACATAAACATCAGGGCAAAGAGTTCAATATCCGCATCGATATCACCGTTCCCGGCAGCGAGATCGTGGTGAATCGTATTCACGACCAGGATATCTATGTGGCCTTGCGCGACTCTTTCGATGCGGCCAAACGCCAGCTGGAGGACTATAACCGCAAGCAGAGCGGTCAGGTCAAAGTGCATGAGCCGGAATTTCAGGGGCGCATTGCGCGTTTGTTTGATGAGGATGGGTGTGGCTTCATTCAGACTGCAGATGGCCAGGAGTTATATTTTAGCCGCGAGAACCTGGTGAATATCGACTTTAGTCAGCTTAAACCTGGACTTGAGGTGCGCTTTATTGAGGAGCTGGCTGCAGAAGGCATGCAGGCCAAGCGGATAAGCGTAAGCAAGAATGCAATCGGTTAATCGATGTAATGAAAAAATGATAACTCGGTACAGCCATGTTGTACCGCATACCGCTCATTAATTTATTTTAGGTTTTATAAACGACAGGAGTAATCGCGATGCCTACAGCCAAGTCAGCCCCGGTAGTTAAATCAAAACCCGAGGTTAAATCAAAACCGGCAGCCAAACCCCCGGCTGCAGTTAAGTCCAAAACCGAAATTAAATCCTCATCCGCAGCTAAATCCAAACCTGCGGCTGCGGCGAAATCCGCCGTTAAACCAAAATCCCAGTCTGCAAGCAAGCCTCGTGCCACGAAGAATGTCGTTACGCCTGAAGAGCGTTATCAGATGATTGCCAAGGCGGCTTACTTCCGGGCGGAGAAACGTGGTTTCGTTTCTGGCGATACTGCGCAGGACTGGCTGGAGGCGGAGGCGGAAATTGACCGTGTGCTGCAAACGCCAAAGCGCACAGCCAAGGCATCGCCAACCGCATTAAAGCAGGCCTTTCAGCAAGAACTGGAAACGCAGATCCATGAATGGGATCTCAGAATCGCCGATCTGAAAGTCAAGGCGCAAGGCGCCAGAGCAGACCTCAGAGCCGATTATGAGAAGCAGTTTGAGATATTGACGAAAAAGCGTGATGCAGTTCAGGCCAAAATGCAGGAATTGGGTGCCCGGGTCGGAGATGTATGGGAAGATTTGAAAGGCGGTACGGAAAAAGCGTGGGATGAGATGCAAAGGACGCTGGATCAGATTGCCGGCCGTTTCAAATAATGTAGCGCCTTTTCAATCGGGTGTTTTCGGCCGACGCGAGTCTTCGCTTGCTGTTGGGTATCTCCGGCAAGGCGACCTGCATGCAGGCGGCTATCTCTATTTATTTACTGCAATAAATTCAGAAGTCGAGTCAGAGGAGAGTTTAAGTATGTTGCGTACACAAATGTTAAACCTGGTGGAACGGAAATTACGTTATCGGGTTTTGCCGGTCAGCATCAATTTCTGGGGTGAGCGTGAGTTGCACCTGGGCAATCCGTTTAAAGTCAAACTTTCTGTGCGCTCGCCACAGGTTCTCGGTTCTCTGGCTAATCCTACTCTGGGTAAGCTCGCCCAAAATTATGTCGAACAGCAAATCGATCTGGAAGGCGATATACGCGACATTATTCGACTTGGTGAAGTGCTATGCGATGCCGGCTCCTGTATCGATCGAAAGAACCGGATGAATTTGAGCTGGCTGTTGCATCCGCGGCAGAGTAACAGCAAAAATATCAGTTATCACTATGACGTGTCCGATGATTTTTATGCGTTGTGGCTGGATAAGCGATTGGTGTATTCCTGCGGGTATTTCAAACATGCCGATGACAGTCTCGACCTGGCTCAGGAGCAAAAGCTCGACCATATTTGCCGCAAGCTTGATTTAAGACCGGGCGAACGGTTTCTGGATATCGGTTGCGGTTGGGGCGGTTTGTTCTTCTGGGCGGCAGAAAATTACGGGGTGCAGGCAACGGGCATTACCCTCAGCGAGAATCAGTATGAGCATGTGCGTGCGGAGATAATCAAGCGGGGACTTCAGGGCCGCTGTGATGTGCGATTAATGGATTATCGCGACATGCCGGAGACGGAACAGTATGACAAGATTGCATCTGTGGGTATGTTTGAACATGTAGGCAGGAAAAATCTGCCGCATTATTTTGGCAAGATATTTCGCTTGTTGACGCCCGGCGGGCTGGTGCTGAATCATGGCATCACTGCGGCTAATCTCGGTACTGATGGCTTGGGTAGCGGTATCAGCGAGTTCGTTGAGCAATATGTTTTTCCAGGCGGTGAGCTGGTGCATGTCTCCAATGTGATCGAGGCCATGTCGCAGCAGAATCTGGAATGCGTGGATACCGAAAGTCTGCGTCCGCATTATGCCAAAACGCTTTGGCATTGGGTCGATCGGCTGGAAGCGCGGCGAGATGAAGCGAAGCAATTAATAGGCGAGAAAAAATACCGCATATGGCAGATATACATGGGTGGATCGGCTCATGCGTTCGAGCGCGGATGGATGTCGCTGTTCCAGATCCTCGCAGGCAAACCGCTGGCTGACGGCAGTTTGCCTTACCCTTTTACGCGCGAACATTTTTATGGCCCTGCCTTGAAACCGTTGCAGGGGTTTCATTGAGTGGATGGTGTGCTTGGCTGTCGCGGTAGCGCTTTGCGCTTCCCGATACAGGCAACTCGCATCCAGATGACCAGATCAGGAGATGCATCATGCTGAATACTTTGAAACAGGCGAGCAGAAACATTAGCCGTGAAATTGGCCGGGCATGGGAGAACCTGTCGGATGGGTGGCGTGAATTGCTCAGCCGCAGCAACGAATCGCTCACGCATTTTTCCCGTAATAAGGCTGAAGAAGAGGCGGCGCACAGCATGCTCGCCAGTTTCCCACGCTGGAGTTTGCTGGCGGGGGAGGTTGAGGAAACCGATAAGGAACTGGTTGTTCGGGTAGAGCTTCCTGGCATGCAGAAAGAAGATTGCCACATCACGATCGAAGGCAACACGCTCTATCTGAGCGGGGAAAAACGTTTTGAGCGGGAGACGAATGAAAGCACTTACCATGTCATGGAACGGGCTTACGGTTCATTTCAACGTACGATTGCGCTGCCGCGCAATGTAGATACTGACAGGGCGGTCGCCAGTTACCGGAATGGCGTGCTCATGGTGCGTTTGCCAAAAGGCGGTGCCGAATCGAGCAAGACGATTGCGGTTTCCTGAGAGCCGTGCAAATCGCGGTTGAAATGCGAGAGGCCGGTAATCCTGCTGCTGGTTTTTATTTGGGGAGTTGAGGCAACTGCGGCGGATTTTTCTTCTGATGAAAGAACGGGTACTGCTATGTCCATGGCGATTACTTCCGCAGCCTTTTCTTCCAATGGTCTGATCCCTGCTCGCTATACGTGCGATGACCTGGGTATTTCTCCCCCGCTTGCCTGGACGGCGCTGCCCAGCGGAACCAGGAGTCTGGTGCTGATCATGGATGACCCTGATGCGCCGGACCCCGCAGCACCTAAAGGAACCTGGGTGCATTGGGTGCTATACAATATTCCGCCCGGCGTCAGCAGGCTGACTGAAGGCGTGGCGGTAAAAGAGCTGCCGCCAGGCACGTTGCAGGGGATGAACGATTGGCAGCGTACCGGTTATGGCGGCCCCTGTCCGCCTATCGGCACTCATCGTTACTTTCATAAGTTGTATGCGCTGGATAGGGTGCTGCCGGACATGCATGAACCTGCCAAAGCGATTCTGGAAAAGGCCATGCAAGGTCATGTTCTCGGTCATGCAGAATTGATCGGCCGGTATCAGCGGCGGCACTGATCGCTTGCCGACAGACCGATTTTGTTTCATTGCCGGAATGGAACTCTGCTCGGCGCCAGCCCGATTGCAATGTCGAGATCCTTTCAATCCATTTTTCAAGCCGGTATGCATAAACGATATGCGGTTAATAATTTGATATTTATATTATCAATACCTTTTTGTCTGCAAAATAAGTGCATTTACAATGCATCCTATAAGACAATAGTCAAATCCGTATTGCTTGCTTAGGGGAGAGTTCGATGCGTGCCGGAGATTCTGCATCCAGAACGAGTTTTGCGTTTGCCCGGTTTTTACCGTGGATAATTTTGGGCATTGGTCTTGTCATTACTTATGCAATTCAGTACGAGGCGCGTACCGAGGCTAAAAATGCACTGCAAAAAGTGTTTGATTTTCGCGTCAAGGAGATTTTCGGCAATATTGAAAACCGTTTGAATGACTATGAACAGCTGCTGCGAGGTACGGCAGGATTATTCGCTGCCTCGCAATCGATTGAACGTGATGAGTTCGCCAAATACGTCGCTGCTCTCAAACTGGAACAAAGCTTTCCCGGGGTGCAAGGGGTAGGCTACTCCCAATTAATCATGTCTCATGATAAAGCCGTGCATATCGAGGCGATCCGCAAGCAAGGCTTTCCGGACTATGCTATCCGGCCTGCTGGTGAGCGCAGCGTCTATACCAGTATCATTTACCTCGAGCCTTTCAACTGGCGCAATCAGCGCGCCTTCGGTTATGACATGTTTTCCGAGCCGGTACGCCGGGCTGCGATGGAACGCGCGCGCGACGAAAACAATATCAGCATCTCCGGAAAAGTGAGGCTGGTGCAGGAAACCGATATGGACACGCAGGCCGGGTTTCTGATGTATATGCCGGTCTATCGGCACGGTGCACCCTATGAAACGCTGTCACAACGTCGCGCCAACCTGGCAGGATGGGTGTACTCGCCATTCCGCATGAATGAGTTGATGAAGGGCGTATTGGGCAAACATTTCGGTGAGATCAATGCGGCATTGGATCTCGAAATCTACGACGGTGAAGTGCTTTCGCCACAAAGCCGGATGTACGACTCGAACAAGCAATTGAGTTTTACTTCTTCAATAATACCGCGTGCGTTTCAATCGGTTCAGCACATTGATGTTGCCGGACATCGCTGGACGGTGACGGTGAGTTCACTGCCGAGTTTCGAATCCAGACTGAAGAGTTACAAGGTGGTATTCATTATGTGGGCGGGTATCGGCGCCAGTTTGTTGCTGGCCTTGATTACCTGGCTGTTGGCGAATGGTCGTTCGCGTGCTCTGATCCTTGCGGAACAAATGACGCGAGAGTTGAAGGAAAGTGAAACCCGGTTCAGGGCGATGGCTGATTCCGCACCTGTGTTTATCTGGTTATCGGATAGCGATAAACATTGTAGCTGGTGCAATAAAGGCTGGCTCGATTTCACCGGGCGGAGTCTGGAAGAGGAGATTGGCAAAGGCTGGCTGGCTAGTCTGCATCCCGATGATGCGGCTAGGTGCATTCGGATTTACACCACGGCATTCGATCAGCGTCAGCCATTTCAGCTTGAATGCCGGCTTAAACGGCATGACGGTGAATTCCGTTGGACGTTGGGGTCCGCCGTACCTCGCTATGACGATCAGAGTCGGTTTATGGGCTATATCGGCTCTTTTATCGATATCACCGAGCGCAAACTGGCGGAAGATACGCTGCAAAAATCCTATCTGGAAATCGAGGATCTGTATAACAACGCCCCCTGCGGTTACCACTCGCTGGATGCGGACGGTCTGATTGTGCGCATGAATAATACGGAGTTGGCGTGGCTTGGTTATACGCGGGATGCAGTGGTCGGCAAGATGAATTTCCAGAATCTGCTTACCCCTGACAGCCTGCGGACTTTTCAGCAAAATTATCCCGATTTCAAGGCGCACGACGAGGTCAAGAATCTGGACTACGAATTTATCCGCAAAGACGGAACACTGATTCCGGTTCTGCTGAGCGCGACCGCTGTCAGAGACAGTAATGGCGTTTTTGTTATGTCACGTTCGATTGTGTTCGATGTAACTGAACGCAAAGAGGCTGAAAAAATCCAGAATCGGCTTAACCGCGCGTTGCGACTGTTGAGTGACTGCAACATGGCATTGGTACATGCCGAGGAAGAGCATAAGTTGCTGGCGGATATCTGTCAGCTTATCGTGCAAACCGGAGGCTATATGATGGTATGGGTAGGATATGCCGAACAGGATGAAGCAAAGACCGTGCGCCCGGTAGCGCAATTCGGTTACGAACATGGTTATCTGGAGCAGATGAACGTCACCTGGGCTGACGCAGAACGGGGACGCGGCCCTACCGGAACCGCGATAAGAACAGGGGCTACCGAAGTCAATCAGGATTACTTGTCCAATCCCAGAATGCTGCCTTGGCGGGATGCAGCCATTCAGCGCGGCTATCACTCCAGCATTGCGCTGCCGATGCCGGGCAAAAAACACATATTGGGTGCGCTCGCCATCTATTCACAGGATACGGATGCGTTCAGTCCGGAAGAAGTGAAATTGCTGGAAGAGCTTGCCAGCGACCTGGCTTTTGGTATCGAAACCTTGCGTATGCGCGCTGAAGGCGAAGCGGCGGAAGAAAAGCTGGTGTTTCTGGCGCAGCATGATTCGCTTACCCACTTGCCCAATTACCTGTTGTTGCGTGATCGCTTCGATCAGGCCGTAGTGCTTGCACAACGTGATGGCAACAAAGTGGCGATGCTCTTCCTCGACCTGGATAACTTCAAGCATATCAATGATAGCCTGGGTCACAATTTTGGCGACCAGGTGCTGCTCCAGGTAGTAGAGCGCTTGAAAAGCTGTATTCGCGATACCGATACGATCAGCCGTCAGGGCGGTGACGAATTCGTTATCTTGCTCAGCGATGTGCATGATGTGAATGCGGCAGGAGACGTTGCGCAAAAAATTATCGAGGCTTTTACCGATGCGTTTGTGATCGAGGGTTACACCATCAGCACTTCATTCAGTGTGGGTATCAGCCTGTTTCCCGATGATGGCATCGAATTCGAGACGTTATTCAAGCGCGCGGATACTGCGTTGTATCAGGCCAAGGACAGCGGACGTAATGCTTATCGATTTTATGCGCAAAAAATGAATACGGATGCCATAGAGCAGATGCAAATGCAGGGCCAATTGCGTAATGCTTTGAAACAGCAGGAGTTCATCCTCTATTACCAGCCTCAGGTCGATATCGCCAGCGGGCGTATTGTCGGGGCAGAAGCCCTGGTACGCTGGCAACATCCGGAAATGGGCTTGGTTTCCCCTGCCAAGTTCATTCCGCTGGCTGAGCGTAGCGGCCTGATCATTCCATTGGGTGAATGGATCCTCTATGAGGCTTGTCGGCAAGCTCGGCTCTGGCGAGAAAAAGGCCTGCCCGATTTGGTGATCGCCGTTAATCTTTCCGCAATACAGTTCAAGCGCGGTAATATTCTGGATACTGTGTCCGATGCGCTGGCGCGGTCAGGATTGCCGGCGAATTGTCTGGAGCTGGAGTTGACGGAATCCATCCTGCTGCAGGACATCGACATGACCATGAAAACGCTGCAAACCCTGAAAAGAATGGGGGTAAAGCTATCGATTGACGATTTCGGGACAGGCTATTCCAGTTTGTCTTATTTGAAGCAGTTGGCGGTAAACAAGATCAAGATCGATCAGTCTTTTGTACGTGATTTAGTGGACGACCAGGGAGACGATGCGATTGTTAAAGCGATTATCCAGCTGGGCCATACTTTGCAGCTTACAGTCATCGCCGAGGGGGTAGAAACTGAAATCCAGCTGGCTTTCCTCAGAAATTATGGCTGCGATGAAATTCAGGGATATCTGTTCAGTCGCCCTGTTTCTGCGGACAAATTTGTTGCTTTATTTCCAGCAGCATAAGGGCGCATGTATCTATTGCATGATAATTTAATTCAAATACGGTAAATTTACGGTAACCTGTAAACTGGCCGCTTGATAAGCATGCAGCAAAAACAGCAGGCAGGAAAAACGCCGAAATTACAGGTATTTTATGTTAAAAAGCCAGACAGAGAAGTTGCTGTATCAGTGATAATTGCGGTATCTGGTTATGTCGTAAATCCCTTTATTACCACCAGTTAGGGTGAAAAGCTCAAAAAATATGGAGAAGCACGGATGATGGGCAACACCAATGATGATCTTGAAGCATTATTTGATGAAATTTCTTCGCAGCGCACTGAGGTTACTGCTCAGACAATCACTTTCGCCGAGTTGTCGCCGTACGGCGAGGCTTCCCCTGATGTGATTCAGGAAAATCAGGCCGACATCCCGATGTTTGACCGGCTGGGCGCCATTGTCAGACAATTGCATGATTCTCTTAACGAATTAGGCTATGACCGCACATTGGCTGAAGTCGCGGAAGAAATTACTGATTCGAAAAGCCGTCTTGAGTATGTAGCGACCCTGACGGAACAAGCCGCAAACAAAGTGCTGAATGCGATTGATGAAGGCATGCCAGTGCAGGACGAGTTATTGAAAAGCGCCAAAGAAATTGATACTGGCTGGACATTGCTATTCGCAGGGAAATTGAGCATTGAGGAATTCAAGGTGCTGGCAGGCGATTCCAGGCAGTTCGCCACCAGGGTTGCCAGTGCGACTGAAGCAGAAAAAGCGCGTTTGATGGATATCATGATGGCGCAGGATTTTCAGGATATAACCGGGCAGATCATCAAAAAAGTCATTACGATCTCGCAAAAACTGGAGATCGAACTGGCTCAGCTGTTGCGCGATAACGCCCCGGCAGAATTCAAGGAAAAAGAGAAGGGAAAGGAAAAAGACAAGCCCGTTGATTTAATGGCAGGCCCGGCTGTACCTGCATCAGCAATGCAGCAAGATGATGTGGATGACTTATTGGCAGACTTGGGATTCTAATGGATGATATGCTAAAAGACTTTGTCGTCGAGGCCCTGGATCTCGCGACAAACGTAGAAGCGCTCCTGCTTAGTCTGGAGCGAAACCCGGAAGACATGGATACCTTGAATGCGGTATTCAGATCATTTCATACCATTAAAGGCGGCGCCGGTTTTATGGGCTTGCCGGCGATGGTATCAGCCTGTCATCTGACCGAAAATCTGTTCGATGCGCTCAGAACGTGCCAGATTCCCGTCACGCCGTTGGCAATCGAATCCGCGCTGCAGGCGAGCGGCTTTGTCGAGGATCAGCTTACCAAGCTGGCTAACGGTACGGCGCCCGATAATTTGCCAGCGATGCCGGAAATCCTGGAAAAGATACTGACTGACGCGATTGAAGGCAATGCCGCAGTGAATCCCGCTCATGCCGCAGATACGAATAATAGGTCCGAAGGCGGGGTCGATTGGGCGGCGCTGTATCGGGCCATCGTTCCCGGCGGCGACGAGATTGCCGTACCTGTTGCACAGGCGGTCCCGGCAGCGGCAAACTCCTGGGACGGGGCAGAACGCCGCGGCGAAAATAGCAAGGAAACTAAAATAACGGCTCCCGTCAAAGAGGACAGCATTCGTGTGGATGCGATCAAGCTTGATGCGTTGCTCGAAGTGGCGGGCGAGTCGATGCAGGCAGCCAATCAGGCCAGTGTGCTGCTGGAAAAACTCTTGCAATATAAATTCGAAGATGCGGCCTCGGGGCTGATGGAAAAGCTTGCGGAAACGCTGGGACGGGCTTCGCGTTATTCCGCTGAATTGCAACGGGCGACCCTTGCAACCCGCATGCAGCCGGTTGGCCGATTATTTCAGAAATTTCCGCGACTGGTACGCGAGCTTGCCAAGGAATTGGGCAAGGAAGTGGATTTGAATATCGAAGGAGCCGAAACCGAAGTGGACAGAGTGGTCGTCGATAGCCTGTACGATCCACTGGTACACATGCTGCGTAATTCGCTGGATCATGGTATCGAATTGCCGGCCGAGCGTACTGCTGCCGGCAAGCCGGCGAAATCGGTAATTTCCCTGAAAGCCTGGCAGGAAGCCAATAGCGTCATCATCGAGCTGGCGGATGACGGTAAAGGCATGAATCCGCAAGTGCTGCGCGAAAAAGCGATCGCCAAAGGACTTATTCATGAATCTGCTGCCCAGACTGATGAAGCGGCATTTCAACTGGTTTTTCTGCCTGGTTTTTCCACCAAGGAAGTCGCGTCGAGCGTGTCCGGTCGTGGGGTAGGCATGGACGTCGTGAAGACCGCCGTCGAAAAACATCGCGGCACGATCTATATCGATTCGGCTTTGGGCCGGGGTACGCGCTTCTCCATTCGCCTGCCAATCGAACTTTCCATTGTGCCGACCATGCTGGTCAGTACCGCAGATGCCGTGCTGGGCATGCCCATGGGAATAGTGGAACGGGTGGTGGAATTGCCGGAAAGCTTCATGGCCGTTGCCGGAGCCCCGGTATTCTACGATCAGGGGCGCCCATTGCCCGTGTTTTCTCTGGCTGGTGTGCTGGGCTATGTGCCGGGAGAAGAACGTGTCGGTGTCGTTATCGCAGCGCCACAGCCTTATATCCTTGCGGTAGGAGCTGTAGACGGTACGGCAGATCTGGTGATCAAACCACTGACAGCGCTTGCCGTAACCGGCATTACCGGAACCGCGCATTCTGCGGAAGGAAAACTGGTGCTGATAGTCGGTCTGACTTTCCTGCTGGAAGGCTGCGCGGGCGGAGTAGGGATGGCTGGCGCCTGAAAGGGTAAGGCGGTACCTTCCATGCTGCCGAGATATTGGTTTGCATGGAAGGTCTTAAGCCATGTTACTTGAGTTGCATCTGATCTTTAACGGCGACGACGCCTTCCACACTGCGGGCGACCTCCACCGCCTTCTTCATGTCAGCGCGTGAATTAACGAAACCGCTTAATTGCACTGTACCTTTGTAGGTTTCAACGTTAATCTCGGTCGACTTCAAAGTAGGTTCATTGAAAATGGCTGTTTTGACTTTGGTGGTGATGACGGTGTCATCCATATATTGGCCAGTTCCCTCATGTTTTGGCGTCGATGCGCAGCCCACTACGGAAACCAGTAAAAGTGCAGAAAAAATGGCTGCGAAACGATTTGGTAAGGTCATGATTGTTCTCCTTCGTTCTGAATGATAAATCTACGATGCCTCTTGATTAGCGTGATTTGATCGAGAGGCATTTCATACAACTGTTACATTCTTAAAAACTGGCGGTAATGCGTTCGGTTCTTGAGCAGTTTGCGCCCGAGTTGCCACCCAAGCAGACCTATCTTTAGCCATTTGCCTCTGTGCTGAGGGCGTAGCACTGCGATAATGAGTGAAATTCCCCCGAGCAGGGCAGGATGGCGTCTGATGTAATGAAACGCTGCTATGCCGCGATCCATGCGCGCCAAGGGGGCACGCCAAGATTGGGCATTTTGCGCAAACCGGGCACGTTGGTTGGCTGTCGCGGCCACCAGATACTGACGCCGTGCAACTAATTGCGTTAGTTTCTTGCTCATGGCCGTTGCCTCAGTTGTTGAACGTCTTTGGCTAATTCTGCCAAGCTTGCCGCAAATAGCCGTGGCTTGGCCTTGCGCCGTTGCAGCATAAAGCCGATTATTGCCGCCCCCGCAAGCAGGAAGATTCCGGTAAGGCCGCTCAGTATCAACAGTTGATAGCTATCCTGGAACGCGACTGCAATCAAAACCGCTAGCAAGACGATTCCCAAACCAAAACAGAACAGCGCAATCAGCAGCAGTACGAGTATCGCTATCAACCGATCGCGATCTTCCTCCACATCCGTCGATAACAGATCGAGCCGGGTATGGGTAATGGCAATCAGACTTGCAGCCAGCACCTTGAAAGACTCGAATAGCCCTTTGCTGTCAGCATGCATACCTTCATTCATGCACTTGGACCTAGCGGCGCCCCATGATAAAACCGATAAGCAGCCCCATGCCAACGGAAATTCCTATTGCTTGCCAGGGATTCTCATGAACGTAGACATCGGTCGCTTGTGCTGCCGCTTTGGTGCGGGCGAGCAATGCGGCTTCGGTATCTTTTATCTGGGATTTAGCCAGGGCGATAGATTGTTCGGCTTTGGCACGCACTGATGCGAGCGCATCGCCACCTTGATTTGCTGTCGCCTTGATGAGCGCTTCGGCATCGGCCATTACCGTTTTGAAATCGGCGATCAACTGCTCTTTGGTAACCTCTGAAAAATCGGTTTCAGTGAGTGTATTGCGATTGGCCATGAGTAGTTCCTCCAAATAGTGATAAAAAAACAGGTTGTTTGGTTGCATGTCAAAGTTATGAAGAACGTCATCTATGCATGGATACCAAATTAGCAACTGTTGATTCATTATCGGCGTGAGCCTGGAGATAGTCCGTACGATAGCGAACACAGGAAGAATCTGATACGGCCATAAGTAAGCATGGGGTCTGGAGGACGGATAGCCGCATGCAATGCGCGGGGATATCCCGTGCATTGTGCCCCCTTGTTTCTGCGGTTTTATTGTTCCTGCTGGTGTTGCTGGTTCTGGCGTTGCAACTGTTCCTGCTGGTGTTGCTGGTTCTGGCGTTGCAATTGTTCCTGCTGGTGTTGCTGGTTCTGGCGTTGCAACTGTTCCTGCTGGTGTTGCTGGTTCTGGCGTTGCAATTGTTCCTGCTGGTGTTGCTGGTTCTGGCGTTGCGACTGTTCCTGCTGGCGTTGCTGGTTCTGGCGTTGCGACTGTTCCTGCTGGCGTTGCTGGTTCTGGCGTTGCGACTGTTCCTGCTGGCGTTGCTGGTTCTGGCGTTGCAATTGTTCCTGCTGGTGTTGCTGATCCTGCCGCCGCGATAGTTCCCGCTGCATTTGTTGATCGTGGCGCTGTTCATACTGGCGTTGTTGTTCAGGTGTCGCATGTAATGGGGAATGTTGTTGAATTACATCTTCGCGAGGCTGATAACGGTAATGCCGGGATTGAATTGAACGTTGTTCCTCTCTCTCGCGGGGGTAACGGTTTCCTGAATATTCGCGTTGATATACCGGTAGCGGTGCGGGAGGTGGGATGGCGCGGCGATCCCAATGATCCCAGCCTCTGTGATGCTCTTCCCAATCAGGTCCCCAGTATCTGCCCCAGAGCGGCGGGGCATCGGGATGCCAACCGTAGAAATAGGGTGGAGGGCGGCGGTAATAGCGAACTGGAATGCGCAGCACAAATAATGGCATATATTCCGGCGCTACCCAATCCCATGGACCATTATACCAATAGCTGGCATACCAGTTGTCGTCTTGGTATACCCAGTACATGCCGTCATAAAAAAAGTAATTGGAACTTGCGTAAGGGTCATAATAGACAGGGTAGCCCGGCACAAGAACCAGTCGGGGATAGGCAGGCATGTTGATACCGATACTGATACTGACTTCGGCGTGGACGGGCACGGGAAGTAGCGGGCTAAACAAGATGGATAACGCAATCAGGCGGTAGCGCATTTTTCGGTCCTCCTTTTAATCAACGATCGCTATTTACAGTCGTTTAGGCTCATTATTTATTACCCGCGCCAGGAACTGCATTGTGTGTGAACGAAAATCGTTCCATGACTGTGGCGGTCTTTGACCTCTGGCGTCGAGCTTGAAGGAAAATATTGCCGCAGTTGTGATGTTCGGAAGAGGCATGGGACGAAAAGCCAGGGATGGCAAGAATGACAGACCCTTGATCTCAAACGTCTTGCAATTCTTATTCGGCGCTGGTGTTATTTAGGTATAGACCATGGACCCGGCTCTGTCAAAAATACATTATTGGCAAGGGATATTGCCTGTATTTCCCTTGATCTGCGGCGGTGTACGAGCACCCTGCCCGCGAGGATAAAATGGAAAGAGGCAGGTCGTGCCACACCGCGCAGATTCAGTCCGGTTTATTTGCCATCGACTTTGAGCTGGGAGGCATCCACGCTTTTGACGCCATACACTTTGCCGGCGAGATCCTTGACGTGATCGATGGCATCTTGGTTTGCCAATGTGCCTTTCAGCATCACCACGCCGTGTATGGTCTCCACGCTTACATCCATGCCTTTGCTGAGGCTGTCGGCAAGCAATTCGGATTTCACCTTGGTGGTGATCCAGCTATCGGATACGATGCGTTTGGTCCTGACCCCGCTCTTGTTGTTACCCGGTGTTTGCAGGGCATTGTCGACGCTCTTGACCCCTTCAACTACTTTGGTTCTGGCCTCGGCCAGGGATTTTGCCTTTTCATCGCTGGCCGAGCCGGTGAGCGTCACTACGCCATTGGTGGTAGTGACGCTGATTTTTGAGTTCTTGAGACTGGATTCGCTTATTAATCGGGCTTTCACTTTGGCGGTAATCGCTGTGTCGCTGATCGCGGCACCCACGCTATCGCTATGCGCCTGCGGTGCAGACGCATCATCGGAAGCGGCATAGGCTGAACCCGTGAAACCGACAGACAAACCGCTGGCAATCAAGAGGGTACCTAACGAAACTTTATGGAATGAGGTCATTTTCTTCATGTCACTTCTCCTTGTGGTCGTTTACACGATTGTTTTACGAAAAAGTTCGCAAATTCAGTTTGCTCGGAAATATCGGTCTTCGTCTGTTCGGTATAGCACATTGCCAAATTTGCGAACCTGTCATGCTTCCTTAAACAGGAAAAGCATGTCACGCTCATCGATATAAGCTAATGTAACGACAATCAATCAGGAGAGCATCGTGCCCAACGTGAAAACCGTTTCGCAGGACTCGGAGCAGTCATGGCTGAAAAAGCTCGGCCCCGGGCTCATCACCGGCGCAGCGGATGACGACCCCAGCGGTATTGCGACCTATTCGCAAGCAGGCGCGCAGTTCGGTTTCAATATGCTGTGGACGGTGCTATTCACCTATCCCCTGATGGTCGGCATACAGGTAGTGAGCGCCAGAATAGGGCGGGTCAGCGGGCATGGCCTCGCCACTAATATTCGTAACCATTATCCGGCCTGGCTTTTGTATTGCGTGGTCGGATTGTTATTGATCGCCAACACGATCAATATTGCAGCGGATGTTTCCGCGATGGGCGAAGCTTTGAAATTGATCATGGGTGGCCCGGCGCAATTGTATGCGGTGGCGTTTGGCGTCATCTCGTTGTTGTTGCAGATGTTCATTCCTTATCGACGTTATGTTCGCCTTCTCAAATGGCTTACCTTGTCCTTGCTGGTGTATGTGGCCACGGTGTTTGTCGTGGATATTGCATGGTCGCGGGTGCTGGGCAGCATAGTCAGACCGGATTTGTCATGGAAGCAGGAGTACATTACCACTGTCGTGGCCGTATTCGGCACCACCATCAGCCCTTATCTATTCTTCTGGCAGGCATCTCAGGAAGTCGAAGATCAATTGATGGATACCCGGGCGCGCCCCTTGATAAGGGCGCCGAGTCAGGCCAAAGTCAATCTTAAACGCATCAAGATAGACACTTACATCGGCATGGGTTTCTCCAATCTGGTTGCTTTCTTCATTATCCTGACTACGGCGGTGACGCTTAATCAGCACGGGATAACCGATATTCAGACATCGGCGCAGGCCGCAACGGCGCTGCGACCGATCGCCGGTGATTTTGCATTCATGCTGTTCAGCGCTGGCATCATCGGCACCGGAATGCTGGCGATCCCGGTTCTGGCAGGATCTTCCGCCTACGCGATGGCGGGGGCGTTCAGATGGAAAGCCAGCCTCGAGCGCAAGCCGATGAGGGCGAAGCAATTTTACGGCATCATTGCCGTTTCCACCCTGATCGGCATCGCGTTGGGTTTTACCACGCTCGACCCGATCAAGGCCTTGTATTGGAGCGCGGTCATAAACGGCGTGATTTCCGTCCCGATCATGGTGGTGATGATGCTGATGGCGACGCGTTCAGAGATCATGGGCCAGTTCGTTATTTCCGCCAGACTGAAACTGCTGGGGTGGCTGGCGACGCTGATGATGGCGCTGGCGGTTGGGGCCATGCTGTTCACTTTTTGAGGTGCAGACGATGCTGGCTAACACTGTCAAAATTGCGTTCACGGCGGGCTGGTTGCTGATGGTGGCGAGTTGCGCGACGCTGCCCGATACGCAGTTCCTGACCAAGCGTTATGCTGTTCAGGCGGCGCATTTCGAGAATGCGATGGGCCCGCTTTCAAATCATCAGAGTGCGGCCATCCTGGCGAAACTCAAGCATACTTCCGGCGATCTGGATATCCTCGACAAGCAGATCACGCTTGAACAGCAAATTGTCGGCAGGCCGCTGATAACCGGAAACCAGGTCACATTGCTGCAGGACGGTCCCGCCACATATCAGGCGATGTTCGCTGCCATTCGCAATGCCAAAGACAATATCAATATGGAATCCTACATCATCGAAGATGGCGAGGTGGGGCAGCAATTCGCCAATCTGCTGCTTGAACGGCAGGCGCATGGCGTGCAGGTAAACGTTATCTACGACAGTGTCGGCGCATTCGGTACGGACAAGGCATTCTTTGATCGCCTGATTAAAGCCGGTGTTCAGGTGCTCGAATTTAATCCGGTCAACCCGTTGTTGGCAAGAAAATCCTGGGCGCTCAACCATCGCGATCATCGCAAACTGCTGATAGTGGATGGGCGCAGGGCATTTCTTGGCGGTATCAACATCAGCAGCGTTTATTCGACGGGTTCCTTTTTCAGAAGAAGCCGCGGCAAAACGGACCCAAAAACCGGGTGGCGTGATACCGATATTGAAATCGACGGCCCTGCGGTCGGTGAATTTCAGAAACTGTTTATGGAAACCTGGAATAAGCAGCATGGCAAGCCGCTGGCGCCAAATGATTATTTCCCCATCGTCACTCCGCAAGGTAAGGAAATCGTACGCGCAATCGGCAGTTCGCCGGACGATCCGTACAACCAGATGTACCTGACGCTGATATCGGCGATCGATAATGCAGAAAAACAGGTTTATATTACCAACGCCTATTTTGTGCCCGATCCGCAGCTCGTCCAGGCCTTGCTCAACGCCTCTGCTCGCGGTGTCGATGTCAGGCTGCTTCTGCCCAGCCATTCCGATTCGGCGATCGTATTTTATGCCGGCCGCTCGCATTACCAGGAATTGCTGGAGGGCGGCGTAAAAATCTATGAACGGCGCGGCTCGCTGCTGCATGCCAAAACCGTTCTGGTCGATGGCGTCTGGTCCTGCGTCGGGTCCAGTAACCTTGATTGGCGCAGTGCACTGGACAACGATGAAATCAATGCGGTGATACTGGGACGTGAATTCGGCAAGCAGATGCAGGCGGCTTTTGCCCATGATCTCGCGGCCTCCGATGAAATCAAGCTCGAAAGCTGGAAGCACAGATCGCCGCTGCTGCGGATAAAGGAGTGGGGGTCGCGGTTATGGGGGCGCCTGCTATAACTCGTGCAGAATCAATCGCCGGCATGCGTTCAGTGGTTGAGCATCCCCGAATTCTCTGCCAGCAGTTTTGCGAACTGTTCGGCGACGAGCGGACGGCTGAAAAGATAGCCTTGCCCTTCATCGCAACGTCGTTCCTTGAGAAAGGTCAGTTGCGCATGGTTTTCTACACCCTCTGCCACAACCTTTTGCTTAAGGCTGGTGCCCATGGCGATGACGGCGCTGACGATGATGCCATTGCCGTTGGGGGAGCCGATATCGTGCACGAATGACTGGTCGATTTTGAGGACATCGATCGGAAACTGATTCAGGTAACTTAAACTGGAATAACCGGTGCCGAAATCATCGACTGCCAGTTGCACATCCATCTCCTTGAGTTGTTCGAGTATCGACGTGCTCGATTCGGCATCGCGCATCAATACGCTTTCGGTGATTTCCAGTTGCAGGCAGCGCGGGTTGAGCCCAGTCTCATGCAGAATGCTGCGTACGCCCCGACGAAATCCTTGTGGCGAAATTCCAGCGCCGAAATATTGACGGCGACCGACCCGGGTATCAGTTTTTCGGCTTCCCAGCGTTTGGCCTGCAAGCACGCTTCACGCAATACCCAGCGTCCGATCGGCACGATCAGGCCGAAGTCTTCCGCGATCTTGATGAAGCGGTCTGGCAGCACCAGGCCCCATTGCGGGTGCTGCCAGCGCAGTAACGCTTCCGAGCCGATAATCATGCCGGTATCCAGATTAATCTTGGGCTGATAATGCAGCAGGAATTCCTGCCGTTCCAGCGCATGACGCAAATTGGTTTCAATCATTTGCCGCTCGACCGCACGGACATTCATGTCATGTTTGAAAAACTGATAGTTGTTGCGGCCTTTTTCCTTGGCCTGGTACATCGCCGTATCCGCATTCTTGATCAAGGTTTCGGCATCCTCCCCATCCGTGGGATAAATGCTGATGCCAATGCTGGTAGTGACATGCAGTTCATGCTGGAAAATGGAATGCGACACCGCGAGCGCGGCGAGTATCTTGTCGGCGACCAGCGCCGCATCCTGGGCAAATCTGTCCTCCGTGATCAGGATCACGAATTCATCCCCGCCCTGGCGGCTTACCGTATCGGAACCGCGAACACTCGCACACAGCTGCTTTGCGACGGATTGCAGTAGTTTGTCGCCGGTCGCATGGCCGAGTGAATCATTGATATGCTTGAAGTTGTCCAGATCCAGAAACAGTACCGCCAAACGCGTGCCATGTCTTTTTGCCAGGGAGATCGCCTGGGCGATGCGATCGTTCAGCAGCACACGATTCGGCAGATTGGTGAGGAAATCGTGTTGCGCCAAATGCGCCATTTTCAGGGTCATGGCTTTGGTAGCCGTGATGTCATGGAATACGATCACTGCACCGACGATGCGTCCGTTCATATCATGGATCGGGGCAGTCGTATCTTCGATTGCCGCTTCGCTGCCATCGCGCCGGATCAGAATCGTACCGGCAGCCAATTTCATCGGTTTGTTTTGCTGCAAGACCCGTTCGATCGGGTTGGGTTCATGCTCCCGCGTCGTGCCGTTGATGATATGCATCACCTCGCTGACGGGATGCCCGTATGCTTCCCTTTTCAGCCATCCGGTCATGCTTTCGGCCGCAACGTTCAGATAATCGACATTACCCGACATGTCGGTACAGATAACCGCATCGCTGATGGAGTTGAGTGTGGTTTCCGCACGCGTCTTTTCTATATGGAACGATTTTTCCACGGCCTTGCGCCGGATAATGTTGTACAGAGTTTGCGGCATCAGTTGGCTGCCGAAATCACTTCTCTGCACATCGCCCTGAGAGCCGCGTTTTATCGCTGCAGCCGACAGTATTTCGTTTTCCATGATATTGAGCGTCATGATGGGCGTCAGCGGAGCGGCTTCGAGTAACCGGTCGAGCGTTGCAACGCCTGCGCTGTCTGGTAGTGACAGCTTGGTCAGAATCATATCGCTGCCGCCGCTACGCAGCTGTTTCAGGGCGTCGTCAAGGCGTGTCACCCATACGCTCGTGAAGCGCTGGCTCTTTGCCTTGCCCAGTGCATCCTGCAACGCCCGGGCATCAGTGGCGTCGTCCGTGATGATCAGGATTCGGTTCGTCATGTCATATCCAGTCCCTGGCGCTTCGTTTGCCGGTTAATCATATGGTTAGCGTGGCGGTATTTTGCCGTCGTCTCCTGACAGTACGATCTCCACCCTGCGGTTGAACTGGCGACCGGCTGCCGTGTCGTTGCGCGCGGCCGGATAAGCTTCACCATAACCGCGCGTGGTTATGCGGTCGCGGCTGATACCCAATTCCGTCAACGCCGTGCCTACCGACAAGGCACGGCGCTCGGACAGCATCTGGTTATGTTCCGGAGTGCCGGTATTGTCGGTATAGCCTTCTATCAGCACGACGCGCTGCGGATTCTGTTTCAGGATGTCCGCCAGTTTCTGCACATTGCTCAAGCCGCTCTGTTTCAGTCTTGCATCGTCGGTATTGAACAATACGTCGCCGAATGTCACCACGATGCCGCGTTCGGTCTTTTGTGCGGAAAGGTCGCTCAGCTCGGATTCCAGTTGTTGAGCATGCGCTTCCGCTTCCTGCTGTTTGCGCTGGGCATCTGCCGCTTCATTCTGGGCCGCTGCCGTCTGGTTTTGTGCTATTGACGCATCCATCCTGGCCTTGTTCGCCTCCTGTGTGCGCTGATCAAGCCGCATCTGGTCGCGTTCTTTGGCGGCATTGGCTACAGACTGTTCGGCGACTTTCTGCTTGGCGACATAGGCCAGCTCATTCACTTTTTTGTCACTGTCATGATGCATCCAGGCGTTATTCGCGGTATCGAGTGCGTCGCTGGCCTCTTTCAGCTGGACGGGCGCGAGATTGACCACATCAGGATTGGCTTGGGCAGCCTGGAAATCCTGGCGGGTTTCTTCGAGCTGCGGATTGGCCGGAGGCATAGTACTGCAGCCTGCGAATAATGCTGCTGCGGCCAGCATTACCGGTAGATTGCGAAAGTTTTTCATAATGAACTCCTTTCCTGAAAGATGAGAGAAGGCTGCGATTGATTATTTATTCCGGTTGTTCCGGTCGAGTTCTTCACGCATCACGCGGATATCATCCTGCAATGCATCCGCTGCCTGCTGCGCCTTGGCGGAATTTGCCTTGCTGCGGGCCAGTTCGGCGTCGGCCTGGGCCTCGATGGATAGCTGTTTGGCTAACTTATAGTCCTTGGCAGCCATCGCCTGATTGGCGCGGTCAAGTTTTTCACGAGCGGATTTCATTTCCTCCGGAGCATATTCGGCGGCACCAGCAGTTGCGGCGTCGGATACCGTCGCTTTGGTGACAGCGACTTCTGCAGTAGGCGGTGGGGCGCTTTTGCAGCCGGTTAGCAGGATGGCTAAAAAAACAGCCAGATAAATACCGGGATGTGATGGGCGAGGTGAAATGATCTTCATGATTTTCTCCATTCTTCAATGTCGAAAGTGCGATTGATTATGTCGTAGGTGACAGTTTTCAGCTGCCTATGAATCATTTTATAGACGTTATGCCATCCCCTCTCAGTACGCTGTCGCACACATAATTGTTTTGCCGTGCTACGGATTTCCGATATCCGGGGTGGCGAGAGAGCAGTGGGCGCGCTGCTGGATGAATATGTACGCAGGCGTACAGACCCGGACTTGCCCTGCCTGTAATTTGGTTTCCATCAGTGCATTGTTTGCCTGATAAAACCTATAAATTTCTTGAGGAGTTCACATGAACAGGTTCAACATCACTTCAATCGCGCTGGCGCTGGGTTTGGCGTTCAGCATTAACGCCACGGCCCAAACCATGTCGAAAGATGAGTACAAGGCTGCCGATCATCGTATCGATACCGAATACAAAGCGGATAACTCGCGCTGTTCTTCCCTCGCAGGAAATGCCAAAGACATTTGCAAGGCAGAAGCCAAGGGCAAGGAAAAAGTCGCAGAAGCTGAGCTGAAAGCGCATTACAAGCCTTCTGCGAAAGCCGACTACAATGTCAGTATTGCCAAAGCTGAAGCGGATTATGCCGTTGCAGATGAAAAATGTGACGATAAGGGAGGCAATGACAAGGATGTCTGCGTGAAACAGGCGAAAGCTGCTCTGGCCACTGCCAAAGCCGATGCTAAAGCCCAGCTGAAGACCTCGTCAGCGAATGCCACGGCCCAGGAAAAATCATCGGAAGCCCAAATGAAGGCAAGTGAGAAGGGGGCTGCGGCGTCCGAGGATGCAGCAGAGACCAAACGTGATGCCGAGTACAAAGTGGAAAAGGAAAAGTGCGATAAGTTTTCAGGCGACGCAAAGGATACATGCCTTACCCGTGCCAAGACGCAATTTGGCAAATAAAGGTAATATCCCGATCTTGTGGCTGTGATGAAAAATCAGGAGGAATGATATGTCATTAGGCACAGTACTGCTGGTCATCGTCATCTTGATGCTGATCGGAGTGATTCCTGCCTGGCCGCATAGCCGCAATTGGGGTTATATGCCAAGCGGCGGTCTGGGACTGTTATTGATAATTCTGGTCATTCTGATGGTGATGGGGCAGATATAACCTCGTGTTATCAGCTCATGATGCGGTCAAACGCGTCCTTGTCGGTCTGGTAACACGAACAGGCAACTCTCTGCAGCCCCTGACGGTCGATGATGGTAATATCCCCGCGGCTATAGTTGATGAGTTTTTGTTTTTGCAGTGCGCCGGCAGCTTTGGAGATGCCGACGCGCCTTACACCAAGCATATAAGCCAGAAACGCCTGGGTGACATGAAATCCGGCTGAATACGTCCGGTCGTCGGTCATTAATAGCCAACGAGCGAGACGCGCTTCAGTCATATGAAAGCGGTTGCAGACGGCAGTCTGGGCGAGCTGGTTCATCAATGTGTAAACGTAGCGTTTCAGCACCCGTTGCAGCAAAGGATTCTGTTCGTACCTGAGCATGAACTCCGACGTCCCGATTTTCCACGCACTGCCGCTCCCTTGTACAAGAGCGCATAAGGATGAGACCTCCAGGCCCAGGATCAGGGGTACGCCGAACATGCCTTCGTTTCCCGCCAGTCCCACTCCCAGTTTGTCATGGGCATCGATATGGGATACCAGCGAAATAGTACAGCTAATAGGAAAATAAATATCGCGGATACGCTCTCCGGGTTTGCAGAGCATGCTTCCGGCGCTCAGATCAATTTGTTCGCAAGCTGCGAGCAGGGACTGGCACTCTTTTCGCGGCAGCAATGCCAGCAGTCTGTTGCCAGTATGTACATGATTATTAGTTGCCACTGAAGCTCTCCTATCGTACGCGATAAAACAACGGGAGGCATGATGAAGGGTCAGGGTACCAATCCAATAGCGAATGCCGAAGAAATTCTTCGTGGACCGACAAGTGCCACATGCGATGTTGATGCAACGGCACCCGGATTAACCGGGCACCGTCGATAGTGCTCATGACGGATTACTCGATCGGGGATGGAGGAACAGTTGTGCCGCTGCCAGGTCCTGCCGGGGTGCCGGGATTGGTCCGGTTAGGCGTTTCGCTTCGAATGCTGTCGTCGTCCTGCGACCCCGAACTTCCCGGGTTACTTTGATTATCCATTCCGCCGTGCATACTGTCATCGGTTTGCGGAACGGTGCCGCCGGGAGCACTCTGGGTGCCAGTACCGTTCCGAGTATTTCCATCGTCCGGCATAGTCATATTGCCGCTGGAACCATGTCCGCCCATATCGCCTTGCGGGGCGGGATAACCGGTTTCGGCAGATGCGGCAGGCTTGTTGCAGGCACTTAGTCCCAATGCTACGACGGCAGATGCAAGTAATACGGAATATTTCATGATGCCTCCTATCGATTCAAAAGTTGAACAGGCCACAGAGATACGGCACTTCCATGCTTTTTATCAAGCATAGAATCAGCATAAGGGAAAGCGATGGCATATTCTGTACGCTAACCCGCATTGGTTAGTGACAAAGACCATGGATGCTGATCGAAAGTAAGGAAACAGGCCCTGTGTACGCTGACGTACAGACGCTTCTTCCCATGAGACATATTCTGCAATCGAGTCATGTGATTGCAGATAGGAGGCAGTTGGGTTATCTGCAGGAATGCGTATCTTAATTATTGCGACGAGCGAAGTGGTAATACGACTTCGCCTTACCAAAAAAAGGAGAAATATCATGCTTTATACCATCGCCGTTGTGCTCATTATCCTGTGGCTTCTGGGTCTGGTTACTTCCTATACCATGGGCGGTTTCATTCACATCCTGCTGGTGATCGCCGTCGTTATTATCCTGTTGCGCATCATCAGCGGGCGCTCGCCGCTTTAATCTGTCGCACAAGCCAGCCACCCGGGAGGCTGGCTTGCTTTCTTTCTTGATATGTTCGCGGCATGAAAAGTGAAGGCGGCCGTGACGAGAGCGGGCCGTTTCATTGTGCATGTCAGCAAGGTAAGCACTTATTCGCCTACGCTGCCTATGATCGGCAGCACGATACCCGTTATAAAGCTGGAACATACTGGCGACGCCAGAAACACATAGGCGGGCGATATTTCTTCCAGCTGAGTCGGCCGATTCATGTCGGTCGACTGTCCGAATCGAGTAATCTTTTCCGGGCTTTGATCTGCCGGATTGAGCGGCGTCCATACAGGCCCTGGAGCCACGGCATTGACGCGAATACCCTGAGGCAGCAGATTGGACGCCAGCGACATCGTAAATGCGTGGATCGCCCCCTTCGTGGCCGAGTAATCCAGCAGATTCTTATTGCCCTTGAGGCCGGTGACCGAGCCGGTGTTAATGATTGCCGCGCCGCGCTGCAAATGGGGCAATACGGCTTTGGCCATATGGAAATATCCGTAGATATTGGTTTTCATGGTCATGTCGAAGCGTACCTCACTCAGCTCGAGCAGGGAAGCCGCATGTTCCTGAAAGGCGGCATTGTTTACCAGGATGTCGATATGGCCGAAATGGGCCTTTACCTGCCCGACTGCATCGCGGCAAAATCCGGCATCCCGCACATCGCCGCTTATGAGCAAACATTTACGTCCTTCTTCCTCGACATGCTGTCTGGTTTCATTGGCATCGTCATGTTCGTTGAGATAAATGACGGCCACGTCCGCTCCTTCTCGCGCATAGAGCACAGCGACGGCACGTCCGATGCCGGAATCGCCACCGGTGATAATGGCGACCGAACCTTCCAGCTTGCCGCTGCCGCGATAATCGGGTGCCATGAATTCGGGTTTGAGCGACATGTCCTTCTCCTGCCCCGGTTTTCGCAGATGCTGCGCTGGCATCGGCACGCCGGGATATTCATGCGATCCGGTCTGTACCGCCTGCTGCTTTTTCTGTTCTGACCCGGAAGCGACTGCATCCTGCTGGTCCTGCATCTTTTGAAGATTCTGCTGTTGCCTGACTACAGCATCGGTCATCTTGTTATCCGAAATTGACATGGCGTTCTCCTTTATCGAGTGTCTGCATACGATTGCACGAATGTGTGCCGGAATTGCGCGAACTGCTGCATTTAAAACCGGAATAGCGGCAGAAAAGATTAGTTTGCGCGAGGCAGCAAGTCAGTGCTGGAGCGTACATTGGATGTTTCGGATGAAAGATGGCAGCGTTCATCATGCGCGTGCATCTCGCGCCGATTCTTTGAAAACGACAATGATTTCATGGGTATGTACGTGCGTTACCGCACGGTATCGAAAAAACGACAGGTGTATTGTGAAGACTCTTCTTCGAGATTCATGAAGAGGAAAGGTGTTTGGTTCTATCGGGCCAAGCAAAGTCGATTTAACCGCAAGGAGATAAATCATGACTCAAAAGCACGATACAAGTAAATCCCATAAAGCAGCGGAGAACAAATCGTCGTCCTCCTCCCTGCATGGAACATCGCATCAGAACAGCAGCCACTTGTCCGGTAGCGGAAGCAGTGGACAAAGCCACAGCGGCAAGTCTTCGCATTCTTCCAAACAGCATGCCGGTTCTTCCAGTCAGAGCAGCGAGCATATGGCTGAGATAGGCCGCAAAGGCGGTGAACACAGCCATGGCGGTCACGGCAGTCATGGCAGCAAGAGCAAAAGCTGACAGTCATTCATGACGATAGCGCCATAATTTCTGAGCGGCATGGACCGCATGTCGCTTTGGAATGGCGTCAAACATCCCGTCAACTCGCCTGCACAACGCAACGATCACTTGTCCGAGAGAAAGTTACTGGCGTCAGCAGACGGGTTTGGCGAGAAGAATCGTGTCGATTTTGGTTGTAGGGAGGGAATACGTTTCTATTATTAACAATAAATACAGATGCAAAGGGTAGTAAATGTCGATGTTAACGAATCTTCCTCAGAATGCAGTTTCCCCCTCCAGTGTACTTACCGAGCACGATGTTTATTTGTTCAAACAAGGGAAACATTTTCGCATGTACGAAAAACTGGGCCCCCACAGGCAAGTGATGGATGGTAAGGACGTCACTCATTTTGCTGTTTGGGCCCCAATGCAGCTGCCGTTTCCGTGATCGGTGAATTCAATCGCTGGGATGCCAAGTCGAATGCGCTGCATCTTCGCCACGATGGCTCAGGCATCTGGGAAGGCTGGATCGCTGACGTAGCGACAGGCGCCAGCTATAAATACCGTATTGTTTCCCGTGACGGAAAGGCAGCCGACAAAGGCGATCCGTTCGCGCCTTACTGGGAAGCGCCGCCCTTGACCGCTTCCCGGGTATGGGATCTGGATTACGCCTGGAATGATGCTGCATGGATGGCGCAACGCCGGGAGAAGAACCGGCTGGATGCACCTTGTTCCATCTATGAAGTGCATCTGGGTTCCTGGCGACGGGTACCGGAAGAGGGCAACCGTTCCCTTACTTACCGTGAGATGGCAGAGTGGCTGCCGCGTTACCTGATCAGCATGAACTTTACCCATGTCGAGTTCATGCCGCTCACCGAGCATCCTTTTTACGGTTCATGGGGCTATCAGACCACCGGGTACTTTGCGCCGACGGCCCGTTACGGCACACCGCAGGATTTCATGTTCCTGGTGGATGCGCTGCATCGGGACGGCATCGGCGTCATCCTCGACTGGGTGCCGTCGCATTTCCCTGACGATGCTCACGGCCTCGCTCAATTTGACGGCACTTATCTGTTCGAGCACGCCGATCCGCGCCAGGGCTATCACCCGGACTGGCACAGTGCGATTTTCAATTACGGACGGCATGAAATCCGCGCATTTTTAGCCAGCAGTGCGTTGTTCTGGCTGGATAAATATCACATCGACGGACTGCGCGTGGATGCTGTCGCGTCGATGCTGTATCTGGATTACGGGCGCAGGCACGGCGAGTGGATTCCCAATCAGTATGGCGGCAGGGAGAATCTGGATGCCGTCGCCTTTCTGCGCGATCTCAACGAGGCAATCTACCGCGATTATCCCGATGTGCAGACCTTTGCCGAGGAATCGACTTCCTGGCCCATGGTGTCCCGCCCTACGTATACCGGCGGGCTTGGATTCGGTCTGAAATGGAACATGGGCTGGATGCATGACACGCTCAAGTATTTTTCGCAAGACCCGGTTTACCGGAAATATCACCATGCCCAGCTTATTTTCAGTATCTGGTATGCCTTTTCGGAGAACTTCGTGCTGCCGTTTTCGCATGACGAAGTCGTGCATGGCAAAGGTTCGCTGATCGGGAAAATGCCGGGCGACGAATGGCAGCAGTTCGCCAACCTGCGCTTGCTGTATGGCTACATGTGGGGACATCCGGGCAAGAAGCTGCTGTTCATGGGCTGCGAATTCGGTCAGAAGCGCGAATGGCAGCACGAAGAGAGCCTGGAATGGGCGGTACTGCAATACCCGCGACATGCCGGATTGCGGCGCTGGGTGGAAGATCTCAACCATTTCTATCGTAGCGAACCGGCACTTTATCAGAATGATTTCAATGCGGAAGGATTCGAGTGGATGGACTGCAACGACGCGGAAAAAAGCGTCGTGAGCTTTGTGCGGCATGGCAGTGCTGCAGGCGAGACACTGCTGGTGGTATGCAATTTTACGCCGGTCGTACGCGAGAATTATCTGGTCGGCGTACCGGTTGGCGGTTATTGGCATGAAGTGCTCAACAGCGATGCCGAGCTGTATGGCGGCAGTGGGATAGGCAATTTCGGTGGCAGGGAAGCGGCGCCGGTCGCTGCCGGGAACATGTACCATTCGCTGATATTGCGCCTGCCGCCGCTGGGTGTCCTATACTTCAAGCAGGGGGGCGATGCATGACGATTATTCCCGAGCTTGATGGCAGACAGCGAGTTGTGATCGAAAACGTACGGCCGGAGATCGATGCCGGGCGTTTCCCTGTCAAACGCGTCATCGGTCAGTCTGTCGAAGTGGAAGCGGATGCATTCACCGACGGGCACGATGCGTTGAGATGCGTGCTGCGTTACCGGCATGAATCCGAAAGCAGGTGGCGCGAGATGTCGATGGTGTCGCTCGGCAACGATCGCTGGCGTGCCGCTTTTCCTGTCGCCGAATTGGGCCGGTATCTTTATACGGTGACCGCATGGGTCGACCATTTCCTGTCCTGGCAGCATGAAATAGTACGCCGCAATGACGCGCAGGATATTGCAGTGGCGTTGCAAATGGGATCAAGGCTGATCGGCGAGGCGGCGCAACGCGCGACCGGCGACGACCGGCTGCAATTGCAGCAATATGCAAAGGAAATGGGCGTTGCCGATGCAGATGCCGGCAAGCATCTGGCCATTTCGCAAATGCTGACCAGCCTGATGGTGCGTTATTCGGACCGCAGTCTGGCTACCCATTACCCGCTGGAGCTGACCGTTCGCGCCGAGCGGGTAAAAGCGCTTTACAGCACCTGGTATGAGTTGTTTCCGCGTTCATGTGTCGATGACGGCATGGATCACGGCACGTTTGCGGAATGTGAAAAAAGGCTGCCTTCCATAGCGAAGATGGGATTCGATGTGGTGTATCTGCCGCCGATTCATCCCATCGGCGTGACCAAACGCAAAGGCCCGAATAACACCCTGCTGGCGAGCGCAGGCGATCCGGGAAGCCCGTGGGCGATCGGTGCAGCGGATGGCGGCCACAAGGCAATTCATCCGCAATTGGGCACACTGGAAGATTTCGCCAGTCTGGTGCAGCGCGCGCGCGATCTCGGTATCGATATTGCGCTCGATATCGCGTTGCAATGCTCGCCCGATCATCCGTATGTGCATGAGCACCCCGAATGGTTCCGCCATCGGCCGGACGGCAGCATCCAGTATGCGGAAAACCCGCCCAAGAAATATCAGGATATCTACCCGTTCAATTTTGAGAACGAAAACTGGCGTGAATTATGGCAGGAACTGCTCGACGTGTTTCTGTTCTGGATCGGTCAGGGCGTAAGCATATTCCGTGTCGATAACCCGCATACCAAACCGTTCCCTTTCTGGGAATGGCTGATCGGGCAGGTGCACCGCGATCACCCGCAGACGATTTTTCTGGCCGAGGCGTTTACCCGTCCGAAAGTGATATACCGGCTTGCCAAGCTCGGCTTCAGCCAGTCCTACAACTATTTCCCCTGGCGCAATACGAAGGGCGAGATCGAGGCCTATTTCACCGAACTCACGCGTTCGGAAGTACGCGAATATTTCCGCCCCAATCTGTGGCCGAATACCCCGGATATCCTCACCGAATACCTGCAGTTCGGCGGACGGCCGGCATTCATGCTGCGCCTGGTGCTGGCTGCGACGCTGGGTGCGAGTTACGGCATCTACGGGCCGGCTTACGAATTGATGGAAGCGAGCCCGCGGGAGAGCGGGGGAGAAGAATATCTCGACTCCGAGAAATACCAGGTACGCCGCTGGAACCTCGATCGCGCAGACAGCCTGAATGATTTTATCGCCAGGATTAACCGTATCCGCCGCGAAAACCCGGCACTGCAGCAGGATCACTGTCTGCAGTTCTTTAATGTCGACAACGAGGCGCTGCTCTGCTACGCCAAAACCACGGCGGATAACACCGAGATCATCGTGGTCGTCGCCAATCTCGACCCGCATCATACCCAGTCCGGCTGGGTTACGCTGCCCATGAAGGCGCTGGGGCTGGATACCGAACGCGCCTATCAGGTGCACGATCTGGTCACGGACGCGCGCTTTTTGTGGAAAGGCGAGCGTAATTACGTGGAAATCATTCCGCGAACTGCGCCGGCACATATTTTCAAGTTGCGCCGGCGAGTCCGTACCGAACGTGACTTCGATTATTTTTTGTAAGATTTCTGTAAGAGGGAGCCATGCACGATACCCAATCCAGCAAGGAAGAAGTCGCCGAGGATTATGCGCTGTGGATGGCAGACCCGCTCTGGTACAAGGACGCTGTGATTTACGAATTGCACGTCAAGGCTTTTTTCGACAGCGACAATAATGGTATCGGCGATTTTGCCGGATTGATCCAGAAACTCGATTACTTGCAGAACCTGGGGGTCAATACGCTCTGGCTGCTGCCGTTTTATCCATCGCCGATGCGCGACGACGGCTACGACATATCGGATTACCACGATATCCATCCGGAATACGGCACCATGGCCGATTTCAAACAGTTCGTGAAGGAGGCGCACCGCCGTGGTCTGAAAGTCATTACCGAGCTGGTCATCAATCACACTTCGGATCAGCATCCCTGGTTTCAGGCGGCGCGGCGTGCGCCTGCCGGTTCCGACAAGCGCGATTTTTACGTATGGAGCGATACCAACCAGAAATTCCCCGAGACGCGTATTATCTTTACGGACGCCGAAAAATCCAACTGGACCTGGGATGAGGAAGCCAAAGCCTATTACTGGCATCGTTTTTTCTCCCACCAGCCCGACCTCAACCACAATAACCCGCAGGTAGTGAAGGCGGTCATCAAACTCATGCGTTTCTGGCTGGATCTGGGCGTGGACGGCATGCGGCTGGATGCGATCCCGTACCTGTGCGTGCGCGAGGGCACTTTGAACGAAAACCTGCCGGAGACGCACGCAGTGATCAAGCAGATGCGCGCGGTGATCGATGCGCATTATCAGAACCGGGTATTCCTCGCCGAAGCCAATCAATGGCCGGAAGACGTGCGCGACTACTTCGGCGACGGCGACGAATGCCACATGGCCTACCATTTCCCCCTCATGCCACGCATGTACATGGCTATCGCGCAGGAAGACCGCCACCCCATCGTCGAGATCATGCGCCAGACGCCGGATATCCCGGACACCTGCCAATGGTCCGTTTTCCTGCGCAACCATGATGAGCTGACGCTGGAGATGGTCACCGACAAAGAACGTGACTACATGTACCAGATGTATGCCAGCGATGCGCGGGCGCGCGTCAATGTCGGCATCCGCCGCCGGCTGGCGCCGTTGATGGATAACGAATTCGACAAGATCCGGCTGATGAACGGCTTGCTGCTGTCCATGCCGGGTTCGCCCATCATCTATTACGGCGACGAGATCGGCATGGGTGACAATTTTTTCCTCGGCGATCGCAATGGCGTGCGCACGCCGATGCAGTGGAGCCCTGACCGCAATGCCGGGTTTTCACACGCCGATCCGCAGCGCCTGTATCTGCCGCCAATCATGGATTCGGTGTATGGCTATGAAGCAGTCAATGTGGAGGCGCAGCTGCGCGAGCGAGCGTCATTGCTGAATTGGATGCAGCGCGTGCTGGCCGTGCGTAAAAACCATCAGGCATTCGGCCGCGGCAAGCTGATCTTTCTGCATCCCGGCAACCGCAAGATACTCGCCTATCTGCGAACGTACGATGAAGACATCATCCTCTGCGTCGCCAACCTGTCGCGTGCCGCGCAGCCGGTCGAGCTCGATCTTTCCGCCTACAAGGGCTGCGTGCCTGTGGAACTGATGGGGCGCACGGCTTTTCCGCCGATAGGCGATCTGCCGTATCTGCTCACATTGTCCGGCCATAGTTTTTACTGGTTCCGCCTGACAAGAAGCGAGGAAATCCCGGCATGGCATGAGGGATATCAGCCTTCCGAAGAATTGCCGATGCTGGTGCTGTTCGACGGCTGGCGCAGTTTCTTCCGTGACCGCGTGGTGCCTTGGCGCATCGCGATGGCGGAAAGAGTCCGTACCCAGCTTGAAGAAGAATCGCTGCCGCCTTTCGTTGCAGCGCAGCGCTGGTACGGCGGCAAAGGCGAAACGGTACGGCGCGTCGCATTGGTAGATCATGTCGAATGGGGCAGCGACGAGAGCAAATGGCTGGTCGCGCTGTTTCAGGTGGAAAGCAAAGCTGGTGCGGCACAGCCCTGCTTTTTGCCCCTGACACTGACCTGGGAAAGCGCCGGCGAAGAACGCATCAGGATGCTGCTGCCGGCCACCGTGGCCAAAGTGCGGCAGCAGTCCAAAATCGGCATTCTGGCCGATGCGTTTGCCGATGAAGCCTTCTGTCGCGCACTGGTACGCGCCATCGGCGCGCAGGATACGCTGCAATGCGAGCATGGTAGCATCCGGTTCTTGCCTGCTGCGGCTTTTTCCCTGATCGCAGGAAGAGAAGATATCAGCACGCTGCAAGTGCGGATGCCGGGCACGCAGGGCAGCAATACTGCCGTGGTGCTGGGGGAGCGGCTGTTCCTGAAGGGTTATCGGCGCTTGCAATCCGGGACGCAGCCGGAACTGGAGATCGGGCGTTTCCTCACCGAAGTGGCGAAATTCTCCAATATCGTGCCGGTAGCCGGTGCCGTGGAATATCTGGCTGCAGACGGCAGCACTTCGACGCTCGCCTTGTTGCAGGAATATGTGGAAAACCAGGGCGATGGCTGGAGCTATACCATCAGTTATCTTGAGCGCTTCCTCGAAGAATGCCAGGCAACGATGGTCCCACCGGGGCCGACTGCGCAAACCCATGGCGCCTATCTGCTATTGATGCGCACGTTGGGTCAGCGCACGGGCGAATTGCATAAGGCGCTGGCGGCGCACACCGGTAATCCGGCGTTTGATCCGGAACCTGTGACTTCCGACGATATGAGCATCTGGAGCCGACAGATCCAGGAAGAGGTCGAGGCCACGCTGACAAGGCTCGAAGCTTCCGGTGCCGGACTGTCAGAGCCGGTGCGCCGTGATGCGCAGTTGCTGCTCGAACACCGCAGTGCCATCCTCGAGCGCCTGCATGCAAGCGTCAGGCAACCCATGCAGACAGTCAAGATACGCTATCACGGCGATTACCACCTCGGTCAGGTCCTGCTTACCCAGAACGATTTCGTCATCATCGATTTTGAGGGTGAGCCGGCCCGTCCGATTTCCGAGCGCAGCCGCAAACATTCACCGTTGAAGGATGTGGCAGGCATGTTGCGTTCATTCAGTTATGCAGCCTACTCGGCGCTGGCTAGTGGCGTGGAGCGTCCCGAGGACCTGGCACTGCTGGAGCCGGTGGTGCAGGAATGGAAGGCAGAAGCGGGGCGGGTATTCCTCCTGGCCTACGAAGAAGCCGTACGTGACGCCGGTTTGTACCCGCAAGGGCAGTCGTTGCATCTCTTGCTTGATCTGTTTGTGCTGGAAAAAGCTTTCTATGAATTGCGCTACGAGCTGGATCACCGCCCCGACTGGGTAAGTATTCCCCTGCGTGGCATTCTGGATATGGTTAACGGGCCGTCAAATACCGGGCAGAGCGCCCCCGCCTAGGTATGGCAGGATTTTTTGAGTAAGGAACCGCAGTTCAATATGACCTGGAGAAAATCATGGAACAGGTGAGCATAGCACTGGAACCGCTGAAGGCGTTCCTCATCCAGCTGGGCGAATTTCTGCCCAAGCTGTTCGTCGCCGCGATCATTCTGCTGGCCGGCTGGTTGCTGGCCAAAGCGATCAGGCTGGCGGTATTGAAGGGCTTGAAGTCGATCAATTTCAATGTCCTTACCGAGCGCGCCGGTATCGACGGTTTTTTGCGGCAGGGCGGCATCGAGACCGGCACCGTCGCCATTCTTGCGGCGCTGGTCTACTGGCTGGTCATCCTGTCGGCGTTGATGATCGCTTTCAATAGCCTGGGGCTGGCACTGGTGACTGAATTCATCAGCCGGATCGTGCTGTTTGTGCCGAAGGTCATTCTGGCGGTGCTGATCCTGACGCTGGGTGCCTATTTCTCGCGCTTCATCGAGAACGCGATCATCGTCTACGGCAGCAACATCGAGCTCGAGGATGCCCAGATCCTCGGGCGGCTGGCGCGTTACGCCATCCTTGCATTCGTGGTGCTGATCGCGCTGGAGCAGGTGCAGGTGGCGACCGAGCTGATACGTTTGAGTTTCCTGATTTTGCTGGCGGGCGTCGTGCTGATGCTGGCACTGGCATTCGGGATCGGCGGCAAGGACAGGGCTGCGGATTTACTGGAGCGCTGGTGGCCCAAGGCGCCCCAAAAAGACCGAAACACCAAAGCGGACGTGCATCCGCCGGAGCAGGATTGAAATATTCCCTGCATGCGGAAGTGCGTTGATTTATGACTTTCTATGGAGCAATAAGTGCACAGATATGCAAAAAAATCTCATTTCACCAAAAACAGTAATGATGGAGTCAAGATGAGTCCGTTACCTACTGTTCTGGCGGTCGTGCTCGCGGGCGGAGAGGGATCGAGACTGTACCCGCTGACCGAGCCGCGTTCCAAACCTTCCGTGCCTTTTGGCGGCCGTTACCGGATCGTCGATTTCGTACTCAGCAATCTGATGAATTCCGGCATTCATTCGATCTATCTTCTGGTGCAATACAAATCGCAATCGCTTATCGAGCACGTGAACCGCGCATGGACGCTGTCCAATGCGATTCCGGGGCAGTTTATTACCGTCGTGCCGCCGCAGATGCGGGAGGGACCGGAGTGGTTTCAGGGCACGGCGGATGCGGTATGCCAGAACCTGCACCTGATCGAGAGCCGGGCGCCTGACATGGTGGCGGTATTCGGTGCGGATCATATTTACCGTATGGATATCCGGCAGATGATGCGCTTTCACAAAGAGCGCAATGCGGATGTCACTGTGGCAGCGATTCCTGTCCCGCTCCAGCAGGCATCGTCGTTCGGCGTGATTACTGCAGATGATGACGGGCGCATCAGGGAATTCCTGGAGAAACCGGAACACCCGGTGCCCATGCCCGGGCGTTCGGATTGTGCCTACGGCAGCATGGGTAACTACCTGTTCAATACCGAGGTGCTCAAGGAGGCGCTGCTGGAAGCCCGTGACCGTGGCGAGCATGATTTCGGACGGCATATCCTGCCGCGTCTGCTGAACACGCATCAGGTCTATGCCTATGATTTTTCCACCAACCGCATACCCGGCGTGCGCGATTATGAAGAACAGGGATACTGGCGCGATGTCGGTACGCTGGACGCGTTTTATGACGCGCACATGGATGTATTGGGGATGGAGCCGCGTTTCAATATCTTCAATTCCAAGTGGCGCATCTATTCGAGCGGCTACCAGGGGCCGACCGCGAAGATCATCGATGGCTATGTCAAGAACAGCATTGTCGGCGCCGGCTCCATGGTCAAAGGCGGTTCAATCAAAAACTCCATCGTCCGGCGTGAAGTGATCATTGAGGAAGACGTGGAGCTGGAAGACTGCATCATCATGGATTACACCATCATCCGCAAAGGTGCCAGATTGCGCCGCGTGATCGTCGACCGCTTCAATACCATTCCGGCGGGAACGCAGATCGGTTATGACCTCGAGGCCGATCGCGCCCGGTATCATATATCGGAAGCCGGGGTAGTGGTGGTTCCGAAAGGCGATGAATTGAATATCAGCCGGTATTTTTGACATGAAAAAGGATAATGCTGACTGGGACGGACGGTCAGAGACTTGTTTTTTATTGTAAATACGATTCTTGCAGAGGTTCAGGATGAGCAAATGGATATCGTCGGTTTGGCCGGGGCGCCCCTATCCGCGCGGTGCGAATTGGGACGGTGAAGGCGTGAACTTCGCCATTTTTTCCGAGCATGCCGAGAAAGTCGAACTGTGTCTGTTCGATTCCAAAGGCCAGCGCGAGGTGCAGCGTATCGAGCTGAAGGAATGCACCAATCTGATCTGGCATTGTTATTTGCCCGAGGCCCGTCCAGGGCTGCTTTACGGCTTCCGGGTATACGGCCCCTATCGTCCCGCTGAAGGGCACCGTTTCAATCCCAACAAGCTGCTGATCGAGCCTTACGCAAAGGATATCGTGGGTACCCCGCTGTGGAGCGATGCGCATTTCGGATACCGCATTGGCAGCAAGCGTGGCGATCTCTCTTTCGACCGCCGCGATAACGCCAGAGGCATGCCCAAATGCCGGGTCATCGATCAGGCCTTTACCTGGGGGAACGACCGGCCACCCGATATCCGCTGGCATGACATGGTGATATACGAGCTGCACGTCAAAGGCTTTACCATGCAGCATCCGGATATTCCGCCGGAGTTTCGCGGGACTTATGCCGGATTGACGATGGAACCCGCGATCGAGCACCTCAAGCAGCTTGGCATCACGACCGTCGAGCTGATGCCGGTGCACGCATTTCTCGACGACAGGCATCTGATCGAACGCGGGCTGCGCAATTACTGGGGATATAACTCCATCAGCTTCATGGCGCCGGATTCGCGTTATTCCGCAAGCGGCCATGTCAGCGAATTCAAGACCATGGTCAAGACACTCCATTCGGCCGACATCGAGGTCATTCTCGACGTCGTCTACAATCATACGGCCGAAGGCAATCACCTCGGGCCGACCCTGTCATTCCGCGGTATCGACAATATCGCCTATTATCGGCTGGTGGACAATGATTCGCGTTATTACATGGATTACACCGGCTGCGGTAACACGCTCGATATGCGGCATTCGCGGGTACTGCAGCTGATCATGGACAGCCTGCGTTACTGGGTGCAGGAAATGCATGTGGACGGTTTCCGTTTCGATCTGGCTTCGGCGCTGGCGCGTGAACTGCATGAAGTGAACCAGCTCGGCACGTTCTTCGATACCATACGCCAGGACCCGGTACTGAGCACGATCAAGCTCATCGCCGAACCCTGGGATCTGGGCGAAGGCGGCTATCAGGTCGGGAATTTCCCGCTGGGCTGGGCGGAATGGAACGACAAGTATCGGGACAGTGTCCGTGCTTACTGGAAAGGCGATGGCGGCCTGATCGGCGAGCTCGCAAGGCGGCTCACCGGCTCCAGCGATCTGTATGAGCACAACGGACGCAGACCCCATGCCAGTATCAATTTCCTCAGCGCGCATGATGGATTCACCCTGCATGATCTGGTGACCTACAACAGCAAGCACAATGAAGCGAATCTGGAAGATAATCGCGATGGCAACGACAATAATCATTCCTGGAATTGCGGCGTCGAAGGCGAAACGGACGATCCGGAGATCAACACTCTGCGCGCGCGGCAGAAACGCAATCTGCTGGCCACGCTGCTGTTTTCGCAGGGAGTGCCGATGCTGCTTGCCGGTGACGAAATGGGCCGTACCCAGCATGGCAACAATAATGCATATTGTCAGGACAATGAAATCAGCTGGTTGTCGTGGGATCTTAAACCGCAGGATAAAGAGCTGCTGGAATTCACTAAGCGAGTGATCGCGCTGCGCAAGGCACATCCATTGTTTCGCCGCAGCTATTTCTTTCATGGCAAACCGATACGCGGCGGTGAGGTAAAGGACATTGTCTGGCTCAATCCGGATGGCTTCGAAATGAGCGAAGAAGACTGGAATCAGGCTTTCTCGCGCTGCCTGGGCGTCTACCTTGCCGGCGATAGTCTGGTCGAGACCGACGGGCGCGGGCGGCGCCTGCATGACGACAATCTGCTGCTGCTGATTAATGCGCATCATGAAGACATCGCCTTTATGCTGCCCGAATTCGACGGGCATCATTATTGGGACGTATTGCTGGATACCTGTGATGCGGTCGGACAGCCGAAAGTTCTTCGTTACAAAGCCGGAGAGGGCTATCCTGTGGGTGGCCGGGCGCTGGTACTGCTGAAACAGGGTGAACCAAAATGAAACGCGTGCACGACATGCCTTTCGGCGCGACCGTGCTGGCTGATGACAGGATACGCTTCCGTCTGTGGGCACCGGCGGCACAGCAGGTCGAGCTGCGGCTGCAACAGGGCGCGGGGACGGAAACCGGTTTGCCGATGCAGGCGCTTGCTGATGGCTGGTTTGAACTGGTGACTGCGCCGCATCAAGCTGCACCGGGAACGCGTTATCGCTACCGTATCGACGGCAGGCTGGATGTGCCTGATCCTGCGTCCCGCGCCAATCCCGGCGATGTTCACGGCCATAGCCAGGTGATCGATGCGGCGGCTTTCGACTGGCAGGATGCGGCATGGCGGGGACACCCATGGCATGAGGCGGTGATTTACGAGCTGCACACGGGAACCTTCACTGCAGAGGGCACTTTTGCCGCGGCGATGCAACGGCTCGATTATCTGGCGGATCTGGGCGTTACCGCGATCGAGCTGATGCCGGTGGCGGATTTCCCGGGCAAGCGCAATTGGGGTTACGACGGGGTGTTGCTGTATGCGCCCGATACCAGCTACGGCACGCCGGACGAATTGAAAACGCTGGTGCAGGCGGCGCACGCACGCGGGCTGATGGTGCTGCTGGACGTGGTGTACAACCATTTCGGGCCTGACGGCAATTACCTGCATGCCTATGCGCCGCCATTCTTTAGCCAGCGCCATCATACGCCGTGGGGCGCGGCGATCAATTTCGACGACAGCGGCAGCCGTACGGTACGGGATTTTTTTATCCACAACGCGTTGTACTGGCTGGAAGAATACCATTTCGACGGGCTGCGGCTGGATGCGGTACACGCCATACTCGACGACAGTCGGCCCGACATCATCGAAGAACTGGCGGCGGCGGTACACGCCGGCCCTGGGCGCAGCCGTAAGGTGCATCTCATATTGGAAAACGATGCCAACGCGGCGCGGTATATCGGGCAGGCTAGCATTGCCGCGCAGTGGAACGACGATATCCACCATGCCCTGCATATCCTGCTGACCGGAGAACAGGACGGCTATTACGCCGATTACGCCGATCAGCCGGTGCGGCATCTGGCACGCTGTCTGGCCGAGGGTTTTGCTTTTCAGGGCGAGCCTTCCGGTTTCCGCGAGGGTCGCTTGCGCGGCGAAACCAGCACCCATCTGCCCCCCGGTGCTTTCGTCAATTTCACGCAGACGCATGATCAGGTAGGCAACCGCGCTTACGGCGAACGCCTGTCGATGCTTGCGCAACCGGTATCGCTGCGGGCCGCACTCGCCGTGGTGCTGCTGGCGCCATCGCCGCCGATGCTGTTCATGGGCGAGGAGTTTGCGGCGGCAACGCCGTTCCAGTTCTTCTGCGATTTTCAGGGAGAGCTGGCGCTCGCCGTCACCGCGGGCCGGCGCCGTGAATTCGCCGGGTTCCGCGAATTCGCCGATCCCGGCGCGCAGGCGCGGATACCCGACCCCAATGATCCGGCAACATTCGAGCGCAGCAAGCTCGACTGGGCGAGTCTGGATCAGCCGCCACACCGCGAGTGGCTGGCATTCTATCGCGAGCTGCTGGCACTGCGCCGCGTGCATGTCATGCCGCGGCTGCCTGGCATGCACGGCGGCGCCAGATTCGAACTGATCGGAGCAAGGGGACTGGCCGTGCGCTGGCATCTGGGTGATGGCGCGCAGTTAACGCTGCTGGCGAATCTGGGCGATGAGGCAGTCGCAGGCAAGTCGGGTTTTGCTGGCAAGGCCTTTTATCTGAGCCAGCCGGATTTGCCGGAGCTGTTTTCCGCTGGGTGCATGCCGGCCTGGTGTGTTGCCTGGTTCATCGAGGAAGCAAGCCAATGACACAGCATAATGCGCTGGCGCAGCTTGCCGCCTTATACGGCATCGCAGCTGAATATCATGACATCTGGGGCAATCTGCATCCTACCGGCGAAGCGACGCAACGTGCGCTGCTCACGGCAATGGGCGTCAACCTTAACGGCGATCTGGCAGCGATATTCGCCGAACATGCAGCGCAGTCATGGCGCCGCATGCTGCCGCCGGTGCAGGTGGTGCGTGTCTCGGATGGCGCACTGGCGGTGCCGGTCGTGTCTTCGTCCGTGTACGCGAATGGCCTCTATCGCTGGGCATTGACGCACGAAGACGGCAGGCATGAAGACGGCGTATTCCGGCCCGCTGAACTGGAACACGCCGGCAACCAGTCGCTTGACGGCGAGCAGTACGAACGCGGCCTGTTGCAGTTGCCGTCATGCCCGCCAGGTTATCACCGCCTGACGGTGCAGGCAGCGGACGGTAGCGAAATTGGCATGACCCTTATCGTAGCACCGGCAATTGCTTATCAGCCTCCTGCGCTTGCTGAAGACGGACGGGTTTACGGGCCTGCCTTGCAGCTTTACGGCGTGCGTTCCTTGCACAACTGGGGCATAGGTGATTTCACCGACCTGCGCATGGTGGTCGAGCTGGCCGGCGAATCGGGCATGGACATCGTCGGGCTGAATCCGCTGCACGCACTGTTTCCGGACAATCCGGCTCATGTCAGCCCGTACAGTCCTTCCAGCCGGCTGTTCCTTAACATTCTCTACCTGGACGTCGAAGCGGTAGCCGATTTTGCCGAATGCGACGAAGCGCGCACGACGGTGGCGGACGAGGCGTTTCAGGCGCGCTTGCGTGCGTTGCGTTCGGAAGACCTAGTGGATTACCAGCAGGTCATGGCCGCCAAGCAGACGCTGCTGACCGTGCTTTACCGTCATTTCCGGGAATGGCACTTGCAAGGGAACAGCGAACGCGGGCAGCAGTTCCGCGCCTTTCAATTGCAAGGCGGAGAAAATCTGCGCCGGCATGCGCTGTTCGAGACGCTGCAGGCTTACTTCAGCAAGCAGGATGCCGGCATCCATGGCTGGCCGGCATGGCCGGAAGCTTTTCGCGATCCCGCCGCGCCGGCGGTAGCCGATTTCATGCAGGAGCATATCGAGCAGATCGAGTATTACGAGTATCTGCAATGGCTGGCCGATCAGCAGCTCGATGCGGCCGGCAAGACTTCGCTGGCATACGGGCTGGGTGTGGGTTTATACGGCGATCTGGCTGTCGGCGTGGAGCGCGGCGGCGCGGAAACCTGGGCTTGCCAGCGCTGCCATGCGCTTGGCGCCAGCATCGGCGCACCTGCGGATGACTTCAATCCGCACGGGCAGGATTGGGGTTTGCCGCCGTGGATACCGGAGCAGTTGCGTGAAACTGCCTATGCGCCGTTCATTGCGATGCTGCGGGCCAACATGCGCCACATGGGTGCGTTGCGCATCGATCATGTGATGGGGTTGATGCGGCTATTCTGGATTCCGTGCGATCCTGCCATAGCCGGTACCTACATAAGCTATCCGTTTGATGACCTGCTGGGCATACTGATGCTGGAAAGCCAGCGCAATCGCTGTCTGGTGATCGGCGAGGATCTGGGCACCGTACCCGATAGTCTGCGCGAGCGCATGCAGCAAGCCGGCATATTGTCCTATCGCGTACTGTTGTTTTCGCATGATGAACAGGGCGGTTTTCTGGCGTCGGCCGCCTATCCGGCACAATCGCTGGTGACGGTGAGCACGCATGATCTGCCTACGTTGCGGGGATACTGGCAGGGACAGGATATCGATACGCGCGCGACCCTGGGGCTGTTTGCCGATGAGAACGTGCGCCAGCAGCAGGTGATGTCGCGGGCGAGCGACCGGGCTGCATTGCTGATAGCATTGGAGCGCGAAGCGCTGCTGGAAGGCGGCAGCATGCATCCGGTGGCGAACCCGGAGATGTCGCTGGAACTGATGTGTGCCGTGCATCGTTTCCTCGCCAGGACACGGTCGCAGATCATGATGATTCATCCGGGCGATATCTTCGGGCAACTGGAGCAGGTCAATCTGCCGGGCGCGACAAATGAAGCCTACCCGAACTGGCAGCGCCGTCTGAGCGTCAATCTGGAAGAATGGCGAGACGACCCGCGCCTGCAACGCATCGTCGGAGCAGTGATCGCCGAGCGTGCGGGTGCAAAACAGGCGCATCCTTCACAGCCTGCGCCAGCCGACATGCTGCGCGCGCGTTCGCCACGGATTCCGCTGTGTACCTATCGTCTGCAATTCAATCGCGATTTCACCTTCAATCAGGCGCGCGAGATCGTGCCCTATCTGCATGCCCTGGGTGTTTCACACCTGTATGCCTCGCCGTATCTCAAGGCGCGGCCAGGCAGCAGGCATGGTTACGACATCATCGATCACAACACGCTGAATCCCGAGATCGGCACTTATCAGGAATTCGAACTGCTGTGCGCGACGCTTGCCGAACACGGCATGGGACAGATGCTGGATGTGGTGCCGAACCATATGGGCGTGGGCGGCGACAATGCTTGGTGGCTGGACGTGCTGGAGAACGGCCAGGCGTCGGCCTATGCCAAGTTCTTCGATATCGACTGGGCGCCGATCAAGCCTGAATTGCGCGGCAAGGTGCTGTTGCCGGTTCTGGGTAACCGCTATGGCGTGGTACTGGATAACGCCGAGCTGCAACTGCGGTTCGATGTGGAGCGCGGCGAATTTGCCATTTATTACTATGAGCACCATTTTCCGATAGACCCTGCGGAATATCCGCTTATTCTGGCCTACCGCATGGAGGTGCTGAGCATACGGTTAGGGCAGGAAGCCTCGCTGCTGATGGAGTTTCAGAGCCTGGCCACCGCATTCCGCAATCTGCCATCTCGCAATGATATCTCGCCCGAACGGCAGGCCGAGCGCAGACGCGACAAGGAAGTGCACAAACACCATCTGGCAAGCCTGGTGAAGGCCTACCCGGACATCGCCTGGTTTCTCGACGAGAATCTGCGTATCTTCAATGGCGTAGCGGGAGAGCCGGCCAGCTTCGACCCGCTGCATCAGCTGATCGAGGCGCAGGCTTACCGGCTGGCCTACTGGCGGGTGGCTTCGGATGAAATCAATTACCGGCGCTTTTTTGACATCAACGATCTGGCCGGGTTGCGCATGGAGAACGACGAAGTCTTCGATGCGACGCACCAGCTTTTGCTGCGGCTGGTCGGTGAAGGCAAGCTCGATGGCCTGCGTCTGGATCATCCGGATGGTTTGTATGACCCCGAGGCCTATTTTCGCAAGCTGGTCGAACAATGCAGATTGGCGGGTCGTGCGCCCTATCTGGTAGTGGAAAAGATACTGGCGGTGCATGAAAAATTGCGCGGCAGCTGGCCGGTACATGGCACCACCGGTTACGAATTCACCAATCTGCTCAATGGCCTGTTTGTCGATACAAGCGCAGCCAAACGCATGGAGCGGGTGTACAACGGCTTCATCTGCGAGCATGCCGATTTTGATGATCTGCTGTACCATTCCAAGAAACTCATCATGAAGACCGCGCTGTCGGGCGAGTTGAATGTGCTGGCCAACCTGCTCTCGAAAATTGCCGAAGCCGACCGTCATACCTGCGATTACACGCTGAATGGATTGCGTCGGGCCCTGGCCGAGATCGTCGCCTGTTTCCCGGTCTATCGCGGCTACATAAGCGCCCGGGAGGTCACAGCGGAAGACCGTCACAACGTCGAACAGGCGACGTTAGCGGCCAAACGCCGGAGCACGGCGGCGGAGACCGGCATCTTCGACTTTCTGCAAGATGTGCTCACGCTCGCCGCAGCAGATGGAAAATCGGCTGCCTATTACGAGCAGGTGCTGATATTTGCGATGAAATTCCAGCAGATCACCAGTCCGGTGATGGCGAAAGGCCTGGAAGACACCAGCGCGTATATCTATCACCGTTTGTTGTCGCTGAACGAAGTCGGCAGTGATCCGCGCCAGTTCGGCGTGACCCGCACCATGTTCCATCGGGCCAACGCAGCCCGTGCGAGGGACTGGCCGCACGCGATGCTGACCACTTCGACGCACGACACCAAGCGCAGCGAGGATGTGCGGGCCCGCCTGAATGTCCTTTCGGAAATGCCGGCCGCCTGGCGGCTCGCGCTACGGCACTGGAGCCGCGCCAACCGCAGTCTCAGGCGCGAAGTGGATGGCGTGCGCGTACCCACGCCCAATGATGAATATTTCATCTATCAGACATTGCTTGGCATCTGGCCGCCGGGAGAGCCGGATGCCGGCGAGATGGCGCATTTCCTCAGCCGGTTGAAGGAATACCTGATCAAGGCGGTACGCGAAGCTAAAGTGCATACCAGCTGGATCAACCCTGACACGGCTTACGAAGAGGCGATTCTGGCATTTGCCGATGCGCTGGTAAATGCGCCGGCCGAGAGTGCGTTCAAGGCCCGGTTTCTGCCGTTCCAGCGCCGGATCGCCCGGCTGGGCCTGTTCAACAGCCTGTCACAGACGCTGCTGAAACTGACCGTGCCCGGTGTGCCCGATATCTATCAGGGCTGCGAGTTGTGGGATTTCAGTCTGGTGGATCCGGATAACCGGCGCCCGGTGGATTTCAACCGGCGCCGGGCGATGCTCGATGAATTGCAGACGCTTGCCACCCGGCCGCCGCAACAGCGCAGTGCAGGCATCGCTGCATTATGCGACACGCTGGAAGACGGCCGCGCCAAATTGCTGGTGGTCAGCACGGCGCTGGCATTGCGCAATCGCTGGTCGGAGGTTTTCGAGCAAGGAGAATACCTGCCGCTTGCCATCAAGGGCGAACGCGCCGCGCATCTATGTGCTTACGCGCGCATGGCTGGAGGGCGCATCGTCATCACCATCGTTTCGCGTTATTTCGCCCGGTTGCTGGGTGAAGATGAGCGCTTCGACGCGGGCGGCAATATCTGGGGCGATACCACGGTGGGACTGCCTTTTCACCGTCGCAATCTGCATTACACCTGCGCGTTCACCGGAACTGTACTGAAACCCCAGCAGCGCCGTACCGGCTGGAGTCTGCGTATCGCGGATGTGCTCGCGGCATTTCCGTTGGGATTGATCGTCGTGGCTGGCGAACAGTCGGAATAGCAGGAAATATCGTCGAGTGTGGGGTTGCGTACTGACGAAATTCGGTTATGCATCCATGCTGTATTCAATACATTCCCTACCCGGCTTCGTAGTTGATCCATTTCCATACAGGAAATCCGTTTAATTAAGGCATTCATTTTGTTCAAGTGGCTGGTACCCCAGACATCCATTTCCGAGCAGGAGCTGCAGTTCGCTCAGAAAATGGTTATGCGCGACGGCATCCTGACTCAGATCATGGGTAATCTGACGGGGGGTGCTTTTATAGTGGCGTTCGCGTTGTTGCTAGGTGCATCGAATGTGGTCATCGGCCTGATCGCCGCCTTGCAGGCGCTTGCGCAGATACTGCAGTTGCCGACCATCTATCTGGTCGAAGCGACGCGCAACCGCAAGGCGCTGATGGTCTTCGGTTTGTTCATGAGTCGCATCTTCTGGCTATTGCTGGCGCTTATCCCCTGGGTGGTTCCCGAGAATTACCGGGTTCCGGCGATGTTTGTCGCGTTATTCGTGGATTTTGCGATCGGCACCATCGCCGGTCTGGCGTGGAATTCATGGATGCACGACCTGATTCCACCTCATATACTCGGCAGCTACATGGGGAAACGGATGGCGGTCTCGACTGCATTCGGCGTCGTGGTGACGCTCGTCGCCGGTTTCGGCGTGGATGCCTTTCGGGTCAATTTTGTCGGCACCAGCCTGCTGGTCATTTATTCGATTTACATCGGTCTTGGTGGCTTGATCGGCCTGTGGAGCGTTTATTATATCGCGCGGACGCCCGAACCGCAGATGCAGCATCTACCCCATTCCAATCTCTGGGCGCAAATCCGCGAACCGTTACAGGATATGAATTTCCGGCGTCTGCTGGTATTTCTCGGTACATGGAGTTTTGCGGTCAATCTGGCCGCGCCGTTTTTTACCGTCTATATGCTGAAGCGGCTGGATCTGAGCATGGGTGTTATCGTGGCTTTGACCGTATTGAGCCAGATCGTGAATGTGATGTTCTTCCGTTTGTGGGGAAGCTGGCCGACCGCTTCAGCAATAAATCCGTATTGGCGGAAAGCGGTTTCATGTTCATCACCACGTTCATGATGTGGCCGTTCACCTCGCTTTCGAGTCATTTCTGGATTGGCATGAGCGTATTGCTGATGATTCACGTGCTGGCCGGGATATCCAACGCCGGGGTGACGCTTTGCACCGGCAATATCGCGCTCAAGCTGGCACCCCACGGCAAGGCGACCTCTTATCTGGCAGTCAGGAGTTTTGTTTCGGGCATCATGGCAACGCTTGCGCCCCCGCTTGGCGGCATGCTTGGAAACTGGTTTGAGAACAAGCGCCTGAGCATTAATCTGGCCTGGTCGTCCATGAACACGCATACCGCATGGCAAGTGCCGGCGATGGCGTTGAGCGGGCTGGATTTCCTCTTCGTTTTCGCTTTTGTTTTCGGCCTTTACTCGCTGCACAGATTGCTGGCGGTCGAGGAGGTGGGGGAGGCGGAAAAAGGGGTGGTATTGGCCGAATTCAACGGGGAGATCCGCAAGGCGGTGCGCGACATTTCCAGTGTCGCCGGCTTGCGCGGCCTTCTGGTTCTGCCTTATAGCCAGCTGCTGCGCCTGATCGGCGAACGGCGCAGTTACCGCCGCCCGGCCAAAGTGGCCGACACTAAGCTGTAACGCTTTTCAATGCGTCGTCCCAGTCGGCGGCAAAGCGTGCGATATTGAAGCGTTCCATCGCATAAGCGCGGGCGGCAGCACCCAATTCACGGGCCAGCTCCGGGTCGCTGATGAGCTCGATCATGCGTTTTTTCAGAACAGCCACATCCGTATCCACATAGCCGTTTACGCCGTTCCTGATCGTCGTGACCATCTCTGTCGTCGCCAGGCCGATGATAGGCAGGCCCACCATCATCGCTTCGATTACCGCCAACCCCAGGCTGGTATAGCGGATCGGATTAAAGAAGAAGCGGTAATGCGACTGGAACGAGCATAGGTCCTTGTGGATCACTTCACCCAGGCCGCCCATCGAATGGGCGTCCATGCCGATCAGGTCGAGCGGCACACTGGCGCGTACATCTTCGAACACATCCGCACCGAGACGGCGGCCACGGTCCTTGAGGTGGTTGATGACCACGATGCCTTTCGGCAATTCGCCGCTGTAGCTTACCCCGGGCGGGATGACGACACCGTGCTCGATCACCCGCGTCGGCGTGCGCCCGCTGTTCCACATCAGGCGGTTGAAGTGGGTGACATGCACCAGCAAGACTTCGGGGTCGTCGACCGGATGCGGCGTATCGGTAGGGTGCTTTTGCGGAGGATCGTGTTCGATGTATATCTTGGGTAAACGCCGCTGTTCTGCCGTCAGAATCGCGTATTGGTCATCCAGGTACTGCGCCGGCGACTGGTAGATGATGCAGTCGAACTGACAGTCCTTGACTTGCGCGACCGGCATGTCGTGGACATTGTCCGGCCACGGAATATGTCCATGCCTGCCCGTGTACCCGGGCGGCCGTTCAGGCTTGGAGAGCACATAGAAATCATGCGGCGCATGCGCCAGATAATACAGATACGAACCGTGGACATGCCAGATAAGCACTTTAAGACGCTCCATTGAAATCCTCCATTTGCAGCTTGCCATGGCGGGCAAGCTTGTTGCGTACGACAGGTATGATCCGTTCCGCCGTCAGTGCCAGCGCACAGGGGTGCCCGATGGGGCACTGTTCGTGCGCGCAGGGCCGGCAGGCGACCGGTTGGTGGAACAGGACGGAATGCAAATCGCGATCCAGCGGCGACCAGCGCTGCGGGTCGGATGCCGAACAGATGATGACGCTGGGCACGCGCAACGCCGCCGCCATGTGCGAAAGCCCGGTATCGTTGCTGACGAGCAGACGTGCATGCCGCAACAGCACAGCCAGTGCGCCGAGGCTGGTCTTGCCTGCCAGATTGATGGCACTGCGCTTCATCGCCGCTTCGACTGCCTGGGCGACAGGCCATTCCGCCGCGCTGCCGGTGAGGATGACGGCATGATCGGCGGGCAACCCGTCGGCGACCTCGGCGAAGCGCTCGGGTGGCCAGCGCCGCGAACGCAACTGGGCGCCGGGGTGGATGATGACGTAAGGCTTGCCGCCGAGCGCGGCGGCAAGCCCCAATTGCGCGAATTCGCTGTGATCGAGCGGCGTCAGTGGAAATTCGAGCGAGCTGTCGCCGGGCGCTATGCCCAGGTGTTCCATCAGCGTCAGATAGCGCATGATCTCGGGTTCGTGTTCCGGCCATGCGATGAAGCGTTCGGCATCCGGACAATATTCACCGGGAACGAAAAATCCGGCTGTCGTTCTCGTGTTGAACAGCATCACGATCGAATTGACATAGCTGCCGCTGCCATGGAGCTGTATCGCCGCATCGAAGCGCCGGTGCTGCATCTCGGCCAGGAAACCGGGAATCGCATCGAGCCGGGGAAGGATTTCGGGCAGGCCGGGATAGCCCGGGAATTCGATGAATTCGTCGATATAACAGGCGAAGCGCGCGGCGAAAGTTGCGCACCAGGGCAAGCCGACCAGTGCGATGCGGGCATCCGGATAGGCATTGCGCAACGCGCGCAATGCAGGCACTGCGCATAACATGTCGCCCAGCTGCAAGGCCCGGAATACGACGATCGAATGTGGCTGGCCGAGCGCGTTCGGGGTGTCCATTACACGTACAGTACCCGGAATCTGACTGCGCCGAGCCAGTGCCAGTAGAGTGCGATCGGCGGGATCAAAGCGGAGGTGACCGCCATTTCGGCGACATGCCGCATATCCAGCGAGGTGCCGCGCAGCCGGCGCAGGATAAAATCAAGCGTGAAACCCAGCCATACGGCAATCGCCAGCCATGCACCCTGAAAATTACCAGCCACGGTCAGCGCCACGGCGAGGATGAGGCTGAGGGTGATGACATAGTAATTCCAGGGCGGCGACGAGCGGATGCGGGCGCGGTAATAGGCGGGATGCTTCTTGTAGAGCAGCGCATCGAACAGGATCTTGCGCTGCTGGGAAAGGCTGACGCCCCACGGCGCAGGCCGGACCGGATGCACCACGACAGCCGCAGGGGCGTGAACGATTCTGGCGTCGAGATTGAGCAGGTTGAAGAATAAATCGCTGTCTTCGCGCCAAGCGAGGCGGAAGCGCTCATCGAAACCGCCGGCCTGTTCCAGCGCCGATTTCCGGCAAAAACAGTTTGCGGTAACGAATTCGGCACGGGAGAGATTGGAGGCATCCTTTTCATAATCGGTCGGTGTCGCCGGAAGCGGCATCACCAGTTTGCCCCAGGCGGCGTCTGCGTCCTGTTCCAGCGCTAGCAAGCCGTTCCGCAGCCATTCCGGCGTCGGGCGGCAATCGTCATCGGTAAAGGCGATGAAATTCGCTGCGGCATTGCGCCAGCCGCAGTTCCGCGCAGCCGCCGGGCCGTGGCGTCCGCTGACTTGCAGATAGCGGATCAGCGGCACGCAGGCATGATTCTGCGCAAAGGTTTCGACCATCGCGCGGGTGTCGGCGCTGGGGCCGTCGTCGGCCACCACAATTTCGAAAACGCCTGGCGGCAAGTCCTGTGCGCACAGCGCCAGCAGGCATTCCTTGAGCATTTGCGGGCGCTTGTATGTGGGCACCACGACGCTGATGAGCGGGGTCATCCTATACCTCCGTTTTGGTGAGCAGGAACGAGCCGATGACCAGAGCGTCCAGCGGTGAAGTCCAGTAGCTCTCGATCGCGTCCCGCGGCGTGCACACGATCGGCTCGCCGCGTGTGTTGAATGAGGTATTCACCAGTACCGGCACGCCGGTGCGCTCCTGGAATGCCCGGATCAGATCGTAGTACAGCGGATGCTGTTCGCGATTGATGGTCTGGATGCGTGCGGTGCCGTCGGTATGGCGGACTGCCGGGATGCGTTCGGCCTTATCGGCTGCGACATCGTATACGAACAGCATGAAGGGCGATTTGCCGCCGTTGACGAACCAGTTCGCAGCTTCTTCTTCAAGCACGACCGGCGCTACCGGGCGGAAATCCTCGCGGTCCTTGATTTCATTGAGCCTGGCCTGCATTTCGCTATGCACCGGCGAGGCGAGGATGGAGCGTGCGCCGAGTGCGCGCGGGCCGAATTCCATGCGTCCCTGGAACCAGCCGATGACTTTGTCTGCGGCAAGGATATCAGCGACTTCCTGTGCGATGTTGTCGAGTTTCCTGTACGACAGTTTGGACCAGCGCAGAAATGCCTCGATCTCGTCATCGGTGAATTGCGGGCCGAGAAAAGCATGCTCCATCGGTTGATGATGACGCGCCGCGCGCAGCGCGTAATCGATGTACAGCGCGGCGCCCAGCGAAGTACCCGAATCGCCCGCCGCAGGCTGTACCCAGATATTCTCGAACTCGCCAGAGTCGCGCAGCCTGGCGTTCATCACGCAATTCAATGCGACGCCGCCAGCCATCGCCAGATTGCGTTCGCCGCTGGCTTGCGCCAGCCAGCGGATGATTTGCAGTACGGTTTCTTCCAGCACCATCTGCAAGGAGCGCGCAATGTCGAAATGGCGTTGTTCGATCGCTGCGGCACGGGTTCGTGCCGGGCCGAACAGCTCGGTCAGGTTGGCTTCAGCGACCCGATATTGTCCTTCATCGCCGAGACTGACGATGCGGCGGAAGACTTCGACATAGCGCGGCTGGCCATACGAGGCCAGCGCCATGACCTTGTATTCGTCTGACGAATGCAGAAAGCCGAGGTGGGAGGTCACCCGTTCATACAGCAGTCCCAGCGAATGTGGCATGTTGACTTGCCCCAGCCGGGTGTATGCACCGTCGCGGAATATCCCGTAACTGGTCGTTGCCTGCTCGCCGCGCCCGTCCATCGTCAGCACCGCGCAGCGTTCGAATGGCGCCGCGAGATATGCGCTCGCTTCGTGTGCCAGATGGTGTTCGAGATAATGCCACTGAAAGGTCTGGTCGGGCACCGCGCCCCTGAAACGCGCCTGCAGATGATGCGGTACGCCATCTACCAGCTGGCGCGGCGCATTGATGATGTAGGCGATGAAAAGCGGGTCCCACGGGCTGGCTCCGGGCTGTTCGGGGTCATGCTGCGAGGGCACTAGCGGCAGGTCGATCGTGTCGCTTGGCGATTCCTTGCTGCGCAACAGGTACGGGTCATACGAATAGCCGATGTGATCTACATCGGCGAGCTCGATTCCCGCCTCTTTCAGACAATAGTCGATTGCGTGGAACGGCAATTCGTAAGCGGTAAAAGGCACCGGCCGTTTGCCGTGTTTCACATGGCTAAAACGTTCTTCTTCGGCTGCGGCGACGATGCGGCCGTCCTTCACCAGTGCGGCGGATGAGTCGTGATAAGCGGCATTGATTCCGAGTGTGTACATAAGCGGTCAACCTGCGGTATGAGAAAGAAATCGGGTATTTGAAGCGGATTGATGCTGAAATCTGGCTGCAAGCAATGCCAGTGCGGCATTGGCGACTTCTTCCGCGCTGATGCCGAGCAGGCAGTTATGGTGCCCTTGCGGGCACAGGCTTTTGTAGCAATGCTTGCAGGGTACGTCGTACGAGAGCACCTGTGAAGCTGTGCGCCAGGGCGTGTGCTGGGGATTGGTCAGTGCGTAGAGCACGACGGCCGGGGTGGCTGTCGCCGCTGCAAGATGCGCGGCACCGGTGTTGTTCGACAGCACCAGATCGGCGGAATCGATCAGTGCGGCCCATTCCCGGGCATCGAGCTGCCCGGCCAGCGATATGCAGGCAGGTCCCGCCATCGCGGCGATTTCATCGGCGAGCGCCTGTTCGGATCGATTACCGGTGATGATGAAGGTGGCGGGCATGCGCGCGCGTATCGATTTCATCGCGGCGATAAAGCGTTCAGCCGGATAACGGCGCGAAGGAGCGGTCGCACCGGGGTGGACGATGATGCGGCATTCCTCCTGTTGCGCCAGCGACTGCCAGATCGTTTCGCCTGTCTGGCGGTCGGCTTCCGCGATGGCGATTTGTATCGCATCTTCCTGCACGGTCGCGCCGATCTCTGCGACCAGCGCCAGCTGACGCTCGACTTCATGACGCTGCAGCGATTGCGGCTCTTTTTCGGGCAGCCAGTCGGTCAGCAGCTGATAAGGGTTTTCGCGACAGAAAGCGATGCGCCGGGGGATGCCGGCGAGATAGCACATCATGGCCGCCGGCAACGGATTCTGGCTGTAAACGGTAAAAATGACGGCAGCGTCGAATTGCAGCGCATGCAGATGCCTGATGAAATCGAGATGGCGGGCACTGTCGGTTATTTCTGCGCTGTGTTTCATCCATGGGGCCTCATAGACCAGTATGTCATGCAGGCAGGGGATCATTTCAGCCGCCTTGGCACCGGCAGGGGAAGTGAGCAGGGTCAGCCTGCACTCGGGCATGGACCGGCTTATGGCGCGCAGCGCCGGTTCCGTCATCAATACGTCGCCGAACGCATCCAGACGCACGCAGAGGATATTGCGCATGGGGCGGGTATTCATATCAGCGCTCCTGTTCCTCTGCGTACGATATGCTTGACAGCGTCCTCAAGATCGCTGGCGATGTAATCCGGCCTGCGCGTCGGCGAAAGCTGCCATTCCGTTTCGTTGCCGTTGTCGATGAGTATCGTACCGCAGCCTGCGCGGCGCCCGGCTTCGATGTCATGCAGGATATCGCCGATCATCCATGAATGGCTCAGATCGATGTCGTTTTCGGTGGCAGCCTGCAGGATCAGCCCCGGGGCAGGTTTGCGGCAGTTGCAGTGGAGAGCGTATTCACCGATCACGCCATCGGGGTGGTGCGGGCAAAAATAGAAACCGGACAGGCGGGCGCCATTTTGGGCAAAGAGGCGGTTCATCTCTGCATGCACATTCGCCAGCGCCGACATCGGGAAATAGCCCAACGCCACTCCGGGCTGATTACTGATGATGAACAAATCGGCGTCTGTCTGCGCCAGCAGCGCCAGCGCATATTCGGCCCGCGGCGTCATGCGTATACGTTCCGGCGCCACGTTATAGGGCACGTCTTGCAGCAGCGTGCCGTCCTTATCCAGAAATATGCCGATTCTTTTCATGCGCTTCGATATCCAAAATGCGATCCGGGTCAGCTGCGGCGCTGCAGGTCGGTCGCTGCCAAATGCGATCTGGGAAAATGCATGTGGACTGGCATCGCCCGTCTGTAAAGCGCCGCAATGCCTGCGCTGACTTTTTCCCAGGTGAAATGTTCGTTTATGCGGGCTACGCAGTTGCTGGTCATGCGTTCGCTCAATTCATCATCGTGGAATAGCCGTGCGAGCTTGGCGCCAACGAGGGTATGGTCGCGAGGGGGAATCAGAAATCCGGTCTTCCCTTCCACTACCGTATGTTTTATTCCGCCTACGTTACTGCCGATGACCGGCGTGCCGCAGGCCATCGCCTCGATCGGCGTGATGCCGAATGGTTCATACCACGGCGTCGAGATGAACGCATCGGCGGCGCTGTAGTAGTACTTCAGTTCGCAGCGCGGGCGGGCGCCGACGAAGGTGACGGAATCCGTGATGCCGCATTCGTTGGTGATGATTTGCAGGCGCTTCAGTTCGGGCGTCAACTGCGGGTCGGGGGAGGGCGAGTCGCCGCCGACGATCAGCAAGCGGGCTTTTATTTGATGCATGCGCAACAATTCGGAGAAGCCGCGGATCGCGGTTTCGATACCTTTTCGCGGTACCCATCGACCCAGTTGCAACACGATGCGTTCCTGCGGCTTTACGCCGATGCAGGCACATGCCTCGCGTTTGGGAACAGGATAGAATTCATTGGGATTGACGCCGCACGGAATGACTATGATTTTGCGGGCATCCACTTCGTATAAGGCTATCAGGTCGGTTTTGTCCTGCGGACATTCGGCGATAATCGCCTCTGCCTCATCCATCACCTCTTTTTCGATCTCGCAGCGTTCGGGCGGGAAGCGATCGTGACTGCCTTGATGCTGACGCCGCACCTTGCCCAATGCATGGAATGTGACGACAAAAGGGATATTGAGCGCCTGCTTAACGGCGATGGCGACATAGCCTGACATGAAGAAGTTGGCATGTACAAGATCGTATATCCTGGATGATTTGCGCATGAAGCTGATCACTTCGGTTGCAAAATCATCCATAAAAGGCAAAAGCGATTCTTTAGCCATGCGCACTGACGGTCCGGCGCAAATATGAATAACGCGTACCCGTGGCGAGCAAATCACGACGTCAGGCAATTGGGCCGCATCGCGCCGCGTAAAGATATCCACCTCGTAGCCCATTCGGGCCAAGTGCACGGCTATCTCTGCCACATACACGTTTTGTCCGCCGCTGTCGATGCCGCCGAGCGCGGCTAACGGGGAAGCATGTTCGCTGATAAGTGCGATGCGATACATTTTCATGCGCCTTGAAAAAGAATAGGGGATAGGCAAGGCAAGGTATGAAAAAAGAGCTGTTTTCCCTGTGGCATCCTTATCTCCTGACAAATAGAAAAACTCCGTTAATGTATGTTTCGGTGGAAAAAATCACTCCCGTCCGGCGTCCAGCTAAATCATGAAAAGCCGGATGGACAGGGTCAGAGTAGAACGAACGATTGGTCACCTCTGTACGGAAACGTACGCATGAGTATGGATAGTTCGTGGTTTTTTGATGGGAAGTGCACGGCCCCGATGGGTAATTTCATGAGGCGGATCAAAGATATCGCTCCGCAGACTTGCCTTTGATCGATATCTACCGCGTGGTTGTGTCTTTGGCGAGCGTCTAGGGTGATTAACCTATAGGCACCGTTCATATATTTTCCTAATATGGTTTCACCAACGTCATTCAGCTGTGTGACCGGCTTTCAGCATGCGGTTGCCGACGTCTTGAATTTGCCTCTCTGTACTATTGTTCAAATTAATAATTAACAAAATGAAGATACAAAATACAAAAATGGCTTTTAGAGCACTTTGCAATTGGGGTCAAGCGTCATTACCCGCTTCATTTTTAACCCCGTCAACCGGAATATGACTTCAACGGAGCGGCGAGACCTTACACGATCTCGCTTGGGAATGCCTTGTTATCGTCCATATTTCCAGGGTCTCTACTGAAATTCATAAGCAGATAGAGGATAAAAATGGCACAACGGCAAACAAAAAGCGCTTTATCTTATCCTTCTGAACAGGAGGATTTTCGTCGCTTACGGGAATCCTTTCCCGCCGGAAAGCAGTCGGCAGAGTGCACTCCACATGCCATGACCTTTATCGGGCAAGCTTTTGCGGAGGCTTGTGTGGATTGCGCCGACCAGTCCGGCCGCATGTTACTGCTGGTGACCGGGAATGGCGATATCCAGTTCTGCTGTGCGGAAACCGCCCGCTTTTTTGGCAGAGACATCCGGGCAATCCTTGGTTTGTCCCTGAACAATCTTTTACCGCAATTTTCATACAGCCTGTTTGATTGCAGAGGAAGCCATACTCATCCTGCCCCCATTATCGCGTCGGCAATGTGCATGTTACGCGGCCGGATGGGCAGGCTGCTTCACTGGAAGCAGCGATAAGGGTTGTGGAAGGCGAAAGGAATTCCCTGTTTCTGCTTGAATTGCGGCAATCGTCTGCGACCGCGGACGCCAGCGAGAAACTGCTGCGTTTTCAGGATGTGGCGGAATGGAGCGAGGATGCGATTGCAGTCACTGACTCACAAGGCGTAATCGTATATGTGAATCCGGTATTTGAAGCGCTCACCGGATATGGCAGAGATGAACTGATAGGCGCCACCCACGCGATCCTGAAATCGAATTTGCACGACCCGAAACTGTATTCGCGGATGTGGAGAACCTTGCTTACCAAGCGCGCCTATCGTGGCCAGTTTGTCAATCGGCGTAAAAATGGCCGGCTGTTCTATGAGGACACGGTTATCCGGCCATTCTGCAATGCGTATGGCGAAATTACGCATTTCATCGCCTGCGGCCGTGACGTGAGCAAAAGGGTCAAGAGTATGCGGAAGCTTGAGCACCTGGCCAATCACGACGGATTGACCGGATTGCCCAATCGCAATCTGTTCATGGACCGATTGCAGCAGGCGCAGGCTTACGCCTCCCGTCACAACAGCGGATTTGCGCTGTTGCTGCTGGATCTCGATAGTTTCAAAGCGATTAACGATACCCATGGGCATTCCGTAGGCGATGCAGTGCTGCAAGCGGTGGCTAAACGCCTCAGGAAATCCTTGCGGGCGGAAGATACTGTGGCTCGGCTGGGTGGCGACGAGTTTGCATTGATTATCGAGAAAGCCGCCTCGCGTCATGATGTGCAGCCTGTGCTGGAAAACATGAAGGTGCAGCTGCAGACCCCATTTGCTTTTAAAGGCCTGAATCTTTCCATCGGGGCCAGTATCGGTATCGCCTTCTATCCGCTACACGGCAGGAATAGCCACGATTTGATCAAGCACGCCGACCATGCGATGTACCGGGCCAAGGCGGCTGGCGGCAATGGTCATGTATTTTCCACGGATAAAACGCATTGCCTGCTCCTGATACCGGGGCCTGTTTCGACGCCAGGATTCAACTTGTAACCAGCCCTGAAAATTAACTTAAGGAGGGATTTATTATGAATAATATTTCAAATTCGCAACGCAATCATATACTTGAAGCATTGCCTTCAGACGATTTCGAGCGTATCGTCCCTCATCTCGAATTAGTGTCGTTGCACGCGGGGGATGCCCTCCTCGAAGTCGGGGATAAATTGCGCCATGTCTATTTCCCGGTTACGGCGACAGTCTCCCTGCTGTGCAATCTTGAAGACGGGGCTTCGGTGGAAGTCGCTTCCGTCGGCAATGAAGGGATAGTGGGTGTTTCGATCTTTATGGGAAATGACGGGGCGCTCACTCAGGCAACTGTGCAAACAGACGGTTCCGGTTATCGTTTGTCGGCCAAGGTGCTGAAAGAAGAATTCGAAAGAGGTGAGGCCTTGCAGCATTTTCTGATGCGGTATACGCGCACACTCTTTATTCAGATGGCGCAAACCACGGCCTGCAATCGCCGCCATTCGGTAGAGCAGCAGTTATGTCGCTGGCTGTTGCTGAATTTTGACCGGTTGCATACGAATACTCTGGAAACCACGCAGGAATCGATTTCCCACATGCTAGGAGTACGCCGCGAAAGCGTTACCGAGGCGGCGCGCAGATTGCAGTCGGCGGGGATGATCAACTATCACCGCAAGCATATTGAGGTGGCCGACCGATCGGCGCTGGAAGCACATGTGTGCGAGTGCTACAGCGTGGTACGTAAGGAATCAGAGCGCTTTTTCTCGGAATTGCATGTTTGAAATGAGGGGTACTTGCAGTCATTTCAGGATGCCGGCCGTTTGACGCCGGTATGCCGGGTGGTGAGGATGCAGGTGATTTCCGCCCCGGTGAAGACAATAACCGACGAGTAATACACCCAGGTCAGAAAAACGATCAGAGATCCCGCAGCGCCGTAAGCAGAACCGACGGCGCTGCGGCCAAGGTAGATTCCGATCATGTTTTTCCCCAGTGCAAACAGAATTGCAGTGACTATGCCGCCGGAGAATGCATTCCGCCATGAAATTTTGGTATCGGGTACGAACTTGAAGATCAGTGCGAACAATGCGGAAAACACAAGCAAGGTGACAAGAAAATTCATGAACTGCCAGATTTGTCCTTCCCCGGTAAGGAAAAATGAGAGCACCGTGCTTACCAGCAGGGAAACCAGTGCAAGAAAACCCAGCGAGATGACCATACCCATGGAAAGGAGCCGGTGACGGATAAGGCTCCATAATCCGGCACTGATCTTCCCTTCGATTTCCCAGATTTTATTCAGGGAATACTGGAGCTGGACAAAGACACTGCTGGCCGAAAAGACCAGAAACAGGATGCCGAGGGTGCGAGCCAGGTTTCCCAGAGACGGGCGGGTATGTGCGCTGTGGATGACGGTGGTGATCGCGGTGGAGGCCTGATCTCCCAGCACGTTTCGAATCTCCTCCAGCAATCGGGTCTGGGAATGTTCTCCCAGCACGCCGACGACGGAAAGCGTGATCAGCAGCAGAGGGGACAAAGACAAGGCCGTGTAAAAAGCCAGCGCAGCCGAAAGGGTGAGTATCTCGTGTTTGCTGAATTTTTCCAGCAGCTCTTTACCCACTGAAAACCATCTGTTCATACTGACGGTGTCGCTAATGGCATGGGTAATTTTGACAAGTTTGTTCATGGCATCGCCTGTATGAGAGCACTCAGGGTTAAGCGAGGATGCATTCGCCGCTATGGGTCTGCCAGCTATTCGCGATATGCGCGGCATCCTGATGGTTGCGTGGCTTGACGGAAATCATGATGCCGCCTGCCATGAGCCCGCGTTCATACTGCTTGATATGCTGTTCGGGGATACGCCAGCGGAACAAGGTGTCGGCGAGGCTTCTGGCAAGGCCGCCTGCTTCGGCATTGATTGCAGAATAAGTGCCGGCCACGACCAGCCTGAACCTTGATAGCACCAGCGGGGTTCCGACTGCGGCCAGCGCGTACTCGATTGCATCTGGCGCGGCATCGCCCGCATCTCTGTCGATTGCGGCTCTGCAGGCCGATTGGCTAATGCCGGGTTGCCCTGAATAATAGCGCTTTTGGGTTGCTTCCGACATCGCGACATTGATGTCGTTGAAGCTGTAACCGCGTTCGAAGACGGATCTGTACGCCTGTTCGGCCTTGCTCAGATCGTGAAAGATCGCGCTGATCATCGGCGACTGAGAAAAGTGGGCGGGTGCGCTGCTTATATGTATTGAGGAATTTATCATCATGACTATCCTTCCTGAAAGGGAAGGTCACTATCCGACGGGGGTATCCATTGGTATTTCAACTGTCCTGTGATCTCGGGAAGACGTTGCAAAGGGACCCATTCATCCGTTGCTCATTTCCCCTTGTTAAGAAAATGTTACAAAACCAAGACTAATGCTGCCGAACCCGCAATTCTGTACGGTAAACCACAAAATTCAGCAGTGACTATCTTCGGTCTTGCGCGTGCTTACGAGAGGCTGAATGTACGATATCGTACGGAAAGGCAGATTGTCGCAGGAGTACATTGAGTCCACCGTTTCATGATTGGAATGTCTCACCAACCCTTTGATTAAAACGTGATGGAGAATGATTGTGAATACCATTATATCCGACCTGCAAGCGGATGCTGCCAAAGCGCCGCTGGAAAATGATTTGCAGGCAGTGATTGCCGATACCGAGGCGTTGCTTAAACTTACCGCCAATCAGGGCGGCGAGTCGATTCAGGCATTGCGCGGCAAGGCTGAAAAATCGCTCGCTGTCGCCAAAGTTAAAATGACGGAGGCCCACGATGTGCTCATGGAAAAAACCGGTGCTGCATTACGTGCCACCGATCATTACGTTCATGAGAAGCCTTGGCACGCCGTTACATTTGCCGCCGGTGCCGGTTTAGTGGCCGGATTGCTGATGGGGCGTCGTTAAGCTGCCATGAAAAGGGCAAATCATTCCGTCGGTACGGGGCTGCTCGATTCGCTCAGGATGCTGGCACGCTCCCTGATCGCTATCCTGCATACGCGAATGGAACTGCTCGCCATCGATCTGGAAGAAGAGCGCGAACGCCTGTCAACGTTAATAGCACTATTGCTGATGGCGCTGTTCTTTATCGGGTTAGGCATCGTCCTCTCGACACTGCTGATTATTGTCATGTTCTGGGATACACACCGCTTGCAGGTCTTGGCCGGACTTACCGGGTTGTTCCTGGTCGGAGGAATGGTGGCTATCTGGACGGCACTGCAAAAAATACGTACCTTGCCTCGGATTTTTGCCGCCACGCTTGCCGTATTGTATCGGGACAGCACGCGTTTGCCACCTCATTGAATTCACCTTTCGGGTGGATGGAAAAAAGACCGTTTGGTGTGTTTGCGTACGGAATCACGGATGCACCGGGTTTATTGTGGGTTCGTTCTGATGCAGGACAACAGGCGACGCAGGCTGCGTCTATTCATTCGCAATTACGCAAAGGAATAATCATGGACGTTATCGAGTTATTGATAAATGACCACCGTAGAATCGAAAAGCTCTTGGCCCAACTGGGAAGCGCTGGCGCAAAAGAGATTACCGATCGTGCAGAGCTATTTGAGGAATTAAAAGGCGAACTCGATTGCTACGCTGAAAACGAACAGATGATTTTTTACCCGGTAATACTGGAAGCCGACGAAACCTACGAAATCGCGCTGGAAGGCTATGAAGAGCTTTTTGTGATTCAGGATATCCTGGTTGAGATGGAATCAGTGGATGTGGATTCGCCGGAATGGAAGGCAAATTTTCTGCTTCTCAAGGAAAAAGTCGAGCTGCATTTTAAAGAAGAAAATGAGGAGATATTCCCCAAGGCCTTGCAGGAATTAAGCAGGAGCCAGCTTCTTGAGTTGGGTAAACGGATCAAGGTCAACCGGGAAGGTTTTTTCTGGCGGCAGCTACCGGAAAGCGGCCAGGAAATCCCGGATGCTAGAAGATAATCCGAATACCGGTGAATAAGGCGTCTTCCGGCGGCGCATCTATTCATGTGGATACTGCAGCCGGCACGGATTCTGTTGCAGTAGCCCAATCCGCCGGTCTGCGTTATACCGTCGATGACGGCCCCGGCATTTCGCGCCGTGCCGTCAAGGATGGTTTCCTATATTATGCTCCGGACGGCAAAGAGATTCGAGATCCGGATGTGCTGGAGCGTATCCGCCGATTGGCACTCCCTCCCGCATGGCAGAATGTATGGATCTGCCTTCATGATAACGGACACCTGCAGGCTACCGGACGTGATGTGCGGGGCCGCAAACAGTATCGTTATCACGCCGATTGGCGCAAGGTACGCGACGAAACCAAATTCGCTCGCATGGTGCTTTTCGGCAAGCAGCTCAAGAGGATTCGCGCTCGCGTGGATGCTGATCTGGCAAAAGCCGGTATGCCGCGCGAAAAAATCCTTGCGCTTGTAGTGCGGTTGCTGGAAACAACGCTGATACGCGTCGGTAATGAAGACTACGCGAAGCAGAACAAATCATTTGGTTTAACCACGATGCGTAGCCGTCACGTCCATCTTTCCGGTTCTTCAGTCGTATTTGAATTTCGCGGCAAGAGTGGCAAATGGCATTCCATCCGCGTTGAAAATCGGCGCCTTGCGCGTATCGTGAAGAATTGTCTGGAGATTCCAGGACAGGAATTGTTTCAATACGTCGATGGTGATGGGCGGCGACAGTCCATCGATTCCAGTGACGTGAATCGTTATCTCCATGAAATTTCCGGACAGAATTTTACTGCCAAGGATTTCCGGACCTGGGGCGGGACAGTGCGGGCGCTCATGGTCTTTACATCGATGACGCCCTGCGACTCGCCTATGCATGCGAAGCAGCATGTGAATGCGGCGATCCAGCGCGTTGCGCGGCAGCTGGGCAATACCCCTGCAGTCTGTCGCAAATATTATATTCATCCGGCCATAATCGAAGCTTACGAAGGGGGCAAGTTTTCCAGACTGAGATTTCCGGACCCATTGGAAGAGGGGGGCGGTATCACGATCACATCGAGAAAACGGTAATCAAATTACTCCAAAAAGCGGCGCAAGCAAACTTTAAATCTGTGTAGCGGACTGCCGTCGTGTTTGGCCTCGTCTTTGGCGTCTATTGGGGCGGCATTACGGCACGTGGAATGGGAAAAGCCTGCCAGCCCCCGTTTTATGGGGGCATGAGTACGTTACCGTACATACACGATTCGATTTTTTCGGAAGAATGTGAACTTAATCCATCAAGGAGTGTGTTCATGACGACCGAATCAAACGATTTGATCACTTTGCTGGTCAAGGATCATAAAGAAGTAAAAGAGATGTTCGAAGAATTCGAATCATTGTCCGATCATTCCAAGGCCAGCAAAAAGAAAATCGCCGATCAGATTTGTCAGGTGCTGACTGTGCATGCCCAGGTAGAAGAGGAAATCCTTTATCCCGCCGTACGCAGTGTGATCAAAGGTAAGGGGCTGGTTGATGAAGCCATAGTGGAACATGCCAGTGCAAAGGAGTTGATAGCGCACATCCGGAATATGGATCCGGGCGACGATCTTTATGATGCCCGGCTCAAAGTGCTTTCAGAACAGGTCGAACATCACGTTGAAGAGGAAGAAAACAAGATGTTTCCTCAAATGCGCCAGGCCGATCTGGATCTGGTGACACTGGGCAAGGAAATCATGTCGCGGAAGGAACAGCTTGAAAGCGATGCAGGAAAATAGCACACTAACGAGTGTGACGATAGCCGTCGGACGCGCTGGTCAAGCAGCGGTTTTGTATTCATATCTGCATTTGAAACATTTTAGTGGATGGGTATGAACATGAAACGACATATTGCCGGGATTACATTGCAGGTAACCATGCAAACTATTGGTTTATCGTCGAGTCTCGCAAATACGAGCCACTCAGTTACCCGGACCGACACTGTCACTGCCGAATTGAGTAAGGACGTGGCGGTTGAGAAAGGCGGCCCTTATGACCGCGTGTTCTATCCGAAAAATCTGCCTTCAAGGGAAGACGCAAAATCGTTCACGAGCAGTTGGGAATACCTGGCATCCAGCCCGGTACATAATGCCGCTTTTGAATTGTCCGATGCTGCTCCTGCATGGTTGCGTCACGGCGTTGAATGGAATTTCGCTGAAGCCCGCGCCTGGCCGCTTGATCGTAAAGATTCATTCGACGAAGCGATTTATGGCGCGCGGCGCGGGCCTTCCACTCAGACGCAATTTTACGGTAATGCTGTCGGCGTTTCGGTGGTGAACGGCATCGTTTATGCGGAAAGCGACGATCAGTTTGCATACGCTGTGAATGCACATACCGGTAAATTGATCTGGCGTACCAGCCCTGTGGGCAATACCCTTATGGGCACGCCGATCGTGGCTGAAGGCAATGTGTATCTGTCGGTCGGTAACGTTGGTTTCAACTTTTCCAACGTCACCAAATTCGCTAAAACCAGGACGGCGGTGCGCGGAGAAGGCATCAGTTTTAACGGGATTTATGCTCTTGCCGCCAAAACCGGCGAGCTGATCTGGCACTATGGGACGGATGGCGAAGCCATGCCAACGCCTGCTTACAGCCATGGCCGTCTGTATATCACTACGGGGGATGGCTACGCACAAGCAATAGACGCCAAAACCGGCAAGCTTGCATGGAAAACGGAGCTCAAGGGCATGGCCAACATGTCGAGCCCCTCGATAGCGGACGGCAAGATGTATGTGGCGATGTCTTCGCCGGGCGGGGTGTTTTGTCTGGATGAGAATAGCGGAAAAGTGCTGTGGAAATCGAACATCCAGGGCGCTGAAGATACCGGCATCGGCGATGTCTCGCCAGCCGTCAGCAATGGCATCGTGGTGATGGATGCAGTGGCGGATGCCAAACAGGAAAAAGGCAAATCAACCATGGATACGCGCATCGTCACTTATGATGCCAAAACCGGAAAGATCCTGTGGCAGGCTAATATGGGCCGAGGACCGAAACCGCCTGCATTCAAGGGCGGTGTGCCGATGATCCACGACGATGTGCTGTATGTGGGTACGCCGGTTAATAACGTGTTCAGGCTTACGATTTGAAGTCCGGCAAGCTTGAATGGACCTGGCATGTGCCTGATGTCAGTGCGGCCGGCTCGGGGCGGGGCGCACCCACTTACTATAAAGGAACGCTTTATGCCTCGACCGGTGAGTATCTTTATGCCATCAATCCCGCAAATGGCACGCTGATCAACAAATACCATGTCGGCGGCCGCTTCGGTATTGTGAACCCCGTTATTGTTGGCGGCACCATGTTCCTGAGCAACTCGTGGGACTGGCTCCAAGCGATTCCTTTATCTAAAGTGAATCCGTCCGCAAAGATCTAACGATTTTGTAATCAATTCGCTCAAGGAAAGCCTATTTGAAGAATCTTCATAAAATGCTGCATAAAAAGTCCGATTTCAATGCCAGTTGCACTGTATATGCTCAGTCCGAAGTGAACTTCGGTCATCGGAAATTGACCTGTCAGATATGGTCATGGCCATATCTGCCTGATTAGTTCGACATGTACTGCCGGCCTCGTCATGGGGCCGGTGCATGTGGATAATTGCTTTGGTTATTATTAACATGCGTCTCAATTTAGAACCGAATTTCTATCCTCAGAGGACGCAGAGAATGAACGATACTGGACAATATAATCAGGCGCTATTAGAGGCCATGAGCTCGTTGACGTCCATCACGACGAAGAGTGCTTTTATCGAATGGACCCGGAATAAATTACAGCCCGCGTTTCCCCATAATGCGTTTGCTGGATGGGTGGGGAAGCTAGATGCGGCGGAGGTCTTGCCTTTTGAAGTCGTCTGCTCGAATTTACCGGATGAGTATATCGAGAGCATAAAGACGGAAAATGGGCATTACACCACGCCGCTAATGAAAAGATGGCTGCATAGCGGTCAACCGCAATTGTTTGAATTGGATAAAGGCAGCCAGGAGTTCGATCGCATATGGCTGGAGGCTTTCAAGGCTGCCGATTTGCGTAATACCGCTTCTTACGGCGCTTTTGATATCACGGGGCGGTACGTCACCTATTTCAGCTTCTATCGACTGCAGGAGCCGCTTGGCGAATGGCATCAGCTTCAGTTGAAGATCATTATGCCGAGTATGCACTCGACATTGCTGGTTATCCGCAATCAGAACATCAATGTTGAACAAGCATCAGATCGTTCGCCACTTACCCCGCGCGAACGTGAAGTGCTGGTGTGGATTTGCGAAGGCAAAACCAGCGATGAGATTGCATCTATTCTGGGAATATCCTTTAAAACGGTGGAAAATCACGCACAAAATGTGCTTGAGAAATTGAACGTGCATAATCGTGCGCAAGCCGCTGCAAAGGCTTATCAGCTCAAATTGGTGCGCGTGGGTCCACGTTTGGCCGATATCTGACTCATCGCAAGCGATTTACGCACAACAAAATCGGGGATGCCTGATGGTTTCCCGAATTTTTTCTATCATCAAAATGACATTGAGAGATGTTAATTTGAAGACCACATATATTTATTTCAATAAATGTGCGTTTTCGCACCGACTCCGAAATCCCTTTGCTTTAACCTTATTGCTGCTCAATCTGGCTGATCCGGCTGCAATTGTTATTACAGGACCATAAGGAGCGTGGAATGCGTAGATATGATGTACGGCGGAGTCTGGTTACCGGCGGAGCGGGTTTTCTTGGCTCGCATTTGTGCGAGCGTCTTTTGCAGGATGGCCATGATGTTCTCTGTGTCGATAATTTCTATACCGGCACCAAGGCAAACATCGCACATCTGCTGAACAATCCCCGTTTTGAATGCATGCGGCATGATGTTACTTTTCCGTTATATATTGAAATCGATGAGATTTATAATCTGGCCTGTCCGGCATCGCCGATTCATTATCAGCATGACCCGGTGCAGACAGCGAAAACCAGTGTGCATGGGGCTATCAACATGCTCGGTTTGGCTAAGCGGGTAAAAGCAAGAATATTTCAGGCTTCGACCAGTGAGATATATGGGGACCCACAAATTCACCCGCAGGCTGAAGATTACTGGGGGCATGTTAATCCTATCGGGTTGCGTTCCTGTTATGACGAAGGCAAACGCTGCGCGGAAACCTTGTTTTTCGATTACCACCGCCAGCATCAATTAAGTATCAAAGTCGCCCGCATCTTCAATACCTACGGTCCGCGCATGCATCCGAATGACGGGCGAGTCGTATCCAATTTCATCGTCCAGGCATTATCCGGCCAGGCGATCACCATTTATGGGGACGGGACACAAACGCGTTCGTTCTGTTTTGTGGAGGACATGATAGACGGTTTTGTGCAGTTGATGAACAGCGAAGATGAGATGATGGGGCCGATGAACCTTGGTAACCCGGTCGAATACAGCATGCTGGAATTGGCTGAAATGGTAATCAGGCTTACCGATTCAAAATCCAGGATCGTCCATGAACCGCTCCCGCCGGATGACCCCACTCAACGCTGCCCCGATATCACGTTGGCGCAGGAGAGACTTGGCTGGCAACCAAGGGTATCGCTGGAAGAGGGATTAAGGAAAACCATCGCCTATTTTCGTAACAATTGCCCTGCTTTCAGGAGGTGATCCGCCTTTCCACACAGATTTCAATTATCAGTACACCCCTCAGTACCATCATAAAAAGCTTTAAACAAATTAAAGCATCAACAGTCGGGCGGTCATGCTGGACGCCGCCCGGCTGATGTTCTACCCAAGTAAAAACAAACAAACGGGCTGCCTGTTTTCAATGTGTGTTCACGTACAGAGCCGGGAGCATTGAAGGTCTTATTATGCCTTCAATGCTTCTGACTTCCTCGTCGTACTGAACCCACGAGATATTTATTCAATCTTGATATAAGGAGTTGTCATGAAAAAGCCCTTATTTGTTGCCATGGGTTTAATGTTTGTCTCTACACTGGTGAATGCGGCAGAACCGTTATCCCCGGATACAGACCCAACCATGAAACAGCATTCTCCGGGTAACACGCAAATCAATAAGCGGGACGAGAACGATCAGACGCTTACGCCCATGGATCAGTCGAATACGGTAGAAGATACGCATATCACCCAGGCCATTCGCAAGGAAATCATGCAGCGGCCCCTTTCCATGGACGCGAAAAATGTGAAGATCATTACGCTGAACGGTGACGTTACCTTACGCGGGCCCGTCAAGAACAAAGCCGAAAAGGAAAAGATCGGCGCTGATGCAAAAGCAGTCCCCGGTGTTAAAAACCTGAACAATGAACTGGAAGTTCAATAGACCTTTTCCGTTAATCCCAGGAGTCCATCATGTCAAAAACTGTTATATGCATCGCCAATACCCAAACGCAGGCAGAGACTGTTGTTACCCTTCTGAAAGAAGCCGGCGTGATCATGAATGATATTTCGGTGCTGTTTCCTGACCGGAGCGGCAACCGCGACTTTGCGCATGAACACAACACCAAGGCACCGGAGGGCGCCACGATCGGTGGCAGCACCGGCGGCATAGCGGGCGGCGTGCTCGGTTTGCTTGCCGGTATCGGCGCCTTGGCAATCCCGGGTCTTGGCCCTTTTATCGCAGCCGGGCCCATCATGGCTACCTTGAGCGGTGCTGCCGTGGGTGCGGCAATCGGCGGCATCGCCGGTGCCTTGATAGGCTTGGGTGTGCCTGAATATGAAGCCAAGCAATATGAAGCCAGGGTCAAAGAGGGCAATATCCTGATATCCGTGCATGCTCGAGACAGCGATGAAGCAAAACGCATCAAGAAAATCATGGAAGGTACACAAGTCGAAGATGTGACCATCACCGAGGAAGAAAGCGTTTCCTGAGATGTATCAGAGGTAACGCATTATTAATATCGAGTAATGCGTTATCCGAATCGATGTCCGCCAGGAATAGCGGGAAAAACTGAATAGGAGAATGTCATGGGAAAATACTTTCTCGCCTGGTCCGCGGTTGTTCTGGTTATCGTTTATTTCTTCATGCATTGATACAGAAGGAAATCCATCCCGCAGGTCCTGTCACTTCCCGGCTTGTGGATGGGTTTCGCTTTTAGCCATCTTAATCATTACTGATTTTTCTTCCCATCCATTCGGATCATCACTGAGCTGATCATGACGCTGTTGGGCACAATGATCTCCTGCCCGTCCGTATCGCGAAGATGGCTGTAGCCAAGCGATACTTGCTCTACCTTTGCCGTTACCAGGCCTTTCGGCGTGCTCAACTGCACGCTGTCACCGATACTGATCGGCCGGTACAATACCAGCGAAAACCCCGCGATCAGATTGCTCAACGTGCTTTGCGCCGCCAGCCCAAGTACAACGGAAACAACGCTCACTCCAGCCAGCAGAGTCGTCCCCAGGGAATGCAGCGCAGGAATAAGGCGGGCGTAAAGAATGAAGCCGATAAGGAATACGACGACCTGGACAAATGCACTGGCGAACGCAATGCCCGTCACATCGGTAAAATGCGACTCGACGCGTTTTGATAATTTCCGGACAAGACGCCCCAGCAGCATAACGATCACAAAAAACACCAGACCGTAAAACAGCGCGCCTAAAAAGGTAGCCGGATTAAACATATCCCGCTGCAAAGCATTTAACAATGAACTCATAATCTTGTTTCCAAGTTGATGAAGTTATTGGGGATTATAAAATATTCGCCATGCGGGCGGCAAGTGAAAGGGGGGCTTCGGTAATGGAATTAGGGAATACGAATGTTTTTCTGGAACACATAAAAAACCTTGGAGTGATGCAAAGAAGGGTGTAAGAAAGAAAGCGTACCCAATCATCTGGATTTGCTAAGCTAACGTATAGACTTAACTGCTTGTTTCTACAAGGGGAGAGCGGTAGGAAAGCGTTGCCATGTTTCGGCGTAAAAAAACCCCACCGGGTAAGGGTGGGTTTATGGGGCAGAACTCGGTCAGGTTTCAGTATAGTTCACTGACTCGCTGCACGCATCCGGTCCAGCTTCTCGACAACAGCCTGATAAAGATCATGGTCGGCATCGGCGTTGTTGCGATCCGGATGGTGAGCGCTACGGATTTTTTTCAGCGCAGTCGCATCGTCGGGCAGGTCATGTACCTTGGTCACCCGGTCACCGTTTTTGACCATCTCGCGTTGAAGTTCAGCCTCTGCGCCTTCGCGTGTGTCATATAATTTCTTGCTGCCAAGACGCCAGCCATCCTGGTTCTTGCGCGGGGATTGATTTTTCTTGCCATCAAACCATATCCATCTGCCAGTCTCAGGATCCAGGTCGAAATTAACAGTGATGATGTCGTAGGTGTGGACAGGCGGCTTGAGGTCTTTGGAAAACAGATTGATCGTGTTGCCGACAGTGCCCACGTCAGTGAGGTAATACGCGCCTGCCTCATGAGGGCAGAACGCGCTGCTGGACGTTGGTACCGGCTTGCTGCCATTCATTTCAGCCATGCGGCTGGCTGCCGCTCGGCGTTGTGCGTTGGTCATTGGTATTACTCCTTGTATTGGTTGGAACCCACTGGGATCACCCCTCTCCGAAGGGATCACTCGCTGGACTCGCTAAACAGAAAACCCATGATGCTGGCCTGGCAGCTATAATATGCACAAGTCTGTCATGATTGGGTGATAGATTCGGCTGATATTGACGGCGATTAAATTAGGAAACAAGTGGTATCTTTGAGGGAAAATAAAAAAGCCCTGCATTTCTGCAAGGCTTTATCTATCTGGCTCCCCGACCTGGACTCGAACCAGGGACCTGCGGATTAACAGTCCGTCGCTCTACCGACTGAGCTATCAGGGAATTGCGTTGCGAGGTGTGTTCCGCAACGAGGTGAGATTATGCCAAGTATCGGCCTTGCGGTCAAGATTGAATATGTAAAAAATGTTAATCTGTCCCTGTTGGAGTATGGCGGAGAATGCGATGGATAATAATGGTTGTCCGGGATCGACACGCTGGCATGTGACCGATAAGGTAGTGGATGAGGCTTTGCGTTTCGTGGATCGGGTTGCCAGACAGGCCTTGGCCGGACGCGGTGCGTTCCATCTGGTGCTGGCCGGTGGGACGACTCCCCGTGCATTGTATGAACGGATGTCATCGCTGCAAACGGATTGGTCGCGCTGGCATATCTGGTTTGGCGATGAACGCTGTCTGCCAGCGGCAGACGAAGCGCGCAATAGCCGAATGGCGTATGTCGCCTGGCTGCAGGATAGTGCGATTCCATCTGCACAGATCCATGCGATGCAGGCGGATCTGGGGCCGGAGGCTGGGGCAGCGGATTATGCCGCGCAATTACGGGATGCAGGCACATTCGATCTGGTGCTGTTGGGGCTGGGTGAGGATGGCCATACTGCGAGCCTGTTTCCGGGGCAGGGCAACGAGTATGCTGTTGCCGACGTGGTGGCGGTCAGGAATGCGCCCAAGCCGCCAGCGGACCGGATCAGCCTGAGCGCACGCCGGCTGAGTGATGCACAGCATGTCCTGTTCATGGTGACGGGCAAGGGCAAACGTGATGCGGTGGGTGCATGGCGGCGGGGTGAATCGATTCCTGCTGCCGCAGTCTGCCCGGCTGCGGGTGTGGATGTGCTGGTGGAACCGGTGTGTATGGAGGCGTCGTTATGAGCAGGAAATGGTTGGGATTAGGGCTAATGCTGTGGGTCGTGGGTGCCAATGCGGCGATGCCAGTGGAGGAAACGACGACGCTGGCGGATCAACGCGCATTGGCGTTGACGATTTATAACGATGATCTGGCATTGGTCAAGGAGCAGCGCAGGGTGAATCTGCCGGCGGGCACGAGCCGGCTGGCATGGCGCGACGTTTCTGCGCGCATCCGTCCGGAGACGGCCTTGCTGCGCAGCTTGAATGAGGCGAACGGCTTGCGCCTGCTGGAGCAGAATTTTGATTTCGACGTACTGACTCCGCAAAAGTTGCTGGAGAAAAATGTAGGTAATACCGTCACGGTGATTAAGACCAATCCGGCAACCGGGATGGAAGTCCGTGAGACGGCGACAGTGCTGGCGGCGAATGACGGCGTGGTGCTGAAATTCGCTGACCGCATCGAAACCGGCGTGCCCGGGCGACTGGCATTCGCCGCGGTACCGGATAATCTGCGTGACCGTCCGACGCTGGTGATGACGCTAGCCAACGCCAGGTCTGGCGTGCCCGATCTGGAATTGTCCTATCTGACAGGCGGATTGTCATGGCGGGCGGATTATGTGGCGGAGCTGTCTGCCAATGAAGACAAGCTGGATATCAACGCCTGGGTGACCTTAACCAATCAGAGCGGCGTTAGCTATCCCAATGCCAGATTGCAGTTTGTGGCCGGCGATGTGAATCGGGTGCGTGAAGATTTGCGTCCGGGGATGGCGGCGCGTGGCGGGGTGGTGATGGCGAAGGCAGCCGAGGCGCCGATGGCGCAGGAAAATCTGTTCGAATACCATTTATACAGCCTCGGTCGAACCACGACGCTAGCCGATCAGCAGACCAAGCAGGTCGCCTTGTTATCCGCCTTGCAGGTTCCTGTTAGAAAATCGCTGGAATTGCGCGGCGCCGAATATTATTACCAAGGCAGTTATGGTGACTTGGGGAAAAAACTCAAGGCTGGGGTATTTATTGAATTTGATAACAAAGGCGCCGGTCTGGGGGTACCCTTACCCAAAGGGGTGATGCGCGTTTACAAGAGGGACGGTGCCGGGAATGCGCAGTTTGTCGGCGAGGATGGACTGGATCACACAGCCAGGAATGATACGGTGCGCCTGAAACTGGGCGATGCGTTTGATGTTTATGCAGACAAGAAGCAAACCGATTTTCAGAAAATCAGCGGCGGGCGCAATTACACCTTCGAATCCGCATATCAGATCACTTTGCACAATGCCAAGTCCGAGGCGGTAATGGTGAAAGTGTACGAACCTATTCCCGGTGACTGGCAGATAATCAATGCGTCGGCGACGCACAGCAAAGCTGCTGCCGGTATGGCACTATGGCAACTGCGTATCCCTGCGGAAAGCAGTACGGTGCTGACTTATCGCGTGCGCGTGAAGCTGTAGGGTTAAGCCGTGACGCCCGGCGCGGCGGTCAGGATCGGAGCATGCACGATGTTGCGTTCCGAGCGCTGCACCCACCAGTTGCGCAGGGCGATCAGCAGGCCGAGGCCGAGGAATGCACCCGGCGGCAGGATGGCGATTAAAAATCCGTTGTAGTCGGGAATGACATGGATAACCCATGCTTTGGCAGCAGTGCCGAAAGCCAGATCGATTCCGGACAATAAAGTGCCTTTGCCGACGAGTTCGCGTAATGCGCCAAGCAGGGTGAGCACCAAGGTGATGCCCAGGCCCATCATGAAGCCATCGAGCATCGCTGGGAATACCGGGTTCTTGGCGGCAAACGCTTCTGTGCGCGCCAGTACGATGCAATTGGTGACGATGAGCGGAACAAAGATGCCGAGTACCAGATACAGCGGATGGATAAACGCGTTCATGGCCATGTCGATGACGGTGACCAGTGCGGCGATGATCAGGATGAAGACAGGAATACGAATCTCGTGTGATACCCAGTCGCGTATCGCGGAAACGGCGCCATTGCTGAACGCCATTACCAGCGTGGTGGCGATGCCGAGGCCGATGGCGTTGACCATGTTATTGCTGATCGCCAACAGCGGGCATAGCCCGAGCAATTGCACGACGCCTGGATTCTGCTTCCACAAGCCATTGATAATGATGTCGCGGTACTGGTTCATGATTTGGTCCCTGCATTGACTGCAAATAATTGCTCGCGATGCAACGCGATATATTTTAACGCATGATGGACTGCCTTGATGACAGCGCGCGGGGTAATGGTCGCACCCGCCATGTAGTCGAATTGGCCACCGTCTTTCTTGACTTTCCAGCCGCTGTCATCGGGGTTTTCCAGCGATTTGCCATCGAACAGGCGGATCCAGTTGCTTTTGGCGAGCTCGATATAATCGCCCAGTCCTGGCGTTTCCTTGTGCGATACCACGCGCACGCCGGAAATTTTGCCATCGAGGGTCACGCCTATGAGCAGATTGATTTTACCACTGTAACCATCGGGAGCGGTGGCTTCAAGTACCACTGCGACAGGCGCCCCATCCTGGCGGGCCTGCCAGGCCAGACTTGGGGCTTCAGTACCTAACAAGGGGTCGGCCTGGAGCGTAATCTGATTGCTGAGCAGATCGTTATTGAAACTATGCGGTGGCAATGTCTCGGCGACGAGTTTACGGCGCGCGTTGTCTTCGTTATGCTGGATTCCCTGATGGGTAATGCTATAAGTAAAGGCCAGGATGCCGGTGAAAACAACGGTAAAGGCCAGCAGGATTCCGGCAGCGCGGGATGCCGTTCTCGCCATCGTTTTCATGGTTTGCTGCCTTTATGTCCATAAACGGGTGGCTGGGTATAAGCATCGATCAGCGGTACGGTGATATTCATCAGCAGGACGGCAAAGGCGATGCCGTCCGGGTAACCGCCCAGTGCGCGAATCAGGTAGGTTAACAGGCCGATACCTGCGCCAAAGATAAGCTTGCCTTTGGGGGTAGTGGCGCCGGACACCGGGTCGGTGGCAATGAAAAAGGCGCCTAGCATTGCGCCGCCCGTGGCAAGGTGAAACCAGGGTGTCGCGTAGTGCTGGGGATTGACGAGATGGAAAATGCCGGCGATCAAAGCCAGTGCGCCCAGGAAAGCAACCGGAATATGCCAGGTAATGATGCGGGTCAGCCATAGATAGATACCGCCCACCAGAAACAGCAGGGCGACGATTTCGCCGCCCTGGCCGCCGATACTGCCGAATATCGGCATCTGGCTGATTTGGTCTACGCTGCGATGCAATTGCAATTGGGTACGCAGTGTATCCAGCGGCGTGGCAGTGCTGATGGCGTCGAGCTTCCAGCCGTCGGGCAGGGTGCCGCCGAGTATGTATTGAAAGGTGTTCATTAATCCCAAGTGCTCGCCAGCCAGCGAGTAAGGCGCTGCCCAGTGCGTCATTTGCACCGGGAAGGAAATGATGAGTACCGCATAACCCACCATGGCCGGATTAAACAGGTTGTTGCCCAAACCGCCATATAGATGTTTGGCAACGACAATGGCAAAGAATGTTCCGACTACGACCAGCCACCAGGGGGCGATGGATGGAATCGATAATGCCAGCAGCCAGGCGGTGACCAGTGCGCTGCCGTCCATGAGGAAGGGTTTGGCCGGTAGGCCGCGCATTTTTACTGCGATGGTTTCCAGCGCAAGTGCGGTTACGCTCGCAATCGTTATGCTGATCAGGATCGCGGGCCCGAAGTACCAGACATAGGCGGCGATTGCCGGGACCAGCGCCAGCATTACCTTGAGCATGATGATGGAAACGCTGGTTTTTTCGTTGATATATGGAGATGAGAGCATATTTTGATTATTCTGTGGAAGCGGCTGTATCGCTTTCGGCTTTGGCAGCCTTGGCGCGTTCAATGGCGGCTTGTATCGCTGCTTTCTTGGCGGCAGCGGCTGGATCATCATCCGTTGCACTGTCGGCGGCCGGTTTGAGGGCAGCTTTCTGCGCCAGTTTTTCAGCGCGTTCCTGTTTTTCACGCCCGATCCGCGCCAGTCTGGTTTCATGGCGGTCGCGCGCATGGTCGGCGGCCTGCTGTTCTTTTTCCCTGGCGGAGATTTCGCTCTTGGCGTAGCGGTAATATTGCACCAGCGGAATGTGGCTGGGACAGACATAACTGCAGCAGCCGCATTCTATGCAGTCGAATAGCTGGTATTTCTGGGCGCGGTCGAAATCCTTGCTGCGCGCGAACCAGAATAATTCCTGCGGTTGCAGATCCGCCGGACAGGCGTCGGCGCAGCGCGTGCAGCGTATGCACGGCATGGCTGGCGGTGGCGGCGGGAACAGTTTGGCGGATTTGACCAGTATGCAATTGGTCGCCTTGACCACTGGCACATCGATCTGAGCAAGCTCAATTCCCATCATCGGGCCGCCCATCAGATAACCGCTCACCGGGTCGGCGCTGTTGCCGCTCAGCGCCACCAGCTCCTGGATCGGGGTGCCGATCAGGACTTCAAAATTCTGCGCCTGGGCGACATTTCCTGTTACCGTGACAATGCGCGATATCAGCGGTTCGCCATGGTTAACGGCACGGTGAATGGCGAGTGCGGTACCGACATTGAACGTCGCCACACCCACATCGGTAGAACGTCCGCCGGAGGGAACTTCCTTGCCGGTCAGGGTCTTGATCATCTGTTTGGCGCCGCCACCGGGGTAGAGGGTGGGGATGGTGATGATCTCTACCGGAAAGTCGCATCGCGCGGCTGCACGTTGCATCGCGGCAATGGCTTGCGGTTTGTTGTCTTCGATGCCGACCAGTACGGTTTCCGCGCGCAGCATGAAGCGCATGATGGCCGCGCCTTGCAGGATTTCTTCCGCGCGCTCGCGCATGGTCATGTCGTCGCAGGTGATCCAGGGTTCGCATTCGCCGCCATTGAGAAGCAGGGTTTGAACTTTTTGCGGTACCCCGGGATTGAGCTTGATAAACGTCGGGAACACCGCGCCGCCCAGGCCGGCTATTCCCATATCCCGCAAACGGTTGCGCAGTGCGCTGGCGTTCAGATTGCGGTAATCGATCGGCTTGCGTTCGATCCATTGATCCTGGCCATCGGGAGCGATATGGATGCAGATATCGCTCAGGCCGGACGGGTGAGGAATCGGATGCGGCGCTACTGCAGTCACTGTGCCGGATGTCGAGGCATGGGCGGCAACGGAAATATAACCGTCTGCCTCAGCGATAATTTGCCCTTTCAGGACCCGGTCTCCCACATTCACGCACGGCTTTGCAGGCTGCCCGATATGCTGACGCACCGGAACGATGACATGGCTGGGCATGGAGGCGATAGCAATAGGGTGCTGCGTGGAGACCTGCTTGTTTTCTTCGGGATGCACGCCGCCGTGGAATGAATGGATCCGATGACTCATGGTACTGGCCTCAATTCAATCACCGGGTATTTCCATTTCCATGTAGTCACATTCTCCGTTAATGGCTGCATGCTGATGCAATCGACAGGACATGGGGCGATGCACAATTCGCAGCCCGTGCACTCGTTGGCGATGACTGTGTGCATCTGCTTGGCAGCGCCCAGAATGGCATCTACCGGACATGCCTGAATGCATAAGGTGCAGCCGATGCAGACGGCTTCATCGATGACGGCAACCGATTTCGGTTTCGGCTCGCCATGTTCTGCATTCAGGGGCTTGAATTCGACGCCGAGAAGGTCGGCGAGCTTGCGTATGCCATCCTCGCCGCCGGGCGGGCACTGGTTGATATCGGCAGTGCCCGCGGCAATGGCTTCTGCGTAAGGCTTGCAGCCGGGAAAGCTGCATTGACCGCACTGGGTCTGCGGCAGGATGGCGTCGATTTTTTCGACGATAGGGTCTTCCTGAACCTTGAACTTGACCGCGGCATATCCCAAAGCGGCGCCCAGGAATATCGCCAGGCCCGACATTACTAAAATGGCAGATAGCACTTATTTCACCATTCCGGCAAAGCCCATAAACGCCAGGCTCATTAATCCTGCCGTGATCATCGCAATACTGGTACCGCGGAATGCCGCCGGGATGTCGGCGCCGTCCAGGCGTTCGCGCAATCCGGCAAATAGGATCAGCACCATGGAGAAACCGACGGCGCCGCCGAAACCGAAAAACAGGGACTGTACGAAGTTATGCTGGGCCTGGACATTGAGCAGGGGAATGCCCAATACGGCGCAATTGGTGGTGATTAACGGCAAATAAATACCCAGTACGCGGAACAGGACGGGGCTGGTTTTGCGCACAAACATTTCGGTGAAACCGACTATGCCGGCTATGACGACGATAAATGACAAGGTGCGCAAATAGCTTAAATCCGGACCAAGCAGGTACTCGTTGATCAGATAGCTGGAGCCTGAGCCCAGTGTTAGCACAAAAGTGGTTGCTGCGCCCATGCCCACAGCGGTTTCCAGACTTTTGGAGACACCCATGAATGGGCATAACCCAAGTATTTTCGCCATGATGATGTTGTTGACGAAAACGGTGCCGACCAAAATCAATAAATAGCTCTGGATATCCATAATGTGAGTGTCAATGCAAGAGGTGGAATTATCCGTTGCTTAGCGCTAATTTTCAACCATGCTGCAGGAATAGTTACCTATCCTGAAATTTTAATGATAAGACACTGACGTCAGGCTGACGATATTGTTCGGGGAGTTGTGCAGAGGGTGGAGAAAAGACCGTATGCTCTGTGCCCGGCAGGAATAATTCCAGCCTGGGCGCTTCGACAGGGGGATGAAGTGCACATTGCGGATAACCAGATTGCTGGGCACTTGCGGCGCACGGGCAGGATGCAGGTGGATAATTTCGTGGGTAATGCGCTGCCACGCATCTATCATGTCCGTTGGATCAGTATCATCCATCCACAATGCGATTGTGTAGTTGGCGGTGAATCCGACAGCGTACTGAGCATTGGTGTTTAGTGCATAATAATCATTGGCATTAATATTGATTTCAGGGTTTCTGGAATCCAGAGGCTGACCGGTCATGATATTGCTTATGATTGCAGCGACTTTTGCCGGCATCACGCGCTGGGATTTGTTAAGACCGGCTACATGAAAACTGGCTGGGCGGTACAGTCCATTATCGACGATTGCCTGATACGCATTGGCAATGGTGAGCAAGGTATTGGATTCATCAGCGGGATGCAGGCCCAGCAGACGTAAACGTTCGCCGTAATCAGCTCTCGGCAACATGTTCAGTACACGCAATGCGGGCGCCTTGAGTCCGGCATGCAGTGCGGTGCGGACACTGACCCATGCATGGACAGGCGTGTTCATCATGTAATCGGGGTAGGTTGCATCGGTTGCGATTGGTAGTGCTGTGTTGTCCAGTAGCGTTGCTGCAGTTAACAGTTTTTGTTCTATCGCCAGCCCGTATATGAATGGCTGTAACAGCGAGTCGACAGGATGTGCGGTGATGATGTTGTTAACATTATTACCTACGTTGACGTAAGCGAGAATTTCCGCGGTGTTGTTGTCGAGGACGACTGCGGCTGCCGATGTGGCCATGGGATTTTTTTGTAAATCGGACAAGACCGTGTTTTGCAACTGGGCATCGAGACTGGATACGATGCGTTGTCCCGGCGTGTGCAGTAATTGTTTTGCCGCTTCAGGGGCAATCGCAACGGCAAATGTCACCTTGGGTTGGGCATGCAGCTGGCGCAGGCTCAGGGCGGTAATATCTGCGCAATCGGGGCGGGGCGGATGCAATCGCGCGGCAACGCCGCAAGCACGTTCAGCCACAATGCCCGGTTTGGCGTTGGGTCCGCGTAACAGTGCGGCGAGTATGCTTGCCTCGCTGGCGTTGAGAGCCGATGGTGTTTTGTTAAATAATGCCGATGTGGCCGCGTTGATGCCATACAGGTTGGAGCGGAAATCGACCAGATTCAAGTAGGCTTCCAGTATTTGTGGTTTGCTCCAGTGTCTTTCCAGCTGCCGGGCTGCGCGGATTTGTTCCCATTTCTGCTTATAGGTGCGCCCACCAGCACTCCACGTGAGGGTAGGGTCTAACAGCCCCGCGAGTTGCATGGTCAGCGTGGACGCTCCGCGGTGGGTGTTGTGCACCAGGTTTTCCCATGCAGCGCCAGCCATTGCCCGCCAATCGACGCCCTCGTGCTGGAAGAAACGACGATCTTCCGACACCAGCAGGGCATCTTGTATTGCCGGGGATAAATCTTGCAGGGTTACCCAGGGTAAACGCTGAATGCTGCGGTCAAGCTGCAATGTTTGTAATGTTTCGCCGTTGCGGTCGAGTAATGTCGCATAGCTCGAGTGGTGCTGAGCGCGCACTTTCTGGAAACTCGGCAAAGCTGCGGCATGAACATGGCTGCTGATCAGGAGGGTCTGCAGTAATAGAAGACGGCCGGATGCTATTTTAATGCTTGCACGCATTCGCGGATGAGGGCAGGGCCACGATAAATCAGCCCGGTATAGATTTGAATCAGGTCTGCGCCGGCATTTATTTTTTCCTGCGCATGTTGTCCGTGCATGATGCCGCCTACACCGATGATGGGCACTTCGCCCGCCAGCATGTTGGCCAGTCTGGTAACGATCCGTGTTGCGGTGAGTCGAATGGGGGTGCCGGATAAGCCTCCGGTTTCGTTGCCGTGTGCGAATTTGCTTACACCGCGTCGGGACAAAGTGGTATTGGTAGCGATGACGGCGTCGAAACGGTGCTGCTTGAGCTGTTGCGCAATATCGGCAAGCTGTTCGTCATTCAGATCGGGGGCGATTTTAAGCGCTATCGGCACGTAGCGGCCATGCTGGTTGGCGAGTCGCGTTTGTTCGGCTTTGAGTTTGCCGAGCAAGTCGGACAGTGCGTCGGCTGATTGCAAATCGCGTAGATTCTTGGTGTTGGGTGAGGAAATGTTGACTGTCACATAACTGGCGTAGGGATAGACTGCGGTCAGGCAAGTTAAATAATCCTCTGCGGCCCGCTCTATCGGCGTATCGAAGTTCTTGCCGATATTGATGCCGAGAACGCCCCTGTAGCTTGCGTTTTTCACATTGCGGATGAGCTGTTCTACGCCGTCATTATTGAAACCCATGCGGTTGATGATGGCTTGGGCTTCGGGAATGCGGAACAATCGCGGTTTAGGGTTGCCGGGCTGAGGACGCGGGGTAACGGTACCTATTTCGATAAAACCGAAACCAAGTGCGGCAAGTGCGTCGATATAGGCGCCGTTTTTGTCCAGCCCGGCAGCCAGACCGACTGCATTCGGAAAGTGGATACCCATTATTTCCACGGGTTTGCCTGCATGAGGGCGCGCAATGAGCGGAATCAATCCGAGCTTGTATGCGGTATTTAATGCGGCCAGACCAGCGTGGTGTGCTTTCTCGGCATCGAGTTGAAAAAACAGGGGGCGAAGTAATGAGTACATTGGCGTATTCTAGCTGATGACCGTCAAAATAAAAATCGCCATGATGACATGGCGATTTTCAGGGTTGCAACAAACACTGTTATTTCTTATTTTTTGGCAGTACGCCGCAGGCGTGACAATAAACGCCGTGCCAATTCGCCGAACAACTCGGTTTGAGTCGGGTGCGGGTGTATCGCTTGCGCCACCTGTTTCAATGTCATGCCTGCCGAAACCATCATCACAGCTTCGCCGATCAGGGTATCGGTGTGCTCGGTGAGGAAGTGCACGCCGATGATTTTGCTGGTGGCCTTATCGGCAACCAGCTTGATCATGCCATGCGTCTCGCCGGTAATCATGGCCTTGGCATCTATGCTCATCGGCATTTTGGCCTCAACCGCATCGATGCCGCGTGCCTTGGCCTGTGCGGTGGAAAGCCCGACAAAACCGGCTTGCGGACGGCTGAAGGTCACGCCGCAATCCAGATCCTGATTGTACTGATGGTCTTCACCGAGCAGATTGCTGGCTGCAACACGCCCCTGAGTGGCTGCGGTATGGGCCAGCATGTAACCGCCAATGACATCGCCGACAGCATAAATGTGCGGCACGCTGCTGCGACCCCGGTTATCAACCTTGATGGCTGCGCCATCGAGCTGTACGCCGGCGGATGCCAGATTGAGTTTGCTGGTGTCCGGGCGCTTGCCTGTGGCCATCAGCACATAATCGCAGGCAAATTGCTGTGCATTGCCGTCGCTGTCCGCGTAGGCAACATTCATCGCACCGGCATTGCCGCTGATCTGGCTGATCTTGGCGCTGGTGACTACGCTGAATTCCTGCTTCAGAATGTCCACCAGTTGCTTGGCGATTTCGTCTTCCACTTCGGCCAGGATACGGTCTTTGGCTTCAAGCATGAGGATTTCGGTACCGAAATCACGGAAGATTTGCGCCATTTCCACCCCGATGACACCGCCGCCGATGATTGCCATTTTTTTCGGCGGTGCAGGCAGGTTCCAGATGGTGTCGGAAGTGATTACGCCGCCATTGGACAGACTGTCCATGGCGCCGGGGATAGGCGGTACGAAAGGCGGGGCGCCGGTCGCAATCACCGCAGCGCCGAAACGCAGCGTATAGGCGTCGCCTTGCGGTGGCTGAACGCGTATGGTGTGCTCGTCGACGAAGGATGCAAAACCTTCGCGTACGTCGATTTTGACGCCTTTGTCGGTTTTCAGCGCAAGCTCGCCACGTGTTTGCAAAATGGTCTTGCGATGCTGTTCCAGCGTGGCCCAGTCGAGCTTGGCCTGATTGGTGCCGGTGACGCCTTTCTCGGCATCGTGCGCGCGATCGCGGATCAGATCGGCGCCATGGCGCCACGCTTTGGACGGGATGCAGCCACGCCACAGGCATTCGCCGCCAGGCAGGGGCGCATTGTTGATCATGGCGACTTTGACGCCATGTTCGATCAGGTCGCGGGCGCAATCTTCTCCGCCGGGACCGCCGCCAATGACGATGACCGGGAAGTCCCAGTCGCCTTCGGGAATGGGCGAAGCGGCAGCGACATCCATCCAGCTTTCAGGCTGCTCGATGATTTTCTTGAGGTCGGCCAGATAAGCGGCAACGTGCGCGCCATTGACCACGCGATGGTCTGCTGTGATGTTGACTGGCATGCCGTCGGCGCCGGTCGCGGCAATCGCCATGATCGCGGCAATGCCTGGGGTCGGGATGGCGGTGAAATGCGTTACTCCGAACATGCCCATGTTGGAGATGGTGAAGGTCGGGTTGGCATATTCTGCGGGTGCCAGTTTGCGTGCGCGTGCGCGCGGCATGAGGTCTGACCAGGCGGCTTGCAGTTCTTCCAGCGATTTCTGTTCGATGCCATGCAATATGGGCACGACCAGACCGCCGCCATCCGCCGCTACGGCAATGCCGAAGTTATGTTCGCTGCGCTCGACGATCTTGTCCACCGGCTGATAACAATTGTTCAGGGTCGGGTGCTTGAGCATCGCCATCGAGCAGGCTTTGGCAATGGCCACGGTAACCGATACTTTGCGGGCCTTGGCTGCGGCTATGAGTTTTTCCGGCTTGATGTTGAATGTGACATCGAATGTCGGCAGGGTCAGCGCGGCGGTCATGGAATGGGCAACAGCTTTTTCCATGGAAGTCATTGGGCGGCCGGTGCCGGGCACTTCTACTTGCGGCAAGGAATGCGCAACTTCTTTCATGCTCGGGCGTGCCTGAGCTACGTCCTGGGCAACGATGACGCCATTGGGTCCTGTGCCGCTCAGGCTGCTTAAGGTGACACCCATCTGTCCGGCTATCTTGCGTGCATAAGGACTGGCCTGGCGCCCGCTCGGACGCGGCGCAGGCGCTGCACCGGGATGACTGACCGGGAGGGCGGCAACGGGCGCGGCAGCCGAAATAACCGATTTGTCTTTCTGGTGATGCGCTTCGACTACTTTATGGGAGCTCGACAGCGTGACTTCGGTGTCGTTGACCTGTGCGGCATCACTGACGATGAACGCCATAGGATGAGCGACTTGTATGGTGCTGCCTGTACCAGCGAGCGGGCCGGACAAAAAACCTTCCTGGAAAACTTCGACGTCCATGATGGCTTTGTCGGTTTCGACAGTGGCGACGATATCGCCGCGCTTGATCACGTCACCAATCTGCTTTTCCCAGGTGACCACGATGCCTTCGGTCATGGTGTCGGAAAGCTGCGGCATGACGATAGCAATGCCAGCGTGATGCGGGATCATCTCGGTTGGTGCGATATCGGTAACGACTTCATCGCTGGCAATGTTCAAATCGCCCAAGGTGTCGGTAATGTAACCCATGGCTCCGGCGACCGGCACTGTCGCGCCGATTTCGCTAAGCGGGCCGGCAAGATAGCCGGCCTTGAAAACTTCGACATCCATGATGGCTTTATCGGTTTCGACGGTCGCGACGATATCGCCGCGTTCGACTCTATCGCCGATTTGTTTTTCCCACGTAACCACAACGCCTTCGGTCATGGTGTCGGAGAGTTGTGGCATGGTAATGACGTAATGTGCAGACATGCTTGGTTCCTTGAATCGTGGCCGCCAGGCAGATGTTATGCTTCCTGGCGGGTACGTTTGAGACAGTCGAAGAGGTCAGGCTTTACCAAATAGCTTGAGTACAGCATTGACCACGTCTTCGTGATCAGGTATCGCCGCCATTTCCAATTTGTGGTTGTACGGCTGGGGTACCAATGCGGAGTGTACGCGTACAGGGGCCGCATCCAGGTCGAAAAAGCATTCTTCATTGAGGATGGCGATGACTTCCGAACCAACGCCAACCGGCGCTTCATCTTCTTCGGCAATCACTGCGCGATGGGTTTTGCAGACTGATTTCTTGATGCCGGCGCGGTCCAGCGGCGCCAGCGAGTACAGATCCACGACTTCTGCGGAGATGCCGTATTGTTTATCCAGAATCTCGGCGGCTTTCAGACACCAGTGCACGGAGATGTTGTAGCCGAACAGGGTGACGTCGTTACCGCTGCGGGCGATTTCGGAGCCTTCCAGCGGATGGAAGTATTCTTCATCAGGCACTTCGCCCTTCATGTTGTACATGAGTTCGTGCTCGTTGATGAACACGGGGTCGTCGCTACGGATGGCCGATTTCAACAGGCCGTAAGCCTGCTTGGGGTTGGATGGCGTGACTACGCGCAATCCGGCGATACCCATGAATACCTTTTCCATGCGGGCAGAGTGCTGAGCGCCAAGCTGGTGGGCAGTGCCGCCTGCGGAACGGAACACGCATGGGGCAGTAAGCTGTCCGCCGGACATGTAGCGTACTTTGGCTGCGGAGTTGAACATCTGATCCATTGCCAGCCAGGCGAAATTGACCGACATGATTTCAATGATGGGACGGATACCTAAAAATGATGCACCGATACCGAGGCCGGTATAACCGCCTTCGGAAATAGGAGTGTCCATGACGCGTTTTTCGCCGTATTTCTCATACAGGCCTTTGGTGGCTTTATATGTACCGCCAGCCACGCCGATGTCTTCACCCATACAGATAACGAGTGGATCGCGCGCCATTTCTTCGTCATGTGCGCGCTGGATTGCTTCCCAATACATTATTTCAGCCATGCTTTATTCCTTTAATTCTTAATCCGTTTAGGCGACAGCGCAGGATGACCATCGCCATTGCGTTTATGCCAACACGTATTTTTCCAGATCGGTAACGTTAGGTTCGGGGGATTCTTCGGCGAATTTGATGACTTCGCTTTCAATGTAGTCGTCAGTCGATTTCTCGATCTGGGTAAATTCATCCATGGTCAATGCGCCGGCACTAATCAGACGGTCGCGCAGGATGTTGAGCGGGTCGCGCTGTTTCCACTCTTCTTCTTCTTCGCGGCTACGATAGCCGCGGGAATCCGACATCGAGTGTCCGCGGTAACGATAGGTCATCAATTCGAGGAAATAGGGGCCTTTGCCGCTGCGAACGTAATCGACCGCGGTTTTGGCATGGGCGTAGACCACGTCAATGTCTTGTCCGTCGCACTGGGCAGCTTCGATGTTATAGGCGCAGGCGCGCTTGAACTGATCAAGTACGGCGGTGGAGCGGTGGATTGCGGTGCCGATGCCGTACTGGTTGTTTTCGCAAACGAATAGAACAGGCAGGTTCCACACCTTGGCCATGTTCAGGGTTTCATGGAATACACCCTGGTTGTTGGCGGCGTCACCGAGGAAGCAGATAGCGATTTCGTCACCGCCTTTGAGCTGGATGCCCTTGGCGATGCCGGCAGCGAGCGGGAAGGGACCGCCAACCAGCGCATAACCGCCCATGAAGCGATGGGCGACGTCGAAAATGTGCATGGAACCGCCGCGGCCTTTGGAGCACCCGGTTTCCTTGCCGTAGAGCTCGGCCATAACCACTTTGGGGTCGGTACCGCATTTGATGGCATGGACGTGATCGCGATAGCCGGTGATCACGTAGTCGTGACCGGGGCGAGCGGCTTCCATTACGCCGTTACAGCAGGCTTCCTGACCGGGATAGAGGTGGAGAAAGCCACCAATCTTGCGTTCAATATAAGCCTGATAGCAGCGTTCTTCAAAGCGGCGATGCAGCACCATTTCGCGCAACACGCGCTTTTTGTCGTCCAATGTCATTGTGTGTCTTCCTTGCAAAAACCAGAATTTAAGATAGCGCAAACTCTGCTATTATCTGACAAACACCGTGTCAGGTCAAAGAAACCGCGAAAAATAGCTCGGTCCCTGGCGGCTTCATTTCTAATATATTGATGGTGATGACATGCTAGCTAAATTGATAGAAAGCGGAAAACAGATAACGGAAGCCCAGCTGGACAAGAATCGCCATGCCCTGGTTATCATCCCCAGTGCAAATGCTTTACCGCGCGAAACGGATTTGCCGAACTTGGCGCGCGTGACTGCCGGACTGAGCCGTCGACAGCAGAAAGTGGCGGAACTGGCTAAAACCCCGTTGGGGATAGAAACCAAGCAGGGCGGGTTAATGGTCTGGGTGATGCTGGATACCAAGGACTCCATTTTCGATCAGCAGACTGCGTTGCGGCGTGCGTTGGCCATGCTGCTGGCCGAATCGCCCGAAGAGATTGCCATTGCCGTCAGCGGCGATGAGGCTTTTCGTATGCATGCCGCGCGGCAGGCTGTGTATGTCGCCTGGGTCAACGGCGCGCAACTGCCGACAGCAAAAACCAAAAATCCGGCCAAATCATTGCAGAAATTGCGCCTGTTCGGTTATGAATCAGTCGATGGCTATGCGGCAGAGCAGGCCATCGCCGCCGGTAACTGGCTATGCCGCAATTTGACCAACATCCCGCCGAACCAGCTTACCCCCGCCTTGTATCGCGAACGCATTGCGCAACTGGCCAAAACGCATGGCTGGAAGCATACCGAATACGACATGAAGAAACTGCGCAAGCTCGGTGCCGGGGCATTTGTGGCCGTGGCTCAGGGCAGTGTCGACGACGATGCGGCCATTGTGCATTTGCGCCGCCGTCATCCGGATGCGCGACAGACTGTCGCGCTGGTGGGCAAGGGCATCTGCTTTGATACCGGCGGCCATAACCTCAAACCTGCCCGCTACATGCAGGGGATGCATGAAGATATGAACGGTTCGGCTGTCGCATTGGGGATACTGGTTGCAGCAACTTCGCTCGATCTGCCGGTCAATCTGGATGTGTGGCTGGCGATCGCGCAGAACCATATCAGCCCTGCAGCCTACAAGCAGAACGATGTGGTGACCGCGCTGAACGGCACCACGATAGAAATCGTGCATACCGATGCCGAAGGGCGCATGGTGCTGGCTGATACGCTGACCCTGGCCGCGCGCGCCAAACCGGATGTGATGGTGGATTTCGCGACCTTGACCGGTAGCATGGCGACCGCATTGGGTGCCCGTTACAGCGGTATGCTGGGCAATCGCGACGAATTGCTGGAAACCGCGATTGCCGCTGGCAAAGCGAGCGGCGAACGGCTGTGCGCGTTCCCGATGGATGCCGATTACGAATCCGCACTGGATTCGAAAATCGCCGATATCAAGCAATGCACACTGGAAGGCGGCGCGGATCATATCCTCGCTGCACGTTTCCTCAACCGTTTCGTGGATGATACTCCCTGGCTGCATATCGATTTGTCATCAAGCAATTGTCCGGACGGATTGGGAGCCGTAGGGACCGATGTGACAGGCTTCGGCGTGGCCTGGGGTGTGAAATGGCTGCAGGCTAATCTGGACAGCAGCGCCGAATTGGCGCTTTAAGCGCGATTATTGCGTTTATCGGTTAAAATGACAGGATTTCCTGTTCATACTTAAAGAGTAAGCCCATGTCTGGTAGCAGTATAGGTAGTTTGTTTTGCGTGACTTCGTTTGGCGAGTCGCACGGTGCGGCGATCGGTTGCGTAGTGGATGGCTGTCCGCCGGGAATGGCGTTATCGGCTGAGGATATCCAGATCGAGCTGGACAGACGCAAGCCGGGCACCTCCCGTCACGTCACCCAACGCCGCGAATCGGACACGGTGGAAATCCTGTCCGGCGTATTCGAAGGCAAGACGACGGGTGCACCCATCGCGCTGCTGATACGCAATGAAGATCAGCGCAGCAAGGATTATGGCAATATCGCAGATACGTTCCGTCCGGGACATGCGGATTACACTTACTGGCATAAATACGGCATTCGCGACTACCGTGGCGGCGGCCGTTCATCGGCACGCGAGACGGCAGTGCGGGTTGCGGCTGGCGCGATTGCACGCAAATGGTTGCATGAACGTTATGGCGTGGTGATACGCGGTTATATGGCGCAGCTGGGGCCTATCGTCGTGCCGTTCAAATCATGGGATGTCGTCAACGACAATCCGTTTTTTGTGGCGGATGCCGAGAGCGTGCCGGCATTGGAAGAATATATGGATCAGCTGCGCAAATCAGGGGATTCCATCGGTGCAAAGATCACGGTGGTGGCCGAGAATGTGCCGGTGGGCTGGGGCGAACCGGTGTATGACCGGCTCGATGCGGATCTGGCGCATGCGCTGATGAGCATTAACGCGGTCAAAGGCGTGGAAATCGGCGCTGGTTTTGATTCGGTGACGCAAAAAGGTACCGAACATGGCGATGAACTGACACCCGACGGCTTTCTGTCCAATCATGCCGGTGGCGTGCTGGGTGGCATTTCAACCGGGCAGGACATCGTTGCCAGTATCGCGATCAAGCCTACTTCCAGCATTCGTCTGCCACGCCGCTCGATCGACAAGCAAGGCAGCCCCACGCTGGTGGAAACACATGGCCGTCATGATCCCTGCGTCGGCATCCGCGCTACGCCGATCGCCGAAGCCATGCTGGCGATCGTGCTGATCGATCACGCGTTGCGTCATCGCGCGCAGTGTGCTGATGTGCAGGTGGACACGCCGCGCATTCCGGGCAAGGTCGCTTAGCCGCTTAACAATTACGAGGTCTTTATTTTTGCAGCATGAAGGTCTCGTATTCCAGTATCGCCATCTTGCGGTCCAGCCAATACAGGCCGACCACCACGGTGATCAGCAGCGACACGGCGAAACCATAGCCATACCAGTTGGCGCCGAGATGGATGCTGAGCAGACTGAATGCCAGATTCAGTCCGGCGAACAATCCGGTCAGGATCAGCGCGATAAAACGCTTGTCCAGATAAAACAGCACGTTCATGATTCCCAGGAATACCACCTGCAATCCTGCGGCGACCACATCGACGTACAGCAACGAAATATAGTACTGCGATATCCCTATCATCTCTAGTAAAGTCGGCGCGGCAACGAACACGATCAGTACCGCCATGGACTGAATCTTGATGATTTCAAAAATCCCCTGGCGCGCGGTTTCCACCATTTCATCCCGCATTTCCTCTATGTAATCCAGCGTGCCGCCGTCCCGTACCGCGTCGTAAAATTTTTGGTAATATTCAACGAAATCCGTTTCCATTCGCACCAGAAATACCGCCATGCCAGGGATAATGGACAGATAGGCGAGGAAAATAGGCAGATCGTAAATCAGCGAGGCGTGAAACATGCCGATCACAGGCTTGCCGGTGGTGGCGGTGTACCAGAAGATATATTTGTCTATCCATACTCCCAGATTGAAGAAAAAGCCTGTCCATATCAATGACGCGAACATGCGCTTTTTCCTCAGAAAATCAAATTCGATAAAACGATTCGAAGGATAGGAGCGTATGATCAGCAGCATCATGCCGCTGAACAGGGTGAAGTGGCCGAGCAGAACGCCGCTCAACAATCCGTTGAGGCCTGCAGCGCGCAGCAGAATGGCAGCGATGACAGCAATGCCATAGCCCAAGGTATATAGCACCAGAATAGCCTTGTAGTTCTTCATGCCGGACAGAAAGATCGTGGCTATCCAGATATTGCATAGCACGACAAAATTCGCAATCAGCAGAATGTGATAAATCGCATCCTGCCTGGGGAATGCGAACAGGGCCAGTGCCATGCCCAGCAGGCCGGATACCAGAGTCGTGATGAAAATGGCGCCGATAAAGTTCGGCAGAATCGCATTCGTGTCTTTTTCAAATAGCCGGTCGGCGATATAGCGGGTGAAACCCAGTTGCAGAAAGCCGGTAAGAATCAGGCTCATTGCGATCAGATGCGTCACCGTGACCTGGAACTGGGTGATCAGCACGTGGGGTAATACGACACCCAGACTCAATAAACCGATGATGAGCACGCCGAGGATGGACAGTACCCATGGCCCGGAGCCGATGATGCCGGCATAGGTGTAGGCGCTCAGCATGGACAGGTAACTGTCGCGGCGCAGGATTTTCCTGATTTCGAAGCCGATGCCAGCCATTATTTTATCCCGAGTGCCTGTTGATAAACTTGCCTGAACTCATCAAACATCAATGTCTGCGTGTAATAGCGCTCTACTCGGGCGATAGCGGTGTTGCGTGCCGGGAACCAGTTCTCCGGACGCAACAGTTCGATGGCAGCCGCTGCCATCGCCTGCGGGTCGGCGATGCGCACCACCGCACCGGAGGCGCCCAACGCCTGGTCTTCCGGAGTCAGGCCATAAATCAACTGGCGGCATGAACCGACATCGGTGGTCAATGCCGGTACGCCGGCGGCATAACCCTCCAGCAAAACCAGCGGCAGGGCTTCGCTGATGGAGGACAGCACGACCAGCCCGACCTTTTCCAGCACGACTTCGACTTTCTGAAATCCCAGGAATTTGACCTGGTCGGTCAATCCCAGACTGGCAACCAGATTGCGGCATTCTTCGGCATAGCCGGGATCTTCGTCTTCCGGGCCGGCAATCCAGCCTTCGGCTTCGGGGACGCGATTGACCACGCTACGCATCATGCGGATAAAAGTCTTGACGTCCTTGATCGAAACTACACGCCCGATCAGGCATAAAATAGGCGGCGGCATTTCCGGGCGCCTGGCCCGTACCGGCTGGAAGCGCGCCAGATCGATGCCGTTGGGTATCACGCGGGTACGTTCGGCAGGCGCGCCATCGGTAATCTGGCGCTGGCGATTGGCCTCATATAATGCGGTAATGATATCGGCATGGTGATAGCACAGCCGTCCCAACGAGGTATAGAAACGCATCCACAATTCGCGGAAATAGCTGACCTCTGTGGGGTCTTTTTCAAAGATGTTGCGATTGTCGCGTATCCATGCACTTTGATATAAATCGATCTTGCGTTCTTTGGTATAAATGCCATGTTCGGACAGGATAAGCGGCTTGCCGGTATAAATTTTCAACAGACTGCCGAGGAAACCGGCGTAACCCGTTGAAATCGTATGAAAAGCTTTAACCGGAATGAGATTGGCAGCGATTTTCGCCATTACCCAGATGGGTTCGTGCATCGCGCGTACCGTCCAGAAATAATCAATAAAGGAAGGATCGGTACAGTACTCCTGATAGTTTTGGGTAATGAAATTCCATGCCTGCTGGCTATACAGGAAGAATTCTTCGTCGATGCCGCCCTGATGCAGCAGTTTTGCCAATTGCGCAAACGCGCAGACAGTATCCTCCTGACTATGCCGGAACGCCTGATGCAGTTTGGCTACCTGTTCGATAATAGCAGGGTCACCAGCTTGGGCGCGTACCAACGGTGGGGTATGCGTCCCATGCAGGTAATGCGCTTCGACGTGGACCACATTGTCGGGGAAGGCATATTTCACTTCGCCATAATCTTGCGGGCGGCTGCCGAGGAATATGACGGCGAAGCGGTATTCCGGATACGCTCGGATCATTTGATTGATCCAGCTCGATACGCCGCCGCTGACGTACGGGAACGTGCCCTCCAGCAATAATGCGATATCGGCTTCTTTGGCGGTCGGAAAATTCATGCAGGCGTCCTTAACCAAAAGCGCTGAATGTTGGAAATTTGCGGGATCTGATTGTTAAACGGGATCAATTGCAGATGTTTGCGCATCGCCTGATAGTCGTGACGTTGGTACGCCAGCTCGGCCAGATAAGGCTGTATCCGTGTTACCGGCATACCCAAGCGGATCGCCTGATCGAAAGCGGCTTCGGCTTCCTGGTTCTTTTGCTGTTTGATCAGTATCTGGGCAAGCAGCACCCAGAGATCGCCATCCGATTTGATTTCGAGCGCTGCGCGAGTGTAGTGCTCGGCTTGTGTCAGCATGTAGGTCAGCATATCGCCTTCAGCCAAATGTTCATAGGCGAATGCCCAGTAGAGTTCGGCCAATTGTTTCTGATACAGCTGGCACAGATTGGATTGATGACAGGTTTCCAGCTTGATCAGCAGCTCATGAATCAGCGCATTCAGAGTCTTTTCGCGGTTATCCAGCATGCCGTAAGCGAGCAGACGCAAATCATCGGCTTCGTCTCCCAGCAATTCCTTGAGCATGGGCACCGAATAGCGGGCGGACATCGCATGAGCGGAGAGCAGCGCCTTGACCCGCACTTCCGTTGATAGGTTGGGATTGTTCAAGCGCGTGCGTATCGCACCTTCGCCCAATGAGTTGCGGATACCGGCGCTGCCCAGGGTGAATTCCGGCAGTTCGACATTGACAAACGGGTAATAAATGACGGTTTTGGAGAAAAAACGGGTAATCAGCACGACGGCGGTCATCGTAATAAACGAAAGTAACGGTACAAAGAACGCCAGCAGAAAAAACAATCCCAATACTGTCCATTTGGGCTGGCGGTACTGTGGGGGTAGAAATAGCAAAACCAGTTGAGCGATAATCGCGGATGCGGCGGCATGCAGCGTAATAAAACCCAGTAATTGCAACGGAACGTCAATATCCTGCGTTAATACCGCCAAAGCACTGCCTTCGAGGCTGACGCCGGCAAGGATGAGTTTATTACTGAGTAGCATGGCTATTCTCGGTCAGGGTCAGAATAAAATCATCCAGCTTTACGCTGATTTGATCCTGATCCAGAGTAGCGGAGCGGGTGTGTATGCCACTCTGGCCGGGGCGTGCACCGAAACGCTCAACGAAAATGCGTTCAATCCGGTCCAGATAACCACTGAGCGAGCTTTCACCGGCCAATGGCAGCAGCACCAGACAAATGCGCCAGTCGCCGCGTACCAGCGTCCACGTCTCATCCAGTCCGCGCACGGCATTGGCTATGGTTTTTAACTGCTCGATGCTTTCATGGTTGTTGGGGGCGGCGAAGCCAACCAGCATGCTGCTGATTTGCATGTCGCGCTGCAAGCGTCTCAAGGTATGTATGGCCTTGAAAAAATCAATCGGGCAATCCTTGAGCTGATCGGTGAGGAAGGCGGTAAATTCACTCGCCGCGATGGTGTCGGCATAATAACTGGTCAGCACGGCCAGGGTTTGCATGTTGTCCGTTTGCAAGGCAAAGAACGGCATTTTTTCGACCGCCATGATGGCAACGATGCGTCCATCGGCTGTTTCCGCAGGGACGGCGACCAGATAACGGCTGGGTAGCTCGGTCAGATTCTCTTCGGTGTTGATGTGCACCAGTTCGCCGCTGTTGAGGCAATGTCTGATGAGCGGGTCCTGTGCATCGATCGGGGTGAATGCGCCTATGCTCGCTGCCGGGATCGGGTTGATTTTGTTTTCGTTGACTGCATGCAGACCTGCGACGCTCAGGTTGCACTGGCGTACCACCAATGCCAGATACAGATCTGCTCCGGGCAAGTCCTGATCTGCCGGAAGGATACGGTTGAGCTCCTTCAAGCCTTCGCGCAGGCTGGCGGGACGGCCGATCAGATCCTGCTCCAGGCGGTCGTGCGAGAGGCTCAGCAAATACAGACGCCGGGTTAGCAGCTCCAGCCGCTGCTCGGTGTAGTGCTGCAGTTCTTCGATGCGCCGCGCGCGGGAGATCCATACACTGCTGAATTCCCCGCTGATCATTACCATCAGCGTGCCGCCGAGAAAAGTCGAGCGCGGGAAGAGCGTATAACCCAGCGTCTGGTCCGCAGCCCACAGCAACCAGCCGCCGAGAAAAATCAGTACTGATACCACGCCCATGAGCACGCCATAACGCAGTGCGATGAGAACTGGAGCCATCCATATCCATGGGAACACATGGGTATTGAGCGGGTCGCCCGGCAAGATACTGTATGACAAGAGAAACGCTCCCAGGCTCATGCCCAGCGTTTCACCCCATTGCCAGTATTGTTTCGTACCGCGCGGTAACAGATGCTGGTAAAGCTTCATTTCAGTTTGATGCTGCCGGTAAGGTCTTCGAGTAATTTTTGCGCGGTGGCACTGACTGCTTCGCGTCCCCAGCCGGTACGTGCGCCTGCTGCATCCCATACCACTTGCCGGGTTTGCAAATCGATGACCTTGATGGTGACGCCCACTGCGGGTTCGCCATCGACCCCGGTCTTGTATCGCCATTCATTGACCGTGCCTGTCACGGCGTAACGAGCGCCGGATTGCTGTGCCCAATTGATGGCAGCTTCGACGGTTTTGGCGTCAGCCGGCTCAAACAGGTTGTCCTGAGTCAGATTCGATGGATATTTCTCCAGATTCATGGCGCCTTTGACTCGTAATATAGTTTCGGTGATTGCTTCCATGCGTAAGCTGGCTTGCGGCGTTTCCGTATGGTTCTCCATCGGCAGCAGCGCCCATTTGGCATTCTTTTCCAGGGCAGGTGAACTGGTACGGTCGGTAACCGCGCATCCGGCCAGTAATAGCAATCCCAGGCAAGCAATAATCCAGCGTTTCATTTTTCTTCCTCTCAATGATCTAGTAATGTAATTGATAACCGATACCGGCTTCCAGACTGGCTTTTCCTTGCCCGCTCGGCGCCTGATCGTAACGCGTGAAAATCTGCAGGCGGTCAGCTCCGATGACGCGTCCGGCAAGTCCGACATTGGCGCGCCAGCCTGTACCGGTAGCGGCGTTATAGAACACGCCGATTTCACCCAGATATTCGAAATTGCGCGCCGGCAATCTGCTATCGGTTGCATCACCGATGCTGGCATAAGCGGCAATTTCCCGTACATTCTGCGGCATGAAATAACTGGCAACGCGGGCTTGATCGGATGGAATCAAGCTTGCCGTTTTGCCGGTCAATACGCTATCGGCTGCATGGAATTGCGCCCAGGTGCCAGTAACGCGTGTCCGTAATGCCGGGTGCGCTCCACTGAGTTCGTGGCTTAACGTGGTAGTCAGCAAGTTGCCATTACCCAGATTTTGTCCATCGATGCTATGGTACTGATTATATTCCCCGCGTACAGTCCATTGATTCCATCGATCCAGCCGGTAATTACCCTCCAGGGCGATTTGATTGCGCCGCCCGATCAGTCGCAAAGCGGCGTTTTCTGCAGTTGCCTCATTGTAAGCCAACTGCGTATCAAGTTGCAGGCGCGAGCCGATTTGACGTTGATGATTGAAACTGATGCCGGTCTGGGTATTAAGCGCCTGACTGAATTGCAGCCTGACGTTATTAATAAAGCTATCGCCGGTCTGATGCAGGACGATTTCGCCATTGATTTCATTGGGAGCACGCGTAAGCAGTGTGGTGTCGACGCTATCACGATTTATCTGATGCAGGCTGAAATCAAGTCTGAATCCGCCGAGTCGCTGGCCGGTCGTACTGATTCCATTGTCGATTTCGTTATAACTATCCAGTTTGCGAAATGTCGTTAGCACCCCGGCGGTACGGTCATCGGCTAATAACATCGGGGCGGCTTGCTGATACAGGGACTCATCCAGTTGTGAGCGTTCCATCGCGATAAAAGCGAGACTGGCGGCATCGTCCTTGCGACCGGCCAGAAATGAAAGGTTCATTCTGTCATAGAGCAGAATGCCGTCATGATCTAGCATGTCGGCTGCCGCTGCGCGATCCTGACGGGCCAGCGCATCGGAGATGCGCATGCCCAGCGGCGTATAGAGCCAGTGAGCATAGCGGCGTATGAGCCAGGACCGGGTCGCATCTTCCTGGTCGCGGCTATTGAGCCAGACGCTGGCAAGTTCGACAAACTGACTGTTCTGCCGGAGCTCAGGCGTGGCATTGCGCAGTAATTTCCATAATATGCCTTGTCCGCGGCTGGGGTCGTTCAACAGCAACAGGCGTAATGTTTCAATATCCTGAGTATTGGCGCGGCTATTGAGCCAGTCGCGATCGGTTTTCCTGTTCAGGCGCTGCTGCCAGATTTGACGGCGGATTTGCCAGGCCAGCTCGGGCCGTCCTGCGGATTCCAGCGTGATCGCATAATTGAGCATCCATAATTCATCCTTGCTGTGCGTTGCGGCCATGCGGTTGTAGAGAGCGAGCGCCTGATCGGGTCGGCCCAGGGCCAGATAGCCTGCGGCGTAAACATCCCATAAATTGGGTGTGCCGGGAATGAGTCTGGCCCATTGCTGCATGAAGTGTTCAAGCTGGTCAAATTGGCGCGCGTCGAGCAACAGCCATAAAAAGGATTCCCTGATTGCGGAATTGCCGGGATAGCGTTTGAGCAGGAAACGGTAATCGCGCTGGGCCGTGGCGATATTACCCGCATGTTTGTACATTTCCGCACGCAGGGCGATAAAACGCAGCGAATTGTCGTAATCACGCCATTTTGGCGCAGCGGTTAGTTTGTACAGGCGCTGCACGGCCTGCCAGTCATCGAGTTCGGCGTAGGTGTTGGCCGCATTCAGGAATAGATCGATGCGTCCGGTCTTAAGCCAGTATCGCTCTGCGGTTTGTGCGGCGAGTCGCGGGTCTTTGTGCTTGATCGCCAGGAATAGCCGTTCCTGCTGGAATGGCTCGGCATCTGGCGCATCGCTTAACACACGGTACGCGATGATGGCCTGGTCATAATGTTTGAGTCGCCATGCAAGCTCGCCCAGATTAAGCCAGAAGAGCTTGTCTTCTGTTTTTGCCTGGGGACGGCTGCGCTCCAGCACTGCAAATGCTTCCTGATAGAGTCCGGCACGCTGCATCATGCCTGCAATGGTGACGGCCAGGGCAGGGTTGGCCGTATTGTGATTCAAATAGCGGTGATAGCGGGCGATGGCTTCTGCATCCCGCCCCATGCGGGTTAACAATTCTGCGGATAACAGCAATAATTCCGGACGCCGGGCTTCATCGCCATTGCGATCGAGCCAGGTCAGTGCGTCTTCAGGCTGACCCAGGTATTCGTAGAGCCGGACTATCTTGCGTGCATATTTCTCGTCGTTGCCCTGATGTTTCCAGTCGTGTTCCAGGCCGATTACTTGCGCGGCGTAGTCGAACAGGCTGCCTGCCAGGCGCATCCATGCCTGCCATGCGGATTCGTTACCCTGATGGGTGGCCAGCCAGCGCCATTGCACTAAAGCCAATTGGGGCTGGTTCGACCATTCGGCTACGTGAGCCAGGCGCTCGCGCCATATGGCATTGCCGGGCGCCTGGCTGACTGCGATTTGTGCCAGTTTCAAAGCATGCGGCAAGTCGCGATTACCCAGAAATGCAGTGTATGCCAGCTCAAAATAAGCCGGGACGAAACGTACTGCTGGCGCTGATGAGGCAGTAAATCCCACCATTTGTGCAGCGAATTCGGAAGCCAAATCAGGGCGGTTCGACGCCAGGGCCAGTTTGGTCAGGCTGTAGAGCGTATCGGGCCGTTGCCATTCGGCTGCAGGTAATTGCCGCACCCATTCCAGGGCAACCTGTCCGAGATTGCCGGATTGCAGCGTGGCCAGGATCAATTTGAGATAACTGTTCTTTTGCTCGGGGTCATTGGTGAGCTGGCGCGCGCGCCACAGGTAGCGGGCGCTGGTGAGATAATGTCCGTTTGCGAGCGCCAACCGGGCAGCCTCGTCGAGATTGGCAGGGCTGTTGCTGCCTTGGATAAGTCGTGCCACGATGCGTTCGGCCAACTGCACTTCTCCCGTGGATTCAGCAAGCCGGGCAAGCTGGCGTAAGGCATCGGTATGGTAAATCTGCGCTTCGCTTGCACGCAATGCCTGCTTGAATTGTGCCAGTTTGTTATCTCTGTCTGCGCTGCCGGGCAGGGCGGCAAAGGCGATCTTGGACAAAATATCGAGTTCGAGCATATGGGCTGCTTCGCGCCATTGCGGCTGTGAATTGGCATAGAGCGGACGCAGGGTTTTAAGCGCTGTTGCATACTGACCTATCTTTGCATAGGCTTGCGCCAACTGCAGTCTGAGTTCGTGGTTGTCCGGTTCGGTGGCAAGCAAATTGCGCATGTACTGCAGGGAAACTTCGTCTACCTTGGGGTTCATGCGGATTTGTTCGGATAAGCGCTGTTGGGGATAGAGTAATACCAGCACTATGCCGACAGCCGCGACGATACCCGCCAGATTAAATGGTGTGATCAGGCGCGGGCGCTGCACGCTACCCGGCCGATTAGCAGCTGAGGCGGAAAGCGGAGCGTCCTGTGGCATGGGTCTGGTAGTGATAATGCTGTTGGGTATGATTGTCCGGCCGCATTATCCGGCCTTTATCATCGTATAAAGTGCAAGTGCCGACATGGTTGATGGTGAAATCCAGCTCGGTATGTGCATGAAACGTCATGTCAGTTTGACCGTCATGTTGCTGCCATTCCAGCAATGTGCCATTTGCATCCACCAGATAGGGGACGAGCGAAGGTTTGGATGTGAGCGTAATGCGATTGACTGGCGCTTTGATCAAATGCAGGTAACGGTTATCGTTAAAATCCTGGTAACCGGCAATATTGGCATCGCTTATGTCAGGATAACCGGATGTGGCTTTAATGCGCAAAGTATCAATGTTGCCGTCACCGTAAAACAGCCAGCTGTTATTTTCACGTGCCATCACACCGTGATTGAAATCCATGACGCGGCGGATGTACTCGGAGGGATAAACAGGATGGTTAGGCTGTTTTAACGCCCAATCGTAAACTTCCTGCAAGGCTTTTAGTGATGCCGGTTTGGAAGCTGAATAAGTATGGAAATAGATATCCATGGGTTTGAGGCGGCGCGGCGAGTCGGTCAATTTGAACGTCTCGATGTCACGGCGGAAACCGTAAAACGGCCCAGTCCAATTGTTGGTATAGACATTTTCATTCTGGTTGGGCGCATAAATCTGAAAATGTCCTGAACGCGCTACGCCCAATGGCGATACATAAGTGATACTGGGCTGGCTATTGGTAATCTCGGTTTCGCCGCCGTTCATGTTCAGCAGGCCTAATGCATCGGTTTTGCCGATGGCATCTGCGCCGGGATTGCAGTTGCCTGTCCATAAAAATACCCGGCAGCTTTTACCTGCCGGTGCCAGGCGCTGGTTGATGTAATTGACGCTGCCTTCCGTTTCTTTGGTTAAATCAAATTTATAGCCCGGCACAGGCAGACTGAAGCCTTCGCCGTCACCGTCCGTGCTTAATTGCTGCCATTTGAATGGGTGCGAAAAGGAATGACTGGCAATCTCGACATGGGGCAGGCGAAAAATTTCGCGTGCAACCTGTTCCATTTCGGCGGATTTCTGTGGGTATAAGCCCCATGGCGCCGTCTCCGCTTCGATGACTGAAACGGCTGTAGGAATCCTGTATTTTTTGAAAATCTTTTCCAGCATCACCCGTGCAGCCAACGGCGAGCCGGGAAACTCGGCATTGCTGGCGAAGCCGTCGCCATCCATATGTGCCATCAGCAGGCGTCGCCCGGTTGAGGTCGTTACATCGGGAACAGGCATGTCCGGCAGATCCAGCGCGCGCCTGAAGAACGCGAATGGATTGATAATCCAGCGCGTCCCCTGCTGGTAGGGGATGTCATAGACTGCGTAGGGAGATAACACGTATCCTCCCCATGGCATATACGCTGCGACATCGGTAGCCTGGCCGGCGGCCTTGAGTCGCAGTATCGGCGTGCTGTTTTTGCCCGCATCAATGATGTCGAGCGAGTCCGGGGAAACGTGTGCAGAGTGTTCGAATCCCACTATCGCATCCTTGGCAACGATTTCCACTTTCTCGGCAGGTACGTTGTCTTTGACAGTCAATCCGAATGCCTGCAGATTGTCGTTGCTGCGATCGAAGCCGAATTCATTGACGAAGGCCAGGCGTATTCCCTGCTTGATTTGCTTGAGTAGCCACAGTTTAAGTTCAGGCGAGTTATTTCGGGCACCATCCGCCCAGATGATGATGCCTGCATATTGTCCCGCCAGCTGGTAATCCGGTAACGGCTGGGTCAAGTCCAGATATTCGGGGATGAAACCCATGTATTGCACCGGTAACGCGGCAAACCGATGCAAGTCGCTGAAGATGACGTCTTTGTTATTGGTGCCGTCATAGAGCATCAGGATGCGTCTGGGTTGAATTTCCGGATACCCGACTCCGATCATGTCGAGTCCGGGGTCGCTGACCCAGGGGATGAATCCGGCGGCATGGATTTTCTGTGCCAGCTCGCGTGCTGATTGGTGCTGGCTGGGAGCCGCATAGTCGATGACGATGACGGGGAGGTGATAGTCGTTCCTGACCTGATTGAGTCGGGCCAACAGCCATTGCCGGTCTGATTCGTTAACCGGTACATAGGCATGGACGGCATTGTTCCAGCCCTGGAACAATGCCTCGGCGGCGACAGCGGTGATCCAGTCATGGACGTGCGGCAGAATCTCAAAGCCCCGATTGAGAATAATGCGAATACCGGGAAAGCGGCTGCGCAATTGCCGTAATGTCTCCACCATGCCGGCTTCCTGAACCGCTCTTGCCTGCGGTGTGATGGCGGCAAGCTGATAGGAATCCAGCGTATCGATGAATATTCCGCGGAATCCGCGTTGCCATAATGGGGCGACTATTTTTTCCAGATAGAACGCGCGCCAGGCAGGACTGGTTTGATCCATGACATCGCTAGTCCACGCTGGATTGCGTGCGATTTTTGCTGTTGCCGGGATGCTGCTGGCGTAGGGTTTGTCAGGGCCGACCTCGCCCAGACTGGTGTATGCATAAAGCTTGTTCTGCATATCGTCGGCCACCTTGGCGAAATCGGTATGATCCGGCTCGACAATGATGGCATCATAAATACGTAATTCTTGCGGAAACGGTGTACCGTAAAAGAATGCGGCATTGAATGCGTGCGCATGCAAGCTGAAAAATAATAGTAAGATTGCACTAAGTCGGTTAATCATGGTCAATTTGATTATCGCATGACGAAGCTTGCTTCGATGAGCTTGATTGTTAAATATTATTAATTTCGAGCAGCGTGCGATGGGATTCGATTTCAAGTTTGGTCCCGGGTTGTATATACAGATCATTTTATATTGTTAAGGATAATTATGCGCGTTTTAGTAACAGGTGGTGCAGGATATATCGGGAGTCACACTTGTGTTGAATTGCTTAATGCAGGGCATGAAGTCATCGTGGTCGATAATTTATGCAACAGCAAAATCTCGGTATTGGACAGGGTAAGGCAGATTGCCGGACGTTCGGTGTCGTTTTATGATCTGGATGTGCGTGACAAAGCGGCGTTAAGTGCAGTGTTCGGGACGCATCAGATCGATGCCGTCATTCATTTTGCCGGTTTGAAATCGGTCGGCGAGTCGGTCGCCATGCCTTTGCAATATTATGATAATAATGTTTATGGCACCCTGGTGCTGGCGGAGGTCATGGCTGAACACAATGTACACAATTTTGTGTTCAGCTCCTCGGCGACTGTCTACGGCGATCCGGCCAGTGTGCCGATAGGCGAGGATTTTCCGTTGTCGGCAACTAATCCGTATGGCCGTTCGAAATTGATCGTGGAGGAGATGCTGCGTGATCTGCCGATTGCACAGGCAGACTGGCATATCGTGCTATTGCGTTATTTTAACCCGGTAGGGGCGCATAGCAGCGGTTTGATCGGTGAAGATCCTAACGGCATTCCGAACAATCTGATGCCTTATGTAGCGCAGGTTGCTGCTGGCAAGTTGGCTCAGTTGTCTGTATTCGGTGGTGATTATCCGACACCTGACGGTACTGGCGTACGCGATTACATTCACGTAGTGGATCTTGCATTGGGGCATGTGCTTGCCCTGAATGCTTTGGCAAATAAAAGCGGAGTGGTCACCTATAATCTGGGCACAGGGCGTGGCTATAGCGTGCTGGAAATGGTTGCGGCTTTTGAGAAGGCGAGCGGTAAGACGGTGCCATATCGCATCGTTGACCGGCGCCCTGGCGATATTGCGGCTTGCTATGCCGATGCCGGTTTGGCGGAACGAGAGTTAGGCTGGCGCGCACAACGTGATATTGATGTGATGTGTGAAGACAGCTGGCGCTGGCAAACAACAGGGGCGTTGCTGGGTTGAGGGGTTCGTTAACCGTATCGGGCGCAGACCGGGTGGGAACGGATTCAAAACATTTCAATATCGTTGCTGTATGCGATTTCCGAATAGGCTTGCCCTTCGGCCTGCAAGGCTTCAAATGAGCAAACCTGGTTCCGGCCATGCTCTTTGGCATGATATAGGGCATGGTCGGCCTGTTCGATAACCGTGCTGGGCAAATTCTGTCCAGCAATCGTCACAAAACCAATGCTGACGGTAATACTGCCGATTTGCGGAAAAGTATGGGCTTCGACCTTCTTGCGGAAGCGTTGCAATATATTCATTGCCATATCCGCACGGGCATTTTTGAGAATGACGACAAACTCTTCACCGCCATAGCGGAATAGTTGATCACTTTCGCGGAATGCCTGGCGCATGATGCTCGAAAACAATAACAGTACTTCATCTCCGTATAAATGTCCGAACTTGTCATTTATTTTCTTGAAATGATCTATATCCAGTATCGCCAGATAATCCGGATGGTCGGTATCTTCGCTGCGTTTTTTCCCGGCGTGAGCTGCGACCAGAGTTTTCTCGATATGCGCATCGAAAGTTTTGCGGTTGAGCAAGCCGGTCAGCGTGTCACGTTCATTGTCGTTAATGAGCTGTAACCAGTTGTAGTAGATGCGCATGAACCCTGCGGCCAGATCCTGATCTTTTTGTATCAGCGATGCGCAGTCGATTATCAGGAATCCGATGATTTTATTGATACCCTGTACAGGATGAATTACACGCACACCGGTGTGGAGTTTTGATTCGACGACTATCTGGGAATTGGTCAGATAGCTGCTCAAAATGCCATCGTCATGTTCCATGACAATGGAGAGCCGATTTGCTTCGGTGGATATCTCGTTTGCATCATGTTGTGCATTCATGCTGACCACAGCGTTTAAGAGATGATGGTCACTGCGATCTTCTATCTCATAGAAACTGATGCAATAGGCCGAAATGATTTCCTGCAGGGTCCTGATCAGGCACGTTTCCAATGCGAATTGATCGCGTGTCGATGTAAGACTAACGACTGACTGCAGTAAATGGTAAGGATTGGTCTTTAACACAATTTTAGCCGATTCGAATGCGCACAGGGCAATAGTACTACATCTGAAAATCAGTGGGCTTATAAAATATCAAATTTCAATCTGCGTAGCAGAGAATCGGTTCTGCAATGCAGTATCATGCGTATTTTCAAACAAAAGGTATATTGGCGTGGCAAGTTCGAAGAAGATTGCAGTGCTTTTTATTTGCATGGGCAACATCTGCCGCTCACCCATGGCGGAAGGGGTATTTACTCAAAAAGCTGATCAGTTGGGTTTGGCAGAATATATATTGATCGATTCGGCGGGTACTCATGATTATCACATAGGGGCGATGCCCGATCGGCGTGCTCGGCAGACGATGGCCGATGCCGGCTACGATATTTCAGGTTTGCGTGCACGTCAGGTTTGCTCTGATGATTTCGAAAAATTCGATCATATATTGGCAATGGATGAGAATAACCTTGCCCATTTAAAACGCATGGCGGGCATTAATCAGCACAAGGTCCAGCTGTGCCTGAATTTCAGCAGCAGGTTCGTTGGGCAAGCGGTGCCTGATCCCTATTACGGTGAGCAAGACGGGTTTGAGTTGGTGCGGGCAATGGTGGATGCTGCTGCTGATGGATTGCTGATTGTCGTAGGGGACGATTTGAAAGCATAATTATCGGAAACGATGGATGTTTTTCCATCGTTTCCGGAATTATTCCGGTCTGCGTTTACACTGTTTAGTGTTTGGTCTCGACCTGGGTGAGCTGGACTTCAGCCACATTCTGCGTGTTCTGTTGCAATGATTTACGTTCGCGGCGAGGTTTGTTCGTTCCGATCTCGGCATTGACGACAGGTGCTGCTGTGGTCTCGACTTGCAACAACGGTGCGCTCTCTGCCTCTGTGACAACCGGTTTGGCTCGAGCCGCTCTGGCCTTGGGGGTGGCTGTCGGAGCGCTTTGCTGTTCCTTGCTTGCTGCTTGCGTCTCGATCATTTGTAAATTCGCGGCTTCGGTAGAAGGCGCCAGCAGCTCGGCCAGTAATTGCTCAATGGCTGGTTTTCCCGATGCCGCAATTGGAGCAGCTGTGACGGTACTGCTAGTGTCTGTAGTAGCCGGTGCGAATATGTCCATTTGCGTTGCTGCTACAGACGGGCTTGTCGGGCTGACAACGGCGGCTGGAGCAGCAATGATCTCAACGGGAGCTGCGATCGGTTCAATCTGCTGAATCTCGGTTGCCGCTTCATGAACTTCAACAACCGGTTCAGCAACAACCGGTTCAGATACGGCAATTGCATCGCTCTTGATTTCAGCCGGAGCAGAAGTTGCTGCTTCCGCTTCCGTAGCGATTGCAGGCGCAACTACGTCAGGCGCAATTTCGTTTTTAGCAGTCGAAGGCAGCTGGTTGGCTGTATCTGCAGTCGCGGTCTCGGCTTGGTTGTTTGCATGCTCAGGACGGCGCTCGCGACGGCCCCCGCGACGTCCACGGCGACTGCGGGGTTCTTGCGGTGCAGTCGCAACGCCGGTGGCGGCATCGTCATTTGTCAGCGTGGCTTCCGCTGCTGCGGTCTCATTCACGTTATTGTCAATGGCATGGCGCGGTTGGCGTGGTGGGCGTGGCTTTTTGCCGGATTCAGGTTTGGCTTGTTTGTCCGAATTCATTTCAATGCCGACTTCTTGCGGGCCGCGATCCTGACGCGGTGCACGCTCCGGACGAGGCGGGCGTTCAGTGCGGGCAGGACGTTCGGTTGCCGTTTCGCCTTTCGCTTCGTTACGTATTTCATTGCGTGGCGGACGCTCATTGCGTGAGCGATTGCGGTTGCGTGTATCTTGTTGTGGGCGATGCTCCCGTACGGTCGGCGCAACTGGTTCAACTGCAGGCGTAACGGCGGCAGGTTTATCTTCGCCAAATTTTTGCAGCCAGCCAAAAATCCGCCCAATCAAGCCGGATTTGGCAGAAGTGCTTATGGCTGAAGTGATTTCAGCTGCCTTTTCAGCAATAATCGGTGCCGGTTGGGTTGGAGTAATGCCGCGGACCACAGGAACTTGCGCTGCCGGCTTATTCTCTTTCCGGGTTTCTGCCGGGGTCGCCTCTTCGATAGTTTCGCTTAATCGATAACTTGGAGTAAGCATTTCCAGCGGATTGATTTCATCGTGACGCAGGCGGGTAATCTTGTAATGCGGCGTCACTAAATGAATGTTGGGAATGAGCACGACACTGACCTTGAGCCGTGACTCGATGGCAAAAATATCAGCACGTTTTTCATTTAACAGGAAGGTAGCAACATCAACCGGAATCTGGGCATGGATCGCACCCGTCTGATCTTTCATCGCTTGCTCCTGAATGATGCGCAGGATATGCAATGCGGTTGATTCGATACCGCGTATGAAACCGGTGCCATTGCAGCGGGGGCAGGGTTGGTGACTGGATTCGCCGAGAGAAGGCTGCAAGCGTTGACGCGATAGCTCCATCAGGCCGAATTTCGATATTTTGCCAAACTGGACGCGAGCGCGATCGTAATGTAATGCATCGCGTAAACGATTTTCCACATCACGTTGATTTTTTTGGCTTTCCATGTCGATGAAATCGATAACGACCAGTCCGCCCAGATCGCGCAAGCGCAACTGGCGAGCGACTTCTTCCGCTGCTTCCAGATTGGTGTTGAATGCTGTCTGCTCGATATCGGTACCGCGGGTGGAGCGTGCCGAGTTGACGTCGACCGAAACCAGGGCTTCGGTGTGGTCGATCACGATTGCGCCGCCGGAAGGCAGACTCACTTCGCGGGAAAAAGCGGTTTCAATCTGATGTTCGATTTGGAAGCGGGAGAACAAGGGCACATCGTCTTTGTACAATTTGACTTTGTGCACATTGCCGGGCATCACATGGCTCATGAACTGCTGCGCCTGCTCGTAGACCTCTTCGGTATCAATCAGGATTTCGCCAATGTCAGGCTGGAAGTAGTCGCGAATGGCGCGTATCACCAGGCTGCTTTCCTGATAAATCAGAAATGCACCTTTTTGGCTATTTGCCGCGCCGTCAATAGCGTTCCATAATTGCAGCAAGTAGTTCAAATCCCACTGCAATTCTTCTACTCCGCGTCCGATACCGGCGGTACGGGCAATAATACTCATCCCGGCGGGTATGACGAGTTGGGCCATTACATCGCGCAGTTCGTTACGTTCCTCGCCTTCAATACGACGGGAAACGCCGCCGCCGCGCGGATTGTTCGGCATTAATACCAGATATCGACCGGCTAGGCTGATGTAGGTGGTGAGGGCCGCGCCCTTGTTGCCGCGCTCGTCTTTTTCTACCTGAACGATGAGCTCCTGCCCTTCGCGCAAGACGTCTTGTATGCGCGGGCGGCCGGATTCCGGTGCATCAACCGAATAGCATGCGCGAGATAATTCCTTGAAAGGCAAAAAGCCATGCCGGTCGCTGCCATAATCGATAAAAGCGGCTTCCAGACTGGGCTCGACACGAGTGACGATACCTTTGTATATATTGCTTTTGCGTTGTTCCTTGTTTGCAGATTCAATGTCCAGATCGACCAGTTTTTGGCCATCGACAATGGCGACACGGAGTTCTTCTGCTTGTGTCGCATTAAATAACATGCGTTTCATTTGTTTAATTTCTCCCGCGCGCGATGACACGGGACGAAGGCACACCACCGCGTATGCGGTTTAACAGCACGTTTATCGTCTGGTAACAGTCATGATGGACATCCAGGTTAATCGGTCATGGTGATTCTTCGTGATGCGAATGTGTTTAAACATCAGCAAAAAACTAGCCAGCGTTTCAATATGCTTAACCATACAGGTAGTTTGACGAGGATAAATAATTTTGTAGGGGCAACTTGTTCTGCTTCATTATGGGTGCCGAAGTGACAAAAGATACTATCGAGTCATAACCAATGCGGATTGGCGTGAATGAACTGTGATTCAAGCTAGGCTGCGTTTCGCGCGCTAAAAATACTTAAATATCGCTACTTGTTTGGAGCCATATGCACTATGCATTCATGGTTTTTCCGTGCTCAGGTATGGTGGCGTGTATAATTGCCGCCTCATATGGGTTGAGGTTCCGGTGAGCGAAATTAACCGGTTAATTTTACTTTTGGATAACGCATTTGGCGCATGATTAAATCCATGCCCTGCAGCCATCACAAGAAGTGCTATCAGTATATGCAAAATGAATGATTTACGCAAAGAATCTGTCACTTTTATTAAAGTGGATGAGTCTTCGGAAGGGCAGCGGATCGATAATTTCCTGGCGCGCCATTTGAAAGGTGTACCCAAGAGTCATTTGTATCGCATACTTCGCAGCGGCGAAGTGCGCGTCAATAAAGGGCGGGCAGAGGCTTCGCGCAAACTGGTGCTGGGAGATGAAGTCCGGATTCCGCCGATCCGCGTGTCTGAGCCCGCACCCAAAACGGCCACTTTGCCAAAGGGTGGTATACGTTTGCTCGACCACGTGCTGTATCGTGACGATGCCGTTATCATATTGAACAAGCCGGCCGGAATGGCGGTGCATGGCGGCAGCGGGGTTAGCCTGGGTGTGATTGAGCAACTGCGGCTGGAATTGCCGGAATGTCGTTTTCTGGAATTGGCGCACCGGCTGGACCGAGAAACTTCGGGTGCATTGATTCTGGCGTGCAAGCGCAGTGCGCTGGTCAAGCTTCATGATATTTTTCGGGAAAATCGCGTGAACAAACGCTATCTGGCGCTGGTCAATGGTCAGTGGAAAGCGCCCACGCAACATGTCAAGGTCGCATTGCATAAGTATCTCAATGCAGACGGCGAACGCCGGGTCATGGTAAGTGCGGATGGGAAAGCTGCGCATACTATTTTCCGTTTGCGCGAATCCTGGCCCGATTATACATTGCTCGAAGCGGAATTAAAGAGCGGGCGTACTCATCAAATACGCGTGCATTTGGCGCATCTGGGTTTTCCGATCGCAGGTGATGATAAATACGGCGATTTTGCACGCAATCGGGAGTTGGCGAAAAATGGCCTGAAACGCATGTTTTTACATGCATGGCGTGTGGAATTCCGGCATCCGTTAACGAACGAGCCGTTAGTGATAGAAGTGCCATTGCCAAAAGAATTGCAAAATTTTATTGACAGATTGAATCATGCAAAAACAGTTTGACTTGCTGATCTTCGACTGGGACGGCACTCTGATGGATTCAACAGGTGCTATTGCCAGCTCGATTCGGGCGGCATGCGCCGACCTGAATTTGCCTGTACCCAGCATGGAGCAGGCCAACCATATTATTGGTCTGGGTCTGACTGAAGCGATTGCGGCGCTATTGCCGGCGTTGCCGGCTGCGGATTATCCGCAGCTGGTTGAGCGTTATCGGCATCATTTTTTGGGTCAGGATCATTTATTGCCGCTGTTCGATGGCGTAGCGCAAACCATCCCGCAATTACATCATGCCGGGTATTGGATTACGGTCGCGACCGGCAAAAGCCGCAGAGGACTGGAGCGAGCGCTGGATCAAAGCCGGTTGCGCTCGTATTTCCATGCTTCCCGTTGCGCCGATGAGGTTTTTTCCAAACCGCATCCGGGAATGATTCTGGAATTGATGGATTGCTGCGGTGTGCGCCCCGAGCGCACATTGATGATAGGCGATACCAGTCATGATCTGCAAATGGCGCAAAATGCCGGTGTGGCCAGTGTCGGTGTCGGATACGGCGCGCATTGCGCATCAACGTTGCAGGCATTTGAACCATTATACATCGCGCATGATTTCGCGGCCCTGGCAAAATGGTTAAGTCAGCATGGCTAGTGCTTGTTATCTGCTCTTGGGGTTATACTTAGACATTGATATTTAACGAAGGAAGTGGCATGTCGGAACCGGAAAAATCTGCTAGTTGGGAACGCGAAGTGCTGGAAAAGCTTGCCCTGGCGGCGTTAAAAGAACAGCGTGTGGCGAGACATTGGAACATTTTCTTCAGGATCCTGGGTTTCAGTTTCCTATTTCTAATCTTTTTCAGCGTCATGGGCTGGATAGGGAATAACGCTATAGAGATAACCGGCAAGCATACCGCTCTGGTCGAATTGAATGGCACGATTGCGTCTGGAGAAGTCAGCGCAAATCAAATCATTAGCGGCTTGCAGGCGGCATTCAAGGATAAAAACACCAAAGGCGTTATTCTGCGTATCAACAGTCCGGGCGGCAGCCCGGTGCAGGCGGGGCAGATTTACGACGAAATCAAACGGTTACGTGTCAAATATCCAAATATCCCGTTATATGTTGTGGTTGATGATTTGTGCGCTTCCGGCGGTTATTATGTCGCCGCGGCGGCAGATCGCATCTATGTCGACAAGGCCAGTCTGATAGGTTCTATCGGCGTATTGATGGACGGTTTCGGGTTTACCGGCACGATGGACAAATTAGGAGTGGAGCGCCGTTTGCTAACGGCGGGTACCAATAAAGGCTTCCTCGATCCGTTCTCGCCGGTTAATCCGCAACAGGAAAATTACGCCAAAGTGATGCTGGAAGAGATCCATCAGCAATTCATCAAGGCGGTGCGAGACGGACGCGGTGCACGCCTGAAGGAAACCCCCGACATGTTTAGCGGTTTGATCTGGAGCGGCGAGAAAGCAGTGTCGCTGGGATTGGCTGATGGCTTCGGCAGCACAGAATACGTGGCGCGTGATGTGATCCATGCCGAAAATGTGGTGGATTTCACCCCGCAGGAAGGTTTTGCCGATCGTTTTGCCAAGCGTTTTGGCGTCGCCTTGGGCAAGAACATTAATCCTTTGGCCGCCATGGGGATGGAGTTGCATTGAACCCTGAAGTCAACTATCAGCCTATTGCTTGCACGCTTCATGAAGGGTTGGAGTTTGCCGTGCTGAAGCGCAAGAAGCTGCAAATGCGTTATCGCAATGCCGGTGGACAGGAAATGATATCCACGATATTGCCACTGGACGTATACAGTGCAAATGCCGCTGAATGGTTAAAGATGCAGCATGCGGACGGCAGGGTGGAAATCTTGCGTCTGGATGCGATATTGTCGTTTGCCGATCAAATTTAAGGATTCTTGTGGCGAACACAATAGAGCTTGCGCGGTTTCTTGCTGAAGTTGAGCGCAGGGCTTATCGCCAGGCTGTATTCGCAGTGCGTGACGAGCAGGCGGCCCTCGATATCGTGCAGGATTCGATGCTCAAGCTGGCTGAAAAGTATTGCGGGCATCCGCCGGCAGAATATCCCATGTTGTTTCAGCGTATTTTGCAAAATACCATACGAGATTATTACCGGCGTCAGAAGGTGCGGAATTTCTGGGTAACGGCGATATCTTTTTTTACCTCGGGCCGGGATGACGAAGACGACGAGCCGATGGAATATGTGCAAGCGGCCGATGAAAAAGACAGCCCGGCTAATCAATTGATGAGCGGCAAGAATCTGGCATTGATCGAAGCCGCCATAGAAAAATTGCCGCCGCGTCAACGCGAAGCCTTCTTGCTGCGTTATTGGGAGGAGATGGATATCGCAGAGACGGCTGTGGTGATGGGTTGCTCGGAAGGCAGCGTCAAAACGCACTGCTCGCGTGCGGTGCATGCGCTGGCTGCTGCATTGCAGGATAAAGGAATGACCGATGAATAAGGATGTTTACGTAAAACAAGTGATTGCTGTCTTAAATAGCAGTCTGGATTCGATAGGCCCGGATGCGTCGCGCAAGCTGCAATCCGCGCGCGAACGGGCATGTTCGCTTGCAGCGCAGCAGTCGCAATCACATCAACTCAGGTCGGCGCATAGTCTGGCCTGGAGCGATTGGATGCGCCAGCATCGTACCGGTTTGGTCGGCATGTTACTGGTGATAGTGCTGTGTGCGACAGCAGCGATATGGCAGACATCTTTTTCCAGTGATGACGATACCGCGGCTATCGATACCGAATTGTTGACAGGAGATTTGCCTGTAAATGCGTATCTGGATGGACATTTGAGCAAATGGGTCACCAACTCTACCGATTAATGCTATTGCTGACATGTTTGTTCTGTCTGTCTGAACCGGCCTGGTCAGCAGGCAAGACAGGTTCGCCTGAATGGAGCCGACTGACGCCGGCACAGCAAAATATACTTGCGCCCGTCGCTTCCAAATGGTCCGGCATGTCGGAATTGCAGCGGACCCGTCTGCTTGCTATTGCAGCAAAATATCCCCAGCTGAAACCGGAGGAGCAAAAGCGTTTCCAGAAGAGACTGATTGCCTGGAGCTCGCTGACGCGTGAACAACGTGAATTGGCAAGACGGAATTATAAAAAGTTAAAGCGGTTACCGCCCAGCAAGCAGCAAGTGGTCAAGCAGAAATGGCTGGAAAAACATCCTGTAAAGCCGGCGGAGCAGCCCGCACTGGCTGAGCAAGCCCCGCCTCTTCCTTGATCGGTTTTAGTAGGTGTTCTGAACTTCCGTTACCTGCGGAAAAGTGCGTCGAACGATTTTTTCGACGACATTCTTTAGATCCAGCATCGAGTTAGGACAGCCAACGCATGCGCCCTTCAGACGGACGCGCACGATGGTCCCCTGAATGGCGACCAGCTCCAGATCGCCTCCGTCACGCAACAGTATCTGCCGTGCTTCTTCCAGTACCGCAATTAATGCAGCTTCGGTAAGTGGCGGGGTTTCGCCATTGACTATATACGGGCGCAGTTTGTCGATACGCGCCTGACGTTGGGCGATGCGTGCTGCAAGAAGCGGGTCGCGTTCTTCCAGTTCATCCAGTTCCTCCTCGCTGTACCAACGGGTATCGTCTGCACCCGCATTCAGACCCATTTCATTATCCCGCGCAGCGATCTCGTCGGCTGAAAAGCGATGTATGGGAATGGATTTTCGTGTACTCATGATCAGCCTACCCAACGACGTGCATTCTGGAACAGGCGTAGCCAAGGGCCGTTTTCCTGAAGGGAATCAGGATGCCAGCTATGTTGTACGGCGCGGAATACGCGTTCAGGATGCGGCATCATGATGGTGAAACGGCCATCGGTACTGGTAACGCCCGTCAAGCCATTTGCCGAGCCGTTAGGATTGAGCGGGTAGGCTTCGGTAGGCCGTCCGTGATGGTCCACGAAACGCATGGCGCCGATTACCTGACCGGCATCGCCAGTCTGGCTGAAATTGGCATAGCCTTCGCCATGAGCGACAACGACAGGCATTTTGCTGCCGATCATGTCGCCAAGCAGAATGGACGGACTGTCAGTAACTTCGACCATGACAAAGCGCGCTTCAAATTGTTCGGATTGATTGCGCGTGAATTTTGGCCAGTGCTGAGCGCCAGGGATAATGGATTTGAGGTTGCTCATCATCTGGCAGCCGTTACAGACACCTAATGCAAAACTGTCCGTACGACTGAAAAACGCTTCGAATTCATGTCGCGCTCGCGGGTTGAACAGGATGGACTTGGCCCAGCCTTCGCCAGCGCCCAATACGTCGCCGTAAGAGAAACCACCGCAAGCGGCCAATCCGCGAAAATTACCCAGACTGACACGGCCTGAAATAATGTCGCTCATATGTACGTCGACCGCATCGAAACCGGCACGGTCGAATGCGGCTGCCATTTCCACTTCGCCGTTGACGCCTTGTTCGCGCAATATCGCTATGCGCGGTTTATTGCCGCCGATAACGATGCTTTGTTCGGGGTCGAAACTCAGTTCGACGGCAAGGCCGGGGTCGTCACGCTCCTGAATTTGAGCAAATTCGCTGTCTGCGCAGGCGGGATTGTCGCGCAGGCGCTGAATACGATAACTGGTTTCGCTCCAGATCGCGTGCAGCTTGGTGCGGTCGAAGTCGAGTATGGGCTTGTCGTTACGGGTGACGACGATGCGATCGTCTGAATTCAGTGTGCCGATGACATGGAACTCGCTGCGTAACCCGGCCTGGAAGAAAGCTTGCATGACATCGGCGGTATATTCGCGCTTGACCTGGAGTACTGCGCCGAGTTCTTCATTAAACAGCACGTCGAAAATGCGTGCACTGTAGTCCTGGTCGTTCGGGATTTGTGGCGCTTCATCGTCCGCGCCTTCTGTTTCAACTTCAACGCGGAAACGATCCTGGCATAACTCGCCGGCATCGACAGTGATGCCGCAATGTCCGGCGAACGCCATTTCGCATAATGCTGCCCATAAACCACCATCAGAGCGGTCATGATAGGCAAGCAATTTTTGAGCGGCATTCAGTGTCTGGATAGTCTCAAAGAATGCCTTGAGCTGACGCGGCGAATTAACGTCAGGACTGATGTTGCCAATCTGTTTATACACTTGCGCCAATGCGGAACCGCCTAGACGGTTACGGCCGCAACCCAAATCGATGAGGATGAGGTCGGTTTCACCCTGATCGGTGCGTAATTGGGGCGTCAGTGTCTGGCGTGCGTCGGGCGTAGGCGCAAAAGCGGTAATAATCAGCGACAGGGGAGAAGTGACTGCTTTATCGACGCCGTTCTCCTGCCAGGTCGTACGCATGGACAAGGAATCCTTGCCTACCGGAATACTGATGCCCAGGGCAGGACATAATTCCAGACCAACGGCCTTAACCGTATCAAACAATGCAGCGTCTTCGCCAGGGAAACCTGCGGCTGCCATCCAGTTTGCGGAAAGTTTGATATCGCCTATCTGGGCTACGCGTGCTGCGGCAAGGTTGGTCAGTGATTCGCCGATGGCCATGCGGCCTGATGCCGGAGCATTGATCAGGGCGAGCGGTGTGCGTTCGCCTACGGCAAAAGCCTCGCCGCAGTGGCCGGTATAGCTCATCGTGGTGACGGCGACATCGGCTACCGGAACCTGCCAAGGGCCGACAAATTGATCGCGTGCGGTATAGCCGCCGACAGTACGGTCGCCAATGGTTATCAGGAACGACTTGGAGGCCACACTGGGCAAACGTAATACCCGGGTTGCGGCTTCGGCAAGCGTTATGTCGCGGGTATCGAAGACGGCAAGCTGGGGTTGCGTGCGCGTGACATTGCGGGTCATGCGTGGCGGTTTGCCCAGCAGCACCGACATGTCCATATCGACAGGTGTTTCCGGCAATAAACTGTCGTTTACGGTTAAATGCGCTGTTTCAGTGGCGACGCCGACTACGGCAAACGGGCAGCGCTCGCGTTCGCACATGGCGCGGAACGATTCCAGACTGGCCGGCGCAATGGCGAGCACATAACGTTCCTGTGATTCATTTGACCAGATTTCGCGTGGTGACATGCCGGATTCTTCCAGTGGCACATCGCGCAGCTGGAAGGTTGCGCCGCGTCCTGCACCATCGACCAGTTCCGGGAACGCATTGGAAATGCCGCCAGCACCCACATCGTGAATGGACAGAATAGGATTGTCTTTGCCCAGTTGCCAGCAGCGGTCGATGACTTCCTGTGCGCGGCGCTGCATTTCCGGATTGCCGCGTTGTACCGAATCGAAATCGAGATTCTCGGCATTGGTGCCGGTGTCCATGCTGGATGCCGCACCGCCGCCGAGGCCGATCAGCATGCCCGGGCCGCCGAGCTGGATCAGCAGGGTGCCGGGTGCAAACGCATGTTTGAAGCAATGCTCTGCATCGATATTGCCGACGCCGCCGGCGAGCATGATGGGTTTGTGGTAACCGCGCATTTCACCTGCGCATTGTTCTTCGAAGGTGCGGAAATAGCCGGCCAGATTAGGACGGCCGAATTCATTGTTGAACGCGGCCGCACCCAGCGGGCCGTCTATCATGATTTGCAGCGCGGAAGCGATACGCTCGGGTTTGCCATAGCCGTTGGCATTATTCTGATAGCTTTCCCATGGCTGGGTGTAATCGTTGATGCGCAGATTGGATACGGAAAATCCGCACAATCCGGCTTTGGGTTTGGAGCCGATACCGGTTGCGCCTTCGTCGCGAATCTCGCCGCCGGAACCGGTGGCTGCACCCGGGAATGGTGAGATCGCGGTAGGATGGTTGTGAGTTTCGACTTTCATCAAAATATGGGTTGTCGCCTGATGGTAATCATAGCGGCCATCAGCATCAGGATAGAAACGCGCGATGTTTGCGCCTTCGATTACCGACGAATTGTCCGAATAGGCGACAACGGTGCCGGCCGGATGGCGGGCATGGGTTTCGCGGATCATGCCGAACAGGGTGTGGGGCTGCATCTCGCCATCAATGACCCAGGTCGCATTAAAGATTTTGTGACGGCAATGCTCGGAATTGGCCTGTGCGAACATCATCAATTCAACATCAGTCGGATTGCGCCCGATTTGGGTGAAGTTCGCCACCAGATAATCGATTTCATCGCCGGATAACGCCAATCCCATGTCCTGATTGGCACGGGCCAGCGCATCGTTGCCGCCGCCAAGAATATCGACAGTGGTTAGGGATTTTGGTGGCAGATGACGGAACAGCGCCTGCGCGCCGTCCAGCTCACCCAGTATGATTTCGGTCATGCGGTCGTGAATATGCGGCGCAATCGCCGCCAGATCGGTTGCCGTTATTGCTGCGCCGTCACGGCGCACGAAATAATAAACAGTGCCCCGTTCTATGCGGATGATATGGTTCAGGCCGCAGTGATGGGCAATGTCGGTGGCCTTGGACGACCAGGGTGAAATGGTGCCGGGGCGGGGCACGACCAGCATCAGCGTGCCATTGGTGTTGGCTGCAGCCGGGGTGCCGTAGGTGAGCAAGCTGTCGAGCGTGCTTTGTTCGGCAGTATTTAACGTTTTGCTGGTTTCTGCGAAATGCCAGAATTGGGTGCTTATGCAATCATAATCAGGTAAGGCAACGGCGAGTTTGTCGAGACGGAATTGCGAAAGAGCCGCGCCACCGGGCAATTTGATTAAATCAGACATAATGCGTATCAGCGTTAAATAAAAGTGAATTTTACCCGAAAATGGTCACTCTCGCTCAGTGGTGTGTTTGCGGCAGAGGGACCTGCAAAAGAATACGCTGCCATTTTAAAAACGACAGCGTATTCTGATTTGTACAGAGACAGCGGAAATTATTGAATAGTCAGTTTTTTGGCTTCGCTGCTTTTCTTTTTCGGCAAGGTCAGATCAAGCACACCGTCAGTGTATTTTGCGACAGCCGTTGCTTCATCCACATCCTGATCCAGTGTGAAGCTGCGGTATAACTTGCCGTAATAGCGTTCGCTACGCAGTACTTTCGCACCTTCTTTTTCTTCTTTTTCTTTTTTCACTTCGGCGCTGATACTGACTTGCTTGCCATTGATCGCAACGTGAATATCTTCTTTTTTGACACCGGGTATTTCAGCGTGAACCGCGTAGTTTTTATCGGTTTCCTTTACGTCCATTTTGATTTGTAATTGTTGGGGTTGATTCTCGAAACGTACAGGCTGTATAAAGCCCCGGAACAGATTGTCGAAAGGCTCGAAGGTCAAGTCAAACGGATCATAACGGGTTAAGTTTGCCACGATAATTCCTCCTTGCAGGACAAAGATGAAATGACGTTTAGCCGGTCCTGATACAGCTAGCGTCTGATCAAATACCTATTTGATATTTTAGCAGGCGACTAGCAAGATGCCAGGTGTATATTGGTATTTGCGTATCCTTTTACCCGTTTTGAAATGCATGCGTTGCATGTTCAGTGATCCGTTAAGGGCATGCTTGGTCCGGCGATCCTGTATCAGCCACATCAAGGCAATGGATGCATAGATTGCACTGGCGATTCCCGGCTCAAAGAAAGCAGCGAGATCGGATTTATTTTATCTTCAGATAGAGTGTCTTCTTATCGGAATTCGGCGACTTGCGTTCCTCGGTTTCGAATAACTCTGTTTTGGCCTTTACCAGGTCGCTTAATTTTTTGAAACCGTATAATCTGGAATCGAAATCCGGTTTCAATTTGGTCAGATAACTGCCAAACGTGCCGAGGTTTGCCCAGCCGTTGTCATCGCATGAGTTTTCAAGGGCTTGCAGAACAAATTCCTTGGGAAATTCCTTGGCGGTCACAGGGGATTTTGCTGATTTTTCAGACGATGGAGCGGTTTTTTTCGGTTTGGGTGATGCGGAAGACTTTGCGGTCACGGTTTCGGTTTTGGTTGCCGATACCGGTCTCAATACTTCGGTGAAGATGAATTTATGGCATGCGTTGCGAAACGCATCGGGGGTCTTCTGCTCACCAAAACCTAATACGGTGAGTCCTTCTTCGCGAATACGCAGCGCCAGGCCGGTGAAATCGCTATCGCTGGAGACGATACAAAAGCCGTCGAAACGGTGGGTGTAAAGCAGATCCATCGCATCGATGATTAAGGTGCTGTCGGTCGCATTTTTGCCTGTCGTGTATGCAAACTGCTGCACGGGTTTAATAGCGTGTTTGTTTAACACTCTTTTCCATTGCGCGCTGGCTGGGGAAGTAAAATCGCCATAAATCCGCTTAACGCTGGCTTCACCATAGCCGGCGATTTCCGCCAGCAAACCTTCAATAATGGCTGCCTGCGCATTGTCCGCATCGATTAGTACCGCCAGCCTGAGCGCGGGCTCTTCCGCTTCCATTTTGGCTGTCATGCGTGGGTTTGTCATGGTCTGCTCCTTCTTGGTTATTATTAAAAATCGAAGTCAAAGAGCCGTATCAGCGACGTATCCTGAATAGTTCTCGTAATAATACACCTTAAAAAGCCGTTGCCATCTTCGCTGTTATCCGGGGCAGCGCGCATTGCATATGGCTTGCCATGCTCCCAGCTTGCGTTCCAGTGGTATGGATGCATTGGCGGGACTGGTTGACGGCAGGCGCTGATATTCGATGCGGTTTATTTCCATGTTGGGGAGTACGAGTGTTCGATAAGCTTGTTCAGCGGCAGTGCCATTAAAAAATACATGCGTGATATGCGTATGCTGCAGGAAAAATGTTCCGAAGTCGTTCGGAGTTTGCGTGGCTTTGTCGATACTGGTATCGAGGCTGCCTTCGCGTTTGCATGAATGAAGTACATCCCACAGCGCTATTCGCGCATGTCGTAATGCCTCAATACGTTGTTCATAGGGGGATTCCGGATCTAGCTGTATGAGCGTACCCATGATGCGCCAGAAGAGATTGCGAGGATGTGCGTAGTATTGTCCGGAACGCAACGAGGCAACGCCCGGCATGCTGCCCAGGATCAATATGTTTGCGGCGCTGTTTTCGACGGGGGCGAAGCTTGTTATGTGCGACATGGCGTGTCCGGCATTTACCAGTTGAGTGGGGAATTTTAACGTGGATCCATCTATTCAGGCGATGGCTTTACCTCAAGTGAAGCAGTTTATTTCGTTTTCCGTTAAATGTTCGGCTCGGACTGTGGATGATTCTCGACGGCTGTCGTCGCCAGAATATTCGATGCAAAATCTTTGTTGTGTTATTGATAATAGTATATTAAGATATCAATCTCTTTAATTAATTTAAAAAGGATATCGATCATGATAAGAAAAAATGCAGTCATTCTATTGGGCCTTTTGGCAAGTACAGCCGCGAGTGCGGATCAGGGGGATTGGCTGGTACGCGCGCGTGCGATCAGCGTTCAGCCGCAGGAAAGTTCATCTCTGGGCCTCAGCGTGGATAATGCACTGGTACCGGAAGTCGATTTCAGCTATTTTGTAACCAAGAACGTGGCGGTGGAATTGATTTTAGGCACTTCTCGTCATGAAGTATCCCTGGAGTCGACCAGTCTTGGCAAAGTGAGCGTGCTGCCACCGACATTGACTGCACAATACCATTTCGCGCCTGATGCAACAGTGCGTCCTTATGTGGGCGCCGGTGTCAATTACACGCGTTTCTATAGCAATGACCTGAAGGTGGGCACACAAAATGTGGAGCTGGATAACAATAGCTGGGGCGGGGCATTGCAAGCGGGCGTTGATATTGCAGTCGGAAAGAATTCCTTTATCAATCTGGACATAAAGAAAATCTACATTAAAACGGATGTCGCTCTGGCAGGAACGAAAATTGACACTTTGAAGCTGGATCCACTGGTTTTGGGCGTCGGCTACGGCATGAAATTTTAAGTAGCAAACTTTAAATTGTCTGGAGCGGGGTTGCCGGATGTGCCTGAATGACACATCCGGCGACGAAGCCTGGCTCAGCATTCTCTGTCTTTTCTGTTGTATCTCTTGCCTTTTTCTCGGTAGTAATCAGGTTGTGATATTCTTAGCCCATTAAGACACTCACGCTGAAATGATGTGATGCGGCATGGGGGGCGTGCATGTCTGCAATTTTGTAAGTATGGAGAAGGTAAGATGGCGGAGAAGTTGGTAATCATGCTGTTGACGATTAGTCCGGATCAGCCGCATTTGTGTGGTACGCCATTTTTTCAGGCGGCTTCGGCAGCGGCGATGGACGTAGAGGTGGAGATTTATTTTGCCAGTGCGGCAACACGTTTGCTGGCAAAAGGCGTGGCGGAACGAATTTATCCATCCGAAAACAAAGTGAAATCGGTATATGGATTCATGCAGGATGCGGCCAATCTGGGCGTGAAGTTCTATGCGTGCGGCGGCGCACTGGATGCCTATGCGATCAAGCCCGATATTCTCATTCCGGAATGTACCGGCGTTGCGGGTGGAGCGACATATATCAGTCGCGTGATGGATGATGAGTGGCGTTCGATTAGCTATTGATGATGAGGTTCTTTACCCTGGTGTTGCTGTGGCTGGCAGCGGGCAGTATCCTCGCAGCGCAAGTGACTGCGCAGATTCTGGTGCAGTCTTCGCCATTGGCCGGATTCCAGTATTATGCAGGCAAGACGTTGTGGAACGAATTGCATGAAGGCGATGCGCTTGTCTTGGTGCGCGAGCCCGGTAATGAACATGACCCGCGTGCGGTGCGGGTGGAGTGGCGTGGGATAAAATTAGGGTATGTGCCGCGTCGCGATAATGCGGCGGTGGCGCGAATGCTGGATAATGGCACTCCGCTTGATGCTAGGATTACCCGTTTGAACAAGAGCCGTAATCCCTGGCAGAGAATTTTGTTTGAAGTGTATGTGCCCTTGCAATGAGGAAATGTTGCATGGTTACGTTTATGTCGCCAGTTCAGGCGGCCTGTTTTAGATATCGATCTTAATGAAAATCCTGGCTTTCGATGCTTCTACCGAGTATTGCTCCGCCGCCCTGTGGGCGAACGGCGAGATATTGACCCGGCAGGCACATGCGGGACAAACCCATTCGCAATTGTTGTTGCCGCAATGCCAAAGTATATTGGCTGAAGCCGGATTGAAATTTGCGGATCTGGATGGTATCGGCTTTGGCGAAGGGCCGGGTTCATTTACCGGCCTGCGTATCGCATGCGCTGTCGCCCAAGGCCTGGCTTTTGCAGTGGATATTCCAGTGGCTGGGGTGAGCAGCTTGCAGGCACTGGCGGCCGCCAGTGATGGCACGAGGGTGATCGCCTGTCTGGACGCGCGCATGGGCGAGGTTTATCACGCAACTTATCAACGCGTAGCCGATGACTGGTTGATGCTGAGCGAACCGATCGTCTGTAAACCGCAGGATGTGCCGGCAGTTGAAGGTGTTGGCTGGGTGGGGTGCGGTAGCGGATTTCTGGCGTATGCCGACGTGCTGGCAGAACGCTATGGCCGGGCGCTGATAACGGCAAAGCCGGATATTTATCCGCACGCCCGCCATATTGCCGAGCTGGTGGCAGGGAGATTCGCGCAAGGCCAGGGAAAACCTGCCGAATTGGCGATGCCATTGTATATCCGCAACAAAGTTGCATTGAAGATTTGCGAACGATGAGTACCGTATTGCAGATACAGCCTATCGTACGGCCAATGACTGAGGCCGATTTGCCGGAAATCGCGGCGCTGGATGCGCAGAGCTATCCTTTTCCGTGGACGCTGGGCAACTTCGCCGACTCCATGCACTCGGGTTATCGTTGTTGTGTATACGAATTGGATAACGAGATCATCGGTTATGCGGTGATGATGCTGGCGGTCGGCGAGGCGCATTTGCTCAATATCACCATTGCTCCGGACCGGCAAGGGCAAGGTTGGGGGCGGGTGCTGATGCACTATATTATCGGGCGTGCACGGCAGGATCGTGCCGAGTCGCTTTGGCTGGAGGTGCGGCCATCGAATAGTGTGGCGCGGCGCTTGTATGACACTATGGGATTTGATTGCGTGTCGGTGCGCAAGGATTATTATCCTGCGGTAGACGGACGTGAGGATGCAGTAATTATGCGATTGGATTTGATCGATCATGCGTGAAGCGGTGCTGGAAGAATTGGGGCTGATGCCGCTGTGGAGATTGCGTCCGATTTCGGAGACTGTGCCGGATGCCATTTTGCAGAGCTCGGAATCATTGACTCCGGCAGATGTGGAATTGACCGTGGTAGATGTACTGCGCGCTGATGGCGCCCACGGCTGGGTGTTGTTGGAGAAGGCACTGACAGGCGACGCTGCGGTTCTGTTCTCGAATATGTTGGACGCGATGGGCTTGCGTAAAACCGGACTCAGACAGATCAATTATGCGCGGCTGAATGAATCGGTGACCGCCAGTGGGGTGCAATGGTTGTGGGTGGTCGGCGAAAAGGCGGCGCGTCACATGTCGGAAAGCGGCGTGCCGCTATCGCTATTTGTCAGCGTGCATCCCGACGAATTGGTGATCAAGCCTTTGGCAAAAGCGGAGGTATGGGCTGGCTGGTGTAGCTGGTTAAGAGGTTGATGAAGGATGTTGGTCAATAAAAAAGCCCGTCGAAACGGGCTTTTTTATTGCTTGCCGGTTTTTAACCGTGCCAGGCGTGTTCCATGACATCGAGACGAATGTCCAGAGCGAATTTTTCACCATTGCCTTCAACGTTGAGGGTAACAACGCGAACGCCGGGGGTTGGGAAGGATACTTCGTGAGTATAAGTGCCGGGTGCATTAACGCTTTGCTCGTTAATCACTTTACCAGTGGTATCGGTTAGTTTGCATTTAACCTGACCGCTGCCATCCACCAAAGCCTGAATACGGAAATTTTCATTGGCGCAACGACGATATACGGCTGGATCGCGGTTGACGTTATATTCCAGGTTGTTGACCTTGACGAGCTTAACCAGCTTTTTCATATCAGCATTCCATTTGTGAGTAAAGTTGAGTAAAATAATCGGGTATTGCGTAAATCACAATTTCGCAATTTTATTCTTAAACTTCTATTCGGTCTAGTCAGAAAATGGATCATCAACCCTTAATACAGGCTTTTGCACAAGTCGATGAGCAAATCATCGATCTCGAACGCATTTTGAACGAGCGGAAATCGTTGCCGTTGCAGGCGACCGTGGAACACGCGATGACGCTTACCAAACAGCTGATTATTGCTTATATCGTCGATGTCGGGGTAAAGGAAGTCCCCGATATTAGCGGCGATTTGCTGGATGTGTTCAAGGTGCTGGTCAAGAGTGATCCGTCCTGGAATACGATCCGCGATAATTGCCGTGAATTGGTGTATTACCATAATTGCATTACGATGGATCGCATGGATGCATTACCTGAAAATCCGGAAAAAATGGCAGTACGTACCTTGCGTCATTTGTATTTATTCATGAAAACACGCTGTATGCGTGAAGAACGTTTGGAGATGGCATGAAAGGATTTTTGAATCGTTTGCGCGGCGTAGAGCGTGACATTATTCAGCTCCCTGTAGAGGATGCTGCCGCTGCGCCTTATTACGAGGCCCAAAATAACGAAATCGAGATTTTTGAGGCGGCTTATAAAAAACGCTTGCCGGTGATGCTCAAGGGCCCGACCGGTTGCGGTAAAACCCGCTTTCTCGAATACATGGCCTGGCGCCTGAAGCGTCCTCTGGTCACGGTGTCATGCCACGAGGACTTGACCAGTTCGGATCTGGTCGGACGTTTCCTGCTGGAAGGCGAGCAGACAGTGTGGCAGGACGGCCCGCTTACACGTGCTGTGAAAGCTGGAGCCATCTGCTATCTGGATGAAATCGTGGAAGCGCGTACTGACAGTACGGTGATTATTCACCCGTTGACGGATCACCGCCGCCAATTGCCGCTGGAGAAAAAGGGACAGGAAATCGAGGCGCATGAGGATTTCATGCTGGTGATTTCCTATAACCCGGGTTATCAAACCGTGTTGAAGGATTTGAAGCCTTCCACCAAACAGCGTTTCATCGGTATCAATTTCGATTATCCGCGCGAAGAAATCGAGCGCAAGATCGTCAAGAACGAGGTGCCGGAGCTGGATGATGGACAGGTTGAAAAACTGGTGGCCGCCGGTCGGCGGGCGCGTACCCTGAAGGATCATGGCCTGGAAGAGGCGACCTCGACCCGCGCGCTGGTGTATGCCGGCAATATGATCGCAGCGGGCGTAAGTCCGTTTGAAGCATGCAAAGCGGCGCTGGTAAATCCGGTGACCGATGACCCTGAGTTATCCGAGGCGCTGCTGGAGATTATTCGAGCGCATTTTGCCTAGTCTGTTTAATCCTGTGTCGCTTACTTATTCATGACCGATTTAGAAACTCTCGCCGCCATCCAGCAAGCCTTGGTTGATCTGGAACAAATCAGTTTTGTCGCGCATCGCGATACCCAGGCTGCATTAAGCGTGATTCAACCTTATGGCGATGATGTGGTGCTGGAATGGGTGCTGGCCTGCAAGGCCCTGTTTGCTCATGACCGCGATGCCGGCAAGGCGTTTATTCGTGGCAGTGAGGTTGCGTGTCTTGCCAGCCAGTCGGTATTGCCGTGGACGCATCAGGCGCTAAAATTTCTGGCATGGCGTGGCTCCTGGAAAGCCGTTGACGGTTTCATGAATCAATTGCCCGATGCTTATAACAGCCTGGGTGCAGAAGGCGAGGAGCGTTGGGCCGCTTTAGGGCTGGACTGGTGCGAACGCCATCTGGATTCCGGAGTGGCTTATTTCCGCTGTCCGGTACTCGAGCTTGAAGGCGGGCATGGCATTGCCGGCATCGAAGAAGTGGTTTTGCCCAGCCTGGAGCTGTTCACCAAGCGTCGCTTGGCATTGGGCACCTATCTGTGCGGTGCGATTCGCGTACGCAATCTGCTGGGCATCGATGCAGTATTGCCATGGGCGAAGCGCGGGGCGGATATTCTGCAGGCAGGTCGCTTGCGCGGGGAAGCGTTTTTCAAGCTGGAATCCGAAGAGAGCATGTCGCTGCTGCTGGAAAATCTCCCGGGTTTCCGCACACCGGAACATCAGCGCCTGCTGCAACTGGTGCTATACGCCTGGTTCAGTGAGACATTCGATTTGCTGGAAGGTAACTGGTCGCCGGACAAGGGGCGTGCGTTTGTTGAAACTGACGGTGCGGCGCTGTATCTGCCCATTGCGCTGCCGAGCCGTGAGGAAGCGATACTGGCAATCATGCATACCGCCGGACACCTGGCATTTTATTCGTATGAGCGGCGCTATATTGAGGCGCTATTCCGCGAAGCGGGGCGCGAGCATCCGCCGCTGGATGAGCAGCAGCGCATTACCTGGCGTCCTCTGTTCGCGGCTTATGGCGAAGACATGATACGTTTTCAGCTGATTTTCGACTTGTGCGAGGATACGCGCGTGGATGCGCGTATCGGCGCCACGGTGCCGAATTATCTGGCGCGCTTGCAGGCTGCAGCAGATGCCGCACCGTTGCCTGAAGGTGTGGCGGCAAGCTATTTCAAGTGGGCGCGGCAGGCGCTGCGCTGGATGGTGGAAGGAGCGCCGGTGCATGTGGATTTTGATGCGCTGCGCCCCTTGCTGTCAGCCCAAGCCACGGTGATCGATGCCTTTAAGATCGCCAATGAGATTTATAAAAACAGTACGTTGCCTGCGATTTCTCTTGTAGAACGCGAGTTTGCGTTTATCCCCGGACGTTCGCCTAATGCTGCGCGACCGGTGTATCCGCGCCGCGCTCTGGAGCAGGCTGAATTCGGTACCGGGATGGAAGACAAGGACGATGTTGTCAAACATGATGACATCAAGCCCAATCCCGAGCAAAAGCAAATCCCCAAGCATGCGGCTGGAGAAGATCCTGATTTCGATATTCCCCGGAAGAAACAGCCGGATCAGGCGGCCGGGTCGGGGTCGGTATTCCGCAACCGGCTCATGTCATGGGTTATGCCAAGGGTGCTGAATACAGCGAGAAAGGCAAGCCTTATGCCGAATGGGACTATCGCGATAATCGCTATAAGCGCAATTGGGCATGGGTCCAGGAAAAGGAGCTGACCGAGCTTGATGCCGGCGAAGCGACCAAGCTGCTGACGCAATATGCGCCAGCGTTAAAACGCCTGAAGCGTGCCATTCAGACGCAGAAACCGGCGCGCATGGCCCCCTTGCGGCGTCAGTTCGATGGTGACGAGCTGGATCTCGAAGCGACGATGTCTTATATCGCCGAGAAGCGGGCCGGCATGTCGCCCAAGGCCAATATTTATCGGCAGCGGGTGGTGCAGCATCGTGATACCGCTGTGACTTTGCTGGCGGATATTTCCACGTCGATCATGCAAACCAATCCTGATGGTGGCGGGCGGGTGGTCGATAGCCTGCGGGCGGGAATGTTGCTGTTCGCCGAGAGCATGGAAGAGGTCGGGGATCCTTACAGCCTGGCCGGGTTTGCGTCGAAATATCGGGATAATGTGAGTTATTATGCGATCAAGGGCTTTGACGAGCGTTTGACACCGCATACGCGCGCGGTGCTCGGCGGCCTTACGGGGCGATTGGCTACGCGCATGGGTGCAGCGATACGGCATGCTGTCGCCGGCTTCGACAAGGCACCGTCACAGCGGCGTTTGTTATTGATTCTGTCTGACGGGCGTCCGGCTGATTACGATGACGGCGGTGATGAGCGTTATCTGCACGAGGATACGCGCATGGCAGTGAAAGAGGCGGTGGATGCGGGTGTGCATCCTTTCTGTATCACGTTGGATGCGACGGGGAGCCAGTATCTGCCACAGATATTCGGGCCTGGACATTACCTGATTCTGGATCACATCAACGATTTGCCGAAAAAACTGCCGGAAGTGTATCTGCGTTTGCGTAAGTAAGTTGTTGAGACAGGCTGATAGTGGCTACGCCAGCTTGTTGTGACTGCGCCGAGGTTTGTGGCTACGCCAGCTTGTTGTGACTGCGCATGGCCCGCTGGATTTCCAGATTCGATTCGCGGGTTTTCTCGGTCTGGCGTTTATCATGCTGTTTCTTGCCCTTGGCCAGCCCGATTTCCAGCTTGATGCGACCCCGGCTGTAATGGAGGTCAAGAGGCACCAGCGTATAGCCTGAACGTTCCACCTTACCGATCAGCTTGCTGATTTCTTCTGCATGCAGCAACAGCTTGCGGGTGCGCGTGGCGTCAGGATGTACGTGCGTGGATGCCGTGGCAAGCGGGCTGATATGAGCTCCGATCAGGAACACTTCGCCATTTTTTATGACAACATAGGCTTCCTTGAGCTGGGCGCGGGAGGCGCGGATGGCCTTCACTTCCCAGCCGGTCAGCATAAGTCCGGCTTCATATTTATCCTCAATGAAGTAATCGTGGTATGCTTTTTTGTTTTGTGCGATGCTCATAAGTTTGTTCCCGTTCTGAGCAAGTATTTTAACAGCTTTTATATTAGGCACTAAGGGTTATGGCGCAGGTAAACAAAAGTGTTTTGGTTGGGCATTCTGCTCAGCAGATGTTTGATTTGGTCGATAGAGTAGAAGATTATCCCGATTTTTTGCCCTGGTGCGGCGGTACAGAAGTCAAAAGCCGGCGGGATGACCAATTGGTGGCGAGAATCGATATCGATTATATGCACATCAAGCAGCATTTCAGTACAGAGAACTCGAATCAGCCGCCAAATCTTATTAAAATGCGCCTGCTCGATGGCCCGTTCAAGCATCTGGATGGAGAATGGCGCTTCAAGGCGCTTGGTAGCGAAGCCTGCAAGATAGAGTTTGTGCTGCATTACGAATTTGCGAACAAGTTGCTCGATACCGTATTGGGGCCGGTGTTCAATTATATCGCGAACAGTTTTGTTGAGGCGTTTATCCAACGCGCAGAGCAGGTGTATGGTGCATCATGACAAGTCAGATTACAGTAGAAGTGGCCTTTGCCAGACCCGATGAACAGTTGATTTTATCGCTGCATGCTCAGGAGGGTATAACCGCTCTGGCGGCAATTGAGGCCTCGGGAATTTTGGCCAAATTTCCCGAGATTGATTTGAAGCAAAACAAGATCGGCGTGTTTGGCAAGCTGGTCAAGCCGGATACGGCGTTGCGGGACAAGGATCGTGTCGAAATATATCGCAAGCTGATTGCCGACCCTAAAGAAGTGCGCAGACGTCGTGCGGAAGAGGGTAAGGTGATGAAAAAAGGCGGCGGGGATATTGAAAAGGCAGATGAATGATCATTTGGCGGGCAGCTTCTTATTAACCAGGAGCTGCCCGTTTTTGGTCCATGCTTATTTGAATTGATCGGTGCTTGGCAGGCTGGCTTGTTCTATGCCCAGTTTGGCAGCATCGCTGGCTGTTTTTGAATCCTTGATGACGGTAGCGCTGTCGCCGGTTTTGGCGGCTGCTTCAGCAGCTTTCAGTGCGCTTTCGGCGTTGGTCCACAGGGCTTTGTGTTTTTTCGCAGAGGCGACATCCGCTTGTGCTTGCGTTAATGCGGTTTGCGCTTCGGAACTCAAAGTGCCGGTAGCTGGTGCGCTGGCTGTTTGTGTAGTGCCTGCGCAGCCACTGATTGCCAAAACTGAAGCGCCGATTAACGCAATAATAAATTTATTCATCTGCAAATCTCCTCAAAAGCGATTTGGTTAGTATTAAAAATAAGTCGCTAGTACGAACCTGTCCTGACTAGGTTGCGTAAACATAACGATTTGAGTGGCTTGCGTCAAATGCTTTTATGTAAATTAGTAGCTTTTTACCATGGAAAATGCGTATGCGGTTTCCGATTAGCGGCCAACTGAACTTTGCCGTATAATGTTGCTTTGCTCTGGAACAATAACCATGCGCGTGATTCAAAAAGCCCTCACCTTTGATGACGTTCTGCTCGTCCCCGCTCACTCTGATGTACTGCCTCGCGATGTGAGTTTACAAACCCGTTTGACGCGTGACATCACTTTGAATATTCCATTGCTCTCAGCGGCAATGGATACCGTGACGGAAGCGCCTTTGGCTATTGCGTTGGCGCAAGAGGGCGGTATTGGTATTGTTCATAAAAATATGACGATAGCGGCACAAGCTGCCGAAGTGGCGCGAGTCAAGCGCTTCGAATCCGGTGTCGTCAAGGATCCGGTCACGGTCACGCCAGAAATGAGCGTGCGCGATGTTCAGGCGACAACCCGCCAATATCGTATTTCCGGGTTGCCGGTTGTCGATGCAGCGGGCAAGGTGGTCGGTATCGTCACCAACCGCGATCTGCGTTTTGAAACCAATCTGGATCAGCCGATCAGTCAGGTCATGACGCCGCGCGAGCGTCTGGTGACGGTAAAAGAGGGTGCAAGCCGGCTCGAAGTGCTGGCATTGCTGCACAAGCATCGTATCGAGCGCTTGCTGGTAGTCAATGACAATTTCGAGTTGCGCGGTCTGGTTACCGTTAAAGACATACAGAAATCTTCCGAACATCCAAATGCCTGCAAAGACAGTCAGGGGCGTTTGCGCGTAGGCGCGGCGGTAGGGGTGGGTGCGGGAACTGAAGAACGTGTTGCTGCATTGGCGCAGGCCGGAGTGGACGTAATCGTGGTGGATACCGCTCATGGCCATTCCAAGGGGGTGCTCGACAGGGTCAAATGGGTTAAGACCAATTTCCCGCATATCCAGGTTATCGGCGGCAATATTGCTACGGCCACTGCCGCGCTGGCGCTGGTTGAGCATGGTGCCGATGCAGTGAAAGTCGGTATCGGCCCAGGTTCGATCTGTACTACCCGGATCGTTGCTGGCGTGGGCGTACCGCAGATTACCGCAATTCAGAATGTGGCTGATGCGCTGCGCAGTTTGGGTGTGCCGTTGATTGCGGATGGTGGCGTGCGTTACTCAGGCGATATTGCAAAAGCGATAGCTGCGGGCGCCAGTACCGTGATGCTGGGTGGCTTGTTTGCCGGTACGGAAGAAGCGCCCGGCGAAATCGAATTATTCCAGGGTCGATCCTATAAATCCTATCGCGGCATGGGCTCCCTTGGCGCGATGCAAAAAGGTTCAAGTGACCGTTACTTCCAGGATAATGAGGCTAATGCCGATAAATTCGTTCCGGAAGGAATCGAAGGGCGTGTGCCATATAAAGGCAGTATGCTGGCAGTTATCCATCAGTTGATGGGTGGTTTGCGTTCAAGCATGGGATATC